>NZ_CP114904.1:2130000-2432222 GCF_027497215.1 Micromonospora sp. WMMD812 | reverse complement strand
CCAGCAAGTCGTCGTACTCCTTGCGGACCGCGGCGACCCGGTCCTGCTGCTGCCGGTCGCGCTGCGGGTTCTGCGGAAGCCGGTCCAGCCGCCGCTCGATCGCGGTCAGGTAGCGCAGCAGGTCGGGCAGGCGGGCGTAGCCCGCCTCGGTGAGGAAGCCGGCGTGCACCAGCCCGGAGAGCTGGGCGCGGATGTCGGCCAGGGCGGCCACCACGGCCAGGTTCTGCGTCCGGCCGAGCCGCTGCTCCACCGCGTACGCGGCGGCCAGCACCCGGCGCGCCCGATCCATCACCTCGACCACGGTGTCCACCAGGTCGGCCCGGACCCGCTCGCGCACCGCGGCGAAGCCCTCGCTGTCCCAGGCCGGGCCCCCGGCGTCGGCGATCAGCTTGTCGATCGCCGCGCCGGTGGCGTCCTCGATCAGCGCCTGCACCCCGCCGTGCGGGTTGCGGCTGAGCGCCAGCTTCGCCTCGTTCGACAGCCGTCCCTGGAGGAACTTCGCCGGGGAGGGCACGGTCAGCCGCAGCAACCGCCGGGTGCCCGCCCAGTGCGCCGCCTCCGCCTCGGCGGCCGAGTCGAAGACCCGTACGCCGGCCGTGGCGCCCTCGTCGACCAGCGCGGGGTACGCCGTCACCGCGTAGCCGGCGCGGACCTGCTCGATCGTGCGCGGCAGGGCGCCGATGCTCCACTCCCGCAACCCGGTGCGGGCCACGTCCGGCGCGGCGGCCGCCACCACCTGGCGTACCTCCTGCTTGAGCTGGCGTTGCAGCGCCGGCAGGTCCTTGCTCTCGGCGACCGGCTGGTCGTCCTCGCCGAGCACCCGGAACGTCACCCGCAGGTGCGGCGGCAGCTTCGTCACGTCCCAGGCGTCCCGGGGCACGGTGACCCCGGTCATCCGGCGCAGCTGCCGGGTGAGCGCGTCCAGCAGCGGCTCCTCGCCGGCCGGCATCGCGGCGATCGCGGCCCGGGCGTAGTCCGGCACCGGGACGAAGTTGCGCCGCACCGCCTTGGGCAGCGAGCGGATCAGCGCGACGACCAACTCCTCGCGCAGCCCGGGCACGTGCCAGTCGAAGCTCTCCGCCGGCACCTGGTTGAGCAGCGGCAGCGGGATGTCCACGGTGACCCCGTCGGTCGTGGTGCCCGGCTCGAAGCGGTACGTCAGCGGCAGGGCCACCCCGTCGGCGCGCCACTCGTCGGGGTAGTCCGCCTCCGCCACCCCGCCCCGGCCGCTGTTGGTGAGCAGCTCGCGGGTGAACGTGAGCAGATCCGGGCTCTCCCGGCGGGTCTTCTTCCACCACGCGTCGAAGTGCCGACCGGACACCACGTCGGCCGGGATCCGCTGGTCGTAGAAGTCGAAGATGGTCTGGTCGTCGACCAGGATGTCCCGCCGGCGGGCCCGGTGCTCCAGCTCCTCGATCTCGCCCAGCAGTCGCTGGTTGTCGCCCCAGAACTGGTGGTGGGTCTGCCAGTCGCCCTCCACCAGCGCGTGCCGGATGAACAACTCGCGGGACAGCGCCGGGTCGATCCGGCCGAAGTTGACCTTCCGGGAGGTGACCAGCGGGATGCCGTAGAGGGTGACCCGCTCGTACGCCATCACCGCCGCCTGCTTCTTCTCCCAGTGCGGCTCGCTGTAGCTGCGCTTGACCAGGTGCTGCGCCAGGGGCTCGACCCACTCCGGCTCGACCCGGCCGTTCACCCGGCCCCACAGCCGGGAGGTCTCCACCAGCTCGGCCGCCATCACCCAACGCGGCGGCCGCTTCGCCAGCGCGGAACCGGGGAAGAGGGCGAACCTCGCCCCCCGGGCGCCCAGGTACTCGTTCTTCTGCGCGTCCTTCAGGCCGACGTGCGAGAGCAGCCCGGCCAGCAGCGACTGGTGCACCCGCGGGGTGTCGATCTCCTCCGGCAGGTCCGCGCCGACGCCGCGCCGCTCGCCGGCGTCCGCGGCCGCGCCGGCGCCGCGCGCCGGCCGCCCGCCGCGCCCCGGGCCGCCCTGTTCCGGGGTACGCAGCACCTGCCGCAGTTGGCTGACGATGTCCTGCCACTCGCGCACCCGCAGGTAGTTGAGGAACTCGGCCTTGCACATCCGCCGGAAGGCGCTGGACGACAGCTCCCGCTGCTGCTCGCGCAGGTGACGCCACAGGTTGAGCAGCGCGACGAAGTCCGACTCCCGGTCGGCGAACCGGGCGTGCGCCTGGTCGGCCTGGGCCTGCCGGTCGGCCGGCCGCTCCCGGGGATCCTGGATCGACAGGGCGGCGGCGATCACCGTCACCTCGGTCGCGCAGCCGTTGCGCTCGCCCTCGACCACCATCCGGGCCAGCCGGGGGTCGACCGGGAGCTGGGCCAGCCGGCGCCCCAGCGGGGTGAGGCGCTTGGCCGGGTCGGTCTCGGCCGGGTCGAGCCCGCCCAGCTCGTGCAGCAGGTTGACGCCGTCGGTGATGTTGCGCCGGTCCGGCGGGTCGATGAACGGGAACGCGGCGATGTCGCCGAGCCCGATCGCGGTCATCTGGAGGATGACCGAGGCGAGGTTGGTGCGCAGGATCTCCGGGTCGGTGAACTCGGGGCGGGACAGGAAGTCCTGCTCGTCGTAGAGGCGGATGCAGATGCCGTCCGAGGTGCGGCCGCAGCGCCCCTTGCGCTGGTTGGCCGACGCCTGGGAGACCGGCTCGATCGGCAGCCGCTGCACCTTGAGCCGGTTGCTGTACCGCGAGATCCGGGCGGTGCCCGGATCGACCACGTACTTGATGCCGGGCACGGTCAGCGAGGTCTCCGCGACGTTGGTCGCCAGCACCACCCGACGCCCCCGGTGCGGGGCGAAGACCCGGTGCTGCTCGGCGGCGGAGAGCCGGGCGTACAGCGGCAGGATCTCCGTGTCGCGCAGCGCCGGCCGGGACTGCACCAGCCGGCCCAGCGCGTCGGCGGTGTCCCGGATCTCCCGCTCACCGCTGAGGAAGACCAGGATGTCGCCGGGACCCTCGGCCGCCAACTCCTCGACCGCGTCGCCGATCGCCTGGATCTGGTCCCGGACGTTCTCCTCGTCCGCCCCGTCGTCCTCGGCCTCGGTGACCTCGACGAGCGGCCGGTAGCGCACCTCCACCGGGTAGGTCCGGCCGGAGACCTCGATGATCGGCGCGGGGTCGCCCTCGGCGTCGGCGAAGTGCCGGGCGAACCGGTCCGTCTCAATCGTCGCCGAGGTGATGATCACCTTGAGATCGGGGCGCCGGGGGAGCAGCTGCTTCAGGTAGCCCAGGATGAAGTCGACGTTGAGGCTGCGCTCGTGCGCCTCATCGATGATCAGGGTGTCGTACTGGCGGAGCATCCGGTCGGTCTGCAGCTCGGCAAGCAGGATGCCGTCGGTCATCAGCTTGACCAGGCTGCGGTCACCGACCTGGTCGGTGAAGCGGACCTTGTAGCCCACCACGTCGCCCAGCTCGGTGCCGAGCTCCTCGGCGATCCGGTCGGCGACCGTCCGGGCGGCCAGCCGCCGGGGCTGGGTGTGCCCGATCAGCCCGTGCACCCCGCGCCCCAGCTCCAGGCAGATCTTCGGCAGCTGGGTGGTCTTGCCGGAGCCGGTCTCGCCGGCCACAATCACGACCTGGTGGTCCCGGATGGCGGCGGCGATCTCGTCCTTGCGCTCGCTCACCGGCAGGCCGGCCGGGTAGGTGACCAGCGGCACCGCCGCGCGCCGCTCGGCCAGCCGCTGCTCGGCGCGCTCGATCTCGGCGGTGATCTCGGTCAGCGCCGAGGCCCGTCGCTCCGGGTCGCGCAGCTTCCAGGCGCCGTCCAACCGCCGCTGGAGGCGGCGCTGGTCGCGGAACATCAGGGGGGAGAGGCGGCGGTGCAGCTCGCGGACGGAGTCCGTCGCGGCGGGTGCGGCTGGATTCTGCATGTCGTCGCCAAGGATAGGCAGGCGCGGGCCGGACCGCCCCTGGGTTACCGACCGGCCGTGCCGCGCTGGTCACACGCCCGGACCACCGCCGAGCCGATCGGTCGGCGGTCGCCCGGCGGAGGCAGGTGGAGGCCGGCGCGGGCCGGTGCGGGTGCCGCCGAGGCTTCGGTGGCGTGGCGGGGCACGGTGGGGTCAACCGGCGGCGAGGCGGCGGTGCGGTCACCCGGTGGCGCGGCGGGGCGCGGGTCCGACCGGACTACAGTTGCCGCCGACCGAGGTCGACGAGGGGGACGCCGATGACGATGCGGGACACCGACCGGGCGCTGGTGCAGGCCGCCACGGCGGTCGCCAAGCTGCGTTGCCGCAGCGAGAACCACACCGTCGCGGCCGCGGCCCGCACCGCCGACGGTCGGGTCTTCACCGGCGTGAACGTCTACCACTTCACCGGCGGGCCGTGCGCCGAGCTGGTCGCGATCGGCGCGGCCGCCACCCAGGGAGCCGGCGACCTGGAGACCATCGTCGCGGTGGGCGACCAGGGACGCGGGGTGATCCCGCCGTGCGGTCGGTGCCGTCAGGTCCTGCGGGACTACTTCCCGTCGATCCGGGTCATCGTCGGGCCGATGGACGCGATGCGCGTCGTCGCCGTCGGCGAGCTGCTGCCCGAGACGTACGTCTGGGCCGACCACCAGGTCGACGACGCGGCCGTGCCGAGCCCGCGGAGCGGCACGCCGGCCTGACCCGGGTCGGTCGCCGGGCGCGTCGGTCGCCGGCCGGGTCAGTCGCGGGCCGGGAAAGTTCGCGGGCCGCGTCAGTCGCGGGCCGCGTCAGTCGCGGGCCGCGTCAGTCGCGGGCCGGGTCAGTCGCCGGCCGCGGCCTCCAGCATCGAGCGCGGCATCGGCACGCTCTCGAACCGGACGTTGCCCTCGGGCACCATCCAGCTCATCACCCGCACCTCCAGCCGCCCGGCCCGGACCGCCGGGTCGTTGTGGTACAGCTCCCGCGCCATGTCGCGGTGGACGGAGAGCACCACGAAACCGCGCAGCCGGTCGTCGTCGCTGTCGACGAACGGCCCGGCCGCGAGGACGAGGCCCTGTTCCACCAGGCCCGCCTGGTGGGCGAGGTGCGCGTCCTGCAACCGGTCGAGCGCGTCCTGCGGCAGCTCGGGGGCGTCCGACGGGCGGACCAGGAGGACGACCGTGTGCTGGTCGAATCGCATTCCCTCACCCTAGGGGCGGACCTGGGCCGCCGTCGGCGGTCCGCGCCGCTGGCGGACCGGGGCCGCCGTCGGCGGTCGCGCCGCTGTCCGCCCAGGTCAACGAGGGTCGATCGACGCCGCCCGCGGCGGCCGCCGCGGAGGGGTCGGCTAAGGTAAGGCGAACCTAAGCGTGAACCCGCAGGAGATTCGTGACCACCCTCCTCAGCCGGCCGGCCGCCACCACCGGCAGCAGCAGCGCCCGCAGTGGCCGCCGGCTCGCCGTCACCCTCGTGGCCGCGCTGGTGCTGCTGCTCACCGTGCTGGCCAGCTTCGCCCTCGGCAGCCGGCCGCTCCCCGTGGACCAGGTGTGGCACGCCCTCGTCGCGCCGGACGGCGGCGAGGCGAGCACGATCGTCCGCGAGCTGCGCCTGCCGCGTACGGCCCTGGGTCTCGCGGTCGGCCTGGCGCTCGCGGTGGCGGGGGTGCTCTTCCAGGCCCTCACCCGCAATCCGCTCGCCGAGCCGCGGATCCTCGGCATCAGCGCCGGCGCGTCGTTCGGCGTGGTGCTGGCCATCTCCGTGTTCGGCGTCGGCACGCTGGCCGGCTACGTCTGGTTCGGCATCGGCGGCGCGCTCCTCGCCGGCCTGCTGGTCTTCGCCGTGGCCTCCCGGGCCCGGGAGGGGGCCAGCCCGGTCACCCTCGCGCTGGTCGGCGCCGCGCTCGACGCCAGCCTGGCCTCCGTCGTGTACGCGCTGCTCAGCATCGACGCCCGCACCTTCGAGGAGTACCGGTTCTGGGTGGTCGGCGGGCTCACCGGGCGAGACCTGTCGGTCGCCGTGCAGGTCCTGCCGTTCGTGCTCGCCGGGCTCGCCCTCGCCGCCCTGGTCGCCCGCGGCCTGGACGCGCTCGCCCTCGGCGACGACGTGGCCCGCGGGCTCGGTCACCGGATCGGCCTGGTCCGCCTCGGCGGCGGCGTCGCCGCGGTGCTGCTGACCGGGGCCGCGGTCGCCGCCGCGGGGCCGATCGCGTTCATCGGCCTGGCCGTGCCGCACCTCGCCCGGGCCCTGGTCGGCGCCGACCACCGGTGGACGCTCGCCGTCTCCGCGCTGCTCGGGCCGGCGCTGCTGCTCGCCGCCGACATCGTCGGCCGGCTGGTCGCCCCACCCGGCGAGATTCCCGCCGGCATCGTGACCGCGCTGATCGGCGCGCCGCTGCTCGCCTTCCTGGTCCGCCGCGCCCGGGTAGTGACCGCGTGAGCGCCCCCAGCCGCGACCGCGTCACCGCCGCCGACCGCCCCGACGTCCCCGGCGGCGTGCCTGGCGCCCCGGGGCCCGTCGCTCCGGTGGCCGCCACGTCCCGCGCCGGCACCGCCCGGCTGCCCGGCCGCTCGCTGCTGCGGGTCGGGTCGGCCAGCGTGCAGATCCGGCGCCGCTCGGTGCTGGTCGCCACGGTCCTGACCGTGCTGCTCCTGGCGGCCGCCGTGCTCAGCCTGTCGCTCGGCACCCCGTACGTCGCGGCGGCCGACGTGCTGCGGTCGCTCTCCGGCGCCGGCACCCCGTACGACCTGGTCGTCCTCGACCTGCGACTGCCGCGGCTCGTGCTGGCCGCGGTGGCCGGCGCGGCGTTCGGCGTGGCCGGCACGCTGATCCAGAGCGTGGCCCGCAACCCACTCGCCAGCCCGGACGTCATCGGCATCACCCAGGGCGCCGGCCTCGCCGCCACGGTGGCCCTGACCAGCGGCGTCGCCGCGGTGGTGGTCGGGCCGGCGGCGCTGGCCGGTGGGCTGCTCGCCGCGGCGCTGCTGTTCGCCCTCGGCGCCCGGCACGGGCTGGCCGCGCAGCGGTTCGTGCTGGCCGGCGTGGCGGTCGCCTTCGCCCTGCGGGCGCTCACCGAGGTGGTCATGCTCACCGCCGACCCGATCGACGGGCTGCGGGCGCAGATCTGGCTGATCGGCACCCTCGCCGGCAAGGGCTGGACGGAGACCGTCTGGATCGCCGGCACGCTGCTGGTGCTGCTGCCGGTGCTGCTCTGGGCCGGCTGGGCGCTGAACAGCACCGCACTCGACGACGACACCGCCCGCGGGATCGGTCTGCGCCCGGTGGCCCGCCGGATCGGGCTCGCCGGCACCGGCGTGCTCGTCGCCGCGATGGTCACCGCCCAGGTCGGCGCGGTCGACTTCGTCGCCCTGGTCGCGCCGCAGGTGGCCCGGCGGCTGGTCCGGTCCGAGCGGCCGCCTCTGCTCTGCGCCGCGCTGCTCGGCGCCCTGCTGCTGGTGCTCGCCGACCTGGCCGGGCGGCGGCTCTTCGCGCCCACCCAGCTGCCGGCGGGCGTGCTGACCGCCGCCATCGGCGGCCCTTACCTGATGTACCTGCTGCTGCGCGGCCGGCGGAAGTCCTCGTGACCACCGCCGCCGTCCACCCTTCCGTCGACCCCTCCGAGGAGGCGTGATGCTCTCCACCCGCGACCTGGTCGCCGGCTACGACGAGCGGACCGTGCTGGACGGGCTGGAGCTCGACCTGCCCGCCGACGCGTTCACCGTGATCGTCGGGCCGAACGCCTGCGGCAAGTCCACCCTGCTGCGGACCATGGCCCGGCTGCTCAGCCCGCGTCGCGGGACCGTGCTGCTGGACGGCGCCGCCATCCGGGAGCTGCCGACCCGGGAGGTGGCCCGCCGGCTCGCCGTCCTGCCGCAGAGCCCGCTGGTCCCCGAGGGCGTCACGGTCGCCGACCTGGTGGGGCGCGGGCGCCAGCCGTACCAGCGCTGGTGGCGACAGTGGTCGGAGCAGGACAGCGCTGCGGTGGACCGGGCGATGGAGCTGGCGGACGTCGCCGGCCTCGCCGACCGGCCGGTGGACACCCTCTCCGGCGGCCAGCGGCAGCGGGTCTGGATCGCCATGACGCTGGCTCAGGACACCGAGGCGCTGCTGCTGGACGAGCCGACCACCTTCCTCGACCTGGCGCACCAGGTGGAGGTGCTGGACCTGCTGCACCGGCTGCGCACCGAGCGGGGGCGCACCGTCGTCGCCGTGCTGCACGACCTCAACCAGGCCGCCCGGTACGCCGACCACCTGGTCGCGATGCGGGCCGGCGCCGTGGTGGCGGCCGGGCCGCCGCGCGAGATCCTCACCGCGGACCTGGTCCGTGACGTCTTCGGGCTCGACTGCGTCGTCGTGCCCTGCCCGGTGACCGGGGCGCCGCTGGTGGTGCCCGCGCTCAGCAGCCCCACCCTGGCGTCCCGCGCCACCGCCGAGCCCTCCGGCACCGATGCCGCCGCCGGCTCGCCCGGCGCGGCTGCCGGGCCTTCCGCCGCCGATGCCGTCGCCGTCGGTTCGTCCGGTGCCGCTTCCTCGGCTGCCGGCTCGTCCGGGGCCACCGACTCCGGCACCGCTTCCGGTGCCGCACCAACCGCCGGCGAGAACGCCTTCGCCGGCTCGTACCCTTCGGAAGGAAACTGATGCGTCGTCTCGTCGCAGTTCTCGCCGCGGCCGCCGCCCTCGGCGTCGGACTCACCGCCTGCGGTGAGAGCGACCCGGTCGCCGGCACCACCGGCGGGGAGACCCGGGAGATCACCCACGCCATGGGCACCACCAACGTCCCGGCTCACCCCCAGCGGGTCGTCGTCCTCGACACCGACAAGATCGACACCGCGCTCTCCCTCGGCGTCACGCCGGTCGGCGCCGCCACCGCCGGCGAGGCGAAGAGCTGGCCGACCTACTTCGGCGCGGACAAGCTCGCCAGCATCAAGGAGGTCGGGGTCCTCGCCGAGCCCGACATCGAGGCGATCAACGCGCTCAAGCCCGACCTGATCCTGGGCAGCAAGTTCCGCCAGGAGAAGTTCTACGACGAGCTGTCCGCCATCGCGCCGACGGTGTTCACCGAGAAGGTGGGCATCACCTGGAAGGAGAACTTCCTGCTCGACGGCAAGGCGCTCGGCAAGGAGCAGGAGGCCAAGGACCTGCTCGCCACGTACGAGACCCGGGCCAAGGAGTTCGGCACGAAGCTGGGCGACGCCGCCAACCGCAAGATCTCCATCGTCCGCTTCCTGCCGGGCGCGATCCGGGTGTACGGCCCCGACTCGTTCTCCGGCATCGTCCTGGGCGACACCGGCCTCGGCCGGCCCGAGCGGCAGCAGCTCGCCAACAAGGAGGACAAGCGCTTCGACGTGGTCAGCCCGGAGCGGGTCAACGAGGTGGACGGCGACGTCATCTTCGTGACCGCCTACGGCGAGAAGGCCGCCGCGGAGCAGACCAAGGTCACCGGCGGCACGCTCTGGAAGGGCCTCTCCGCCGTCAAGGCGAACAAGTCGTACGTGGTCTCGGACGAGGTCTGGATGACCGGCATCGGCGTCGGCGCCGCCAACAAGATCCTCGACGACCTCCAGAAGTACCTGGCCGCCTGACCCACCCGCACGCCCTACGCAACACCGTCAAGATCCGCGCAACTTCACCGAAGATGCTGCCTGCTGCGATGACGAGGCAGCACTTCCCCTGAAGTTGCGCGGATCTTGACGTACTCAGCCGCGATCATCGGGTGCGCCGGTTCAGTGCACGTCGCAGCTCGGCCACGACGCCGTCGAAGTCCTCCCTGAGGCGCTTTGCGGTCACGTGCACCACGATCCAGTCCACGACTCTCGTGCCCACGCGCTGACCCTGTGGATAACCACTGCGCCTCGCACAACGGCAAGATCCGCGCAACATCCGGGAAGATGTCGCTTCCAGAGCGGCGGAGGCAGCAACTACCCGGATATTGCGCGGATCTTGAGCATCGGCGCGGAGGTGAAGGCGGGGCGGGTCAGGCGGCGGTGGTCCAGAGGGCGCGGAAGGCGGCCGCTTCGCCGGCGAGCCAGCGCTCGACCTGCTCGGGCTTGACGCCGTCGGGCGTGCGGTGCGCCTGGCCGCGCCGGACGTCGACCAGCACCGGCTCGGCGTGCGGGAGCACCGCGTCCATGTGTCGGGCCATCAGGTGCAGCGTCGCGAGCACCGCCTCCTCGCTCGGCGGGGTCTCGTCGAAGTGCAGCCGGACCGCCTCGACGCGCCCGTCGGCGTGGCGTACGCCGAAGTGGGGGTTGATCTTGACGGGCAGGTCGCCGAGCATCGCGAGGGCGTCGCGCGTCTGGGCCAGGTCGATCGAGGTCGGCTCGCCGAGGGACTGCAGCCAGGCGGTCGCCCCCGGCACGAGCGCCTGGTAGAGCGGGCGCCAGCGCGGCTTGACCTGGTCGGCCACCTGGTCGAGGTGGGTGCCGCCGGTGTGGAAGGCGATGTCGGCCTTGAGCGCCTTGACGAACTGGCCGTGCGGGTTGAAGCCGTGCCGGCTCGCCCGCTGCTTGCGCAGGCCCCCGACGAAAGTCGCCTTGGTCGGCCCGGTGCGGTCCACGTAGCGGGTGAACCCGAGGAGGGTGGCGTAGGGGGTGAGGGGTGCGGTGGAGGTGGGCGCAGTCACGAGCATCCTCCCAGGTCAACAACTCGATTAGTACATACATTCTAATCGACGAGGCTGACATCGCCCAGGGAACGAAAGGGGCCGCCCGGGCATCCCGGACGGCCCCTTTCACAGAACTGTCAGAGCTGCCCGACAGACGTGATCCGGACGACTGCGGCGCCCGCGTCATCCGAGGCGGCCAGGTCGACCTCGGCGCTGATGCCCCAGTCGTGGTCGCCCTCGGGGTCGTCCAGGATCTGCCGGACCGTCCACCGCTCGCGACCCTGTTCGATCATGAGCAGCGCCGGCCCGCGCGCGTCCGGCCCCACGCCGATCGAGTCGTACGACTCGAAGTAGGGCTCCAGCGCGTCGGCCCAGGCGTCGGCGTCCCAACCGTCCCCGGCGTCGAGTTCGCCGAGCAGGTCCCAGCGGCGCAGCGCGGCCAGCTCCACCCGCCGGAACAGCGCGTTGCGGACCAGCACCCGGAACGCCCGGGCGTTGCGGGTGACCGCCGGCGGCCGGTCGTCCAGGGACGAGGCGACCTCCGCGACGTCGGACGGGTTGCGCAGCCGTTCCCACTCGTCGATCAGGCTGGAGTCCACCTGCCGGACCAGCTCGCCCAGCCACTCGATGAGGTCGACCAGCTCCTCGGTCTTGGCGTCCTCGGGGACGGTCTGCCGCAGCGTCTTGTACGCGTCCGCGAGGTAGCGCAGCACCAGGCCCTCGGAGCGGGACAGCCCGTAGAACTGCACGTACTCGGTGAAGGTCATCGCCCGCTCGTACATGTCCCGGACGACGGACTTGGGGGCGAGCTGGTGGTCGGCCACCCACGGGTGCCCCTGCCGGTACATCTCGTACGCGGCCTCCAGCAGCTCAGCGAGGGGCTTGGGCCAGGTCACCTCGTCGAGCAGCTCCAGGCGGGCCTCGTACTCGATGCCCTCGGCCTTCATCGCGGCGACCGCCTCGCCGCGGGCCTTGAACTGCTGGGCGGACAGCACCTGACGCGGGTTGTCGAGGATCGACTCGATCACCGAGAGCACGTCGAGGGCGTACGACGGGGACTCCCGGTCGAGCAGCTCGATGGCGGCCAGGGCCAGCGGCGACAGCGGCTGGTTGAGGGCGAAGTCCAGCTGGAGGTCGACGGTGAGCCGGACCCGCCGGCCGGTCTCGTCCGGCTCGGGCAGCTCCTCGACCACGCCGCCGGCGCGCAGCGCCCGGTAGATGGCGATGGCCCGCCGGATGTGCCGGCGCTGGGCGGCCCGGTCCTCGTGGTTGTCGGTGAGCAGGTGCCGCATGGCGCCGAACGCGTCCCCGGGCCGACCGATGACGTTGAGCAGCATCGAGTGGCTGACCTGGAAGCTGGAGGTGAGCGGCTCCGGCTCGGCCTCGACCAGCCGGTCGAAGGTGGGCTGGCCCCAGCCGATCGAGCCCTCCGGCGGCTTCTTGCGGACCACCTTGCGCCGCTTCTTCGGGTCGTCGCCCGCCTTCGCGAGGGCCTTCTCGTTCTCGATCACGTGCTCCGGCGCCTGCACCACCACCCGGCCGATGGTGTCGAAGCCGGCCCGGCCGGCGCGCCCGGCGATCTGGTGGAACTCCCGGGCCTTGAGCAGCCGGGTGCGGGTCCCGTCGTACTTCGACAGGCCGGTGAAGAGCACCGTGCGGATCGGCACGTTGATGCCGACGCCGAGGGTGTCGGTGCCGCAGATGACCTTGAGCAGACCGGCCTGGGCGAGGGTCTCCACCAGCCGGCGGTACTTGGGCAGCATGCCCGCGTGGTGCACGCCGATGCCGTGCCGGACCAGCCGGGACAGCGTCTTGCCGAAGCCGGAGGTGAACCGGAAGTTCCCGATCGCCTGCGCGATCATGTCCTTCTCGGCCCGGGTGCAGACGTTGACGCTCATCAGCGCCTGCGCCCGCTCCAGCGCGGCGGCCTGGGTGAAGTGCACGACGTACACCGGGGCCTGCTTGGTCTCCAGCAACTCCTCGAGCGTCTCGTGCAACGGCGTCCTCGCGTACGAGAAGAGCAGCGGGACCGGCCGCTCGGCCGAGCGGACGACGGCGGTCGGCCGGCCGGTGCGCCGGGTCAGGTCATCGACGAACCGGGTCGTGTCGCCGAGCGTGGCAGACATCAGGATGAACTGCGCCTGGGGCAGCTCGATGAGCGGCACCTGCCAGGCCCAGCCCCGGTCCGGCTCGGCGTAGAAGTGGAACTCGTCCATGACCACCTGGCCGACGTCGGCCCGCGCCCCCTCCCGCAGCGCCAGGTTGGCGAGGATCTCGGCGGTGCAGCAGATGATCGGGGCGTCCGCGTTGACGCTGGCGTCGCCGGTGAGCATGCCGACGTTCTCGGCGCCGAAGACCTCGCAGAGCGCGAAGAACTTCTCCGAGACGAGGGCCTTGATCGGCGCGGTGTAGAAGGTGGTCCGGTCGTCGGCCAGGGCCGCGAAGTGCGCCGCGATCGCGACCAGGCTCTTGCCGGAGCCGGTCGGCGTGTTCATGATCACGTTGGCGCCGGAGACGATCTCGATGACCGCCTCCTCCTGGTGGGGGTAGAGGTCGAGGCCGCGCTCCTTCGCCCAGCTGGCGAACGCGTCGTAGAGGGTGTCGGGGTCGGCGGTTGCGGGCAGCGCGGCGGTGAGCGTCATAGCCCGTCAATGGTGCCTGGATCATGGCGCCGTGCGCCAGCCGGGGGAGGGGCGGGCACCCTACCGGCGCTGATAGATCAGATCCGCGACCGGGCGGCCGGCATGCAGGGCCCGGCGCTCGAACTTGGTCACCGGCCGGTGTGCCGGGCGCGGGGCGTAGCCGTCGTGGGCGCTGACCAGCTCCGGGTCGGCGTCGAGGGTCTCCCGCATCGCCTCGGCGTACTCGGCCCAGTCGGTGGCGCAGTGCAGGGTGCCGCCGGGCGCCAGCCGGTCGCGCAGCAGGGCCACGTGGGCCGGCTGGATCAGCCGCCGCTTGTGGTGGCGGGCCTTGGGCCACGGGTCCGGGAAGAAGACGTGCACCGCGTCGAGCGACCCTTCCGGTAGGCGACGGACCAGCTCCAGGGCGTCGCCCCGGGCCACCCGGACGTTGCGCAGGTCACGGCGTTCTACCAGGTCGAGCAGGTTGGCGATTCCCGGCGTGTGCACTTCGACCGCCAGATAATCTCGATCCGGGTCGGCCGCGGCCATCGCGGCGGTGGTGTCGCCCATGCCCGAGCCGATCTCCAGCACCACCGGGGCGGGCCGGCCGAACAGGCCGGCCGGGTCGATCGGCTCGCCGGGCCCGTCCGGCACGTCGAGGCCGTACGCCGGAAACAGCCGGCCCAGCGCGTCGGTCTGCCGGCCGGTCATCCGCCCGCGTCGTGGGTGGAAGGTGCGGATCGTCCGGGCCGGGGGGCGTGGCGCGGCGTGGGCGTCGTGGTCGGTGAAGGTCACAGCGATCCGAGCGTACGCGACCATCCTGTCGGATCGGATGTGATGTACGACCGGGGATGAGAGGATCCATCTCGTACGGCAGACCGGGCGGTCCGCTGCCCGGCACGGCGGAAACGGCGTCGGGAGGGGGCATTGTGGCAATGACCCGCGCTGGCTTCACGCTGTCGGCCGTCATCGCCGGCGTGCTGCTCGCCGCCGCCCCCGCGCTCGACGAGGCGTCGACCGACTGGACGGCCCGCCAACCCGCCGCCGAGTCACCGGCCCTCGCCGGGGAGACGGAGTTCGCTGCCGAGCCGGCGAGCGGGACGGCGCTGGCGGGCGCGCCGGCGCCGGAGCCGGCGAGCAGCGTGGGCGGCCAGCCCGGCCCAGTCGTGGACGTCTTCGTCGAGGTCAGCCCGAGCACCGTGGAGCCGGGCTTCCTGGTGGGCCTCAAGGCCAGCTGCCGGGACAACTCGATCCCCGCCACCGTGGTGTCCGACGCGTTCGGGCGGGTGCAGGTGCAGCCGCAGCGTGGGCTGCTGACCGCGACGCCGATGGTGCGTGAGCGCACCCGCCCCGGCAACTACCGGGTCAAGCTGGAGTGCCGCGACGGCGAGACCGCCTCGACGATGCTCCAGGTGGTGAAGGCGGTGAAGCCCAGTCGAGGCCCGGCCACCGGGTTCGGCGGCAGCGCCGGCGGGTTCACCGGCGGGCTCCTGGTGCCCGGCGGGATCGCGCTGACCATCGCCGGCCTGGTCGTCGCCATCGTCGCGCTGCGCCGGCCCCGGACCGTCCGCCGCTGAGCCCGCCGATGCCCGCCCCGCGCCCCGCCGCCCGCCCCGCCGCCCACACGGCGGCGGCCCGCTCGGCCGTCGCCCGGCGGGTCTCCATCGACCACATGGTCACCTCCCAGCCGGCGCCGCCGGTCCGCCCCGCCGCCGGTCGACCGGCCGCCAACCGCCAGCGGCGGCCGGGGCGCTCGCCCTGGACGGTGCCGCTAGCCGTGCTGCTGGTGCTGGCCGGCGTCTTCGCCACCGGTGCCGGCCTGGGCCGTACGGTCGGGCCGCTGGACTGGGCGGCTGGCGGCGACCGGCCGCCGAGCAGCGACAGCGGCGCCGTGCGGGCCAGCCGGCCGGTGAGCCTCGCGGTGCCGACGATCGGCGTGGCCGCGCCGGTCGCGCCGGTGGGCCAGGCCCGGGACGGCTCGATCGCCGTGCCGCCGCTGGAGCGGCACAACGAGACCGGCTGGTACGACCGGGGTCCCGTCCCCGGCGAGCCGGGGCCCGCGGTGATCGTGGGCCACGTCGACACCAAGAGCGGCCCGTCGGTCTTCTACGACCTGGGCAAGCTGAAGCCGGGCGACACGATCGAGGTGACCCGGGCCGACAAGTCGGTGGTGACGTTCCGGGTCGACTCGGTGGAGCACTTCCCGAAGGACCAGTTCCCGGCCGACCGGATCTACGGCCACGAGGGGCCGCCGGGGCTACGGCTCATCACCTGCGGTGGCAATTTCGTCGGCGGCGGCACCGGCTACCTCGACAACGTCATCGCCTTCGCCTCGCTGACCACCACCCGCACCCCCTGACCCCGCCGCCCCGGCCCCTGCCCACGGGACTGCAGCGTTGATCATGCGGTTTGCGGCGGATCCGGAGATCGAGAATGCCGCAGACCTCATGATCAACGCGGTGAGGGAGGGTGGCTGAGGCGGTCAGGGGACCTGTTGGACCACCTCGAACTCGAGCAGGGTGGCGCCGGAGGCGACGGGGCGCTGCTGCTGACCGGCGTGCGCGGCCCGGGACGGGCCGGCGGCCCACGCCTGGTAGGCCTCCTCCGTCTCCCACTTCGTGTACACGAAGTAGCGGTTCTCCCCGGCCACCGGGCGGAGCAGCTCGAACCCGAGGAAGCCGGGCGAGTTCTCCACCGCGCCGGCCCGGGCCGCGAACCGCTTCTCCAGCTCCTCGCCGGCGCCGGGCGGGACGTCGATCGCGTTGATCTTCACGACTGCCATGACCCCACCCTAACCAGCGGCGGCCGGCTCAGAACGTCTCCACGGCCGGGACCAGGCCAGCGTCGACCACGATCGGTGCGTGGTCGGACGGGCCCTTGCCCTTACGCGCCTCGCGGTCCACGTACGCCGAGCTGACCACGCGGAGGAACGCCGCGGAGGCGTAGACCAGGTCGATCCGCATGCCCTTGTTCTGGTGGAACATCCCGGCCCGGTAGTCCCAGTACGTGAACGGGTGCGGCCCCTTCATCGGAGTGGGCACCACGTCGCTGAGCCCCAGGTCGCGCAGCGCGCCCAGCGCGGCCCGCTCGGCCGGCGTGACGTGGGTGGAGTGGGTGAAGACCTTCGGGTCCCACACGTCCGCGTCGGTCGGGGCGACGTTGAAGTCACCGCAGACCACCAGCGGCAACCCGCCGGTCAGCTCCTCCTCCAGCGCGTCGCGCAACGCGGCCAGCCAGGCCAGCTTGTACGCGTAGTGCGGGTCGTCCGGCGTCCGGCCGTTCGGCACGTACACCGACCACACCCGGAGCCCGCCACAGGTGGCCGAGATGGCCCGTGCCTCGGGCTGGGGAAAGCCCGGCTCGCCGGGGAACCCGACGGTCACGTCGGTCAGGCCGACCCGGGACAGCAGCGCCACCCCGTTCCACCGGCCGTCGCTGTGGCTGGCCACCGTGTAGCCCAGCTCGCCCACCTTGGCCACCGGGAAGGCGCCGTCCGGGCACTTGGTCTCCTGCAGGCAGACCACGTCCGGCGCGGTGCCCGCGAGCCAGTCGAGCAGCCGCGGGAGCCGGGCCTTCACCGAGTTCACGTTCCAGGTCGCCAGGCGCATGTCCCCAGCCTGCCGCATCGGCGGCCCGCACGCCGGGTCCGGCCCCGGGATGTCGCGCCCGTGCCGGACCCCGAGTCAGCTCCCGGGGGAGTCGTTGGGGCGGGTCTGCTCGGCCAGGAACCGCTCCAGCTCAGCGCCCAGCTCGTCGGCGGTGGGCAGTGGCCCGGACTCCGGCGCGAGCAGGTTCCGCTCGCCCCGCCCGCGGGCGAACGCGTCGTACTGCTCCTCGAGCGCCTGGACCAGCGCGGCGGCGTCCTCGGTCTGGGCGACCTGGCGGTCGATCTCGACCCGGACCACCTCGGCCGCCGAGCGCAGCCCGTCGCGGGGGAGCAGCAGCCCGGTGCTGCGGGACACCGAGGCGAGCAGCACCTCGGCCGCGGCCGGGTACTCGGTCTGGGCCACGTAGTGCGGCACGTGGGCGGCGAAGCCGAGCGCGTCGCGGTTCTGCTCGCCGAGCCGGTACTCGAGCAGGTGCCCGACGCCGGCGGGGACCTGGACCCGCTGCAGCCACGGCTCGTAGCCGGCGATCAGCTCGCGCCGGGTGGCGTGCGCGGTCACCCCGGTCGGCCGGGTGTGCGGCACCGCCATCGGAATGGAGTTGAGCCCGACGGTGAGCCGGACGTCCAGCCGGGCGGCGAGACCGGCGACCGCGGCCACGAAACGCTCCCACTGAAGATCCGGCTCGGGGCCGGTGAGCAGCAGGAACGGCGTCTCGTCGTCGTCGTGGAGCAGGTGCAGCTCGAGCTTGGGGGCGTCGTACGACTCCCAGTGGTCCTCGACGAAGGTCATCGCGGGACGACGGGAGCGGTAGTCGAAGAGCTGGTCGACGTCGAAGGTCGCGATCGGGCGGGTCTCCAGCGAGGTGAGCAGTTGCTCGCGGGCCAACCGGCTGGCGTTGCCCGCGTCGACGAAGCCGGTGAGGGCCTGGATCAGGACCGGCTGGCCGAGGTCGGGCAGATCGTCGGTGAGCTCATAGAGCTCGTGTGGGTCGAGCACCGGTGCGGACCTCCCTGGAATGTGCCTGCGGGACGCCGTCGCGTGGCGCGGCGCCCGGTTCCGGCAACGTACCCGCCATGCCGGCGCATTCCTTGTCCGGGCGGCCGGTTCCCGCGTGCCGGATCAGGATCGGGCGAATCGCCCCATTCCGTCGGTCGGTCAGGGCGACGATGGCCGTTCGGCTGATGGGGGAATGGGTCGCAAGGGCCAGTTTGACGATCACGATATGAACCCTGGTTGAACGACCGGTTTCGGGAGCGTTCGCACCGGTATCGGGGGATCGAGTGGTTTCGCTGGTTCGCGAGGTCTGTCCGCTGGGCGTGGCGCAGCGCACCCGCTGTCCGGGGGACCACCCCGATTCTGTGGCGAGGACCACGAGATCACCGAGGGTAATTGGCGGGCGGGCCTGCCTAGCCTCGGCTGATGCGTGACGACGGCACCCTCGACGACCCGAACGCCCCCGACGACCCCTCCGGCCGTACGGCTGACCAGACATCACCCGAACGGTCGATCCGGCCGAACCGGCTCCGCGCCGCCCGGGAGCTGGTCGCCGCACCGGGGCGGGCCCGGATGGCGCTCGCCGCCGGCGTGGTCTGCTGCCTGGGCCTGGCGACGTTCGCCCAGGCGAGCGACGAGACCGCGGGCGTGGTGTCCCGGGTCGATCCCCTCGCGGCCCGCTCCGAGCTGGCGCAGCGCGCGCAGCAGGGCGGCGCCACCCGGGATCTGGACCGGACACCGGCCGCCCAGGTCGCCACCCCGACCGCGACCCCGTCGGCCGCGCCGACCGGTGCCGCCGCCGACCCGGACACCGAGCCGGACACGAAGCGTGACCGGCGCCCGGAGCGCAGGCAGGTGGACCCGGCTCCGGTGGCCGGACTGACCAGGGTGCAGATGAAGAACGCGGAGGCGATCGTGCGTACCGGCCGCGAGATGGGCGTGCCGCGCCGGGGGCTGGTGATCGCGGTGGCCACCGCGATGCAGGAGAGCACCCTGCTCAACTACGCGAGCGGCGTGCTGCCCGAGTCGCAGAACTACCCGCACCAGGCCATCGGCTGGGACCATGACTCCGTCGGGCTGTTCCAGCAGCGGCCCAGCAGTGGCTGGGGCAGCGTGCGGGACCTGATGGAGCCGGAGTTCGCCACCCGGCAGTTCCTCACGGCCCTGGAGCAGATCCCCGGCTGGCAGCAGATGCCGCTGACCGACGCCGCCCAGGCGGTGCAGGTGTCGGCGTTCGGGTGGGCGTACGCCCAGCACGAGTGGGCGGCCACCGAGGTCGTCGACGCCATCGCGCCGACCGGGAGGTAGTCTTCCGGCCACAGTGGACGGTTGCGGCTGGGTCATCCCGGGTACATCCGTTGTCGGTTCCAGGTACACATGAGTGAGGGATCACCGACAGGAGGACCGAGATGTCACTGATGCAACGGCTCAGCACGTTCCTGCGCTCACCGAAGGGACAGCAACTCGTCGAGCGCGGCCGTCGCGAGCTCGCCAAGCCCGCCACCCAGCAGAAGCTGCGAGGGCTCGCCACGCGGCTGTCGAAGCGCCGCTGACCGCCCTCCGGACCGTCGTACCCGCCTGCGCCGACCCCTCGGGAGTACCTGTGACCGATTCCGTGCCCACCGACGGCCAGCCGCCCGCCCCCGCGCCGCAGCCACCGGCGGTGGCCGCGGCCGCACCCCAGGACGCGCCGGAGGCCCCGCCGGCGACGCTCTGGGACCGGATGCGTGACGATCCCCAGTACGCCCCGGAGCATCTCGCCCTGGAGGCGGTGCGCCGGCTCGGGCCCGAGGCGGCGCAGTGGGCCCGCCGGGCCCGGGCCGAGCAGCCGGGTGCCTCCTCCGACGCCCTGGCCGAGCAGGTGATCCGCAAGTTCGTGAACCGCGCGCGGCTCTCCGGCGCCGTCTCCGGGGCCGCCGGGCTGCCCGGCGCGGTGATCGACGTGGGCGTGCTGGCGTGGACCCAGGCCCGGATGGTGCTGCACATCGCGGCGGCGTACGACGTCGACCCGCTGCACACCGACCGGGCGACCGACCTGCTCGTCCTCCAGCGGGTGCACAAGGTGGCCGAGAGCGCTCGGCTGGCCCTGGGGGTCGCTGCCGGCCGGGAGCGGGCCGGCGCGCTGTTCGGCACGGGTGGGCAGGGCCAGTTGGGCAAGGTGATGCTGCGGCTCGGCGTCCGGCTCGCCCAGATGGCCGGCGTGCGGGCCGCCAAGCGCGTCTTCGCCAAGCTCGTGCCCGGCGCCGCGATCATCCTCGGCACCTGGGCCAACTCCTCGGCCACCAAGGACCTCGCCGAGCGCTCCCGGGCGCTCTACCGCCAGCGCACCACCACCGTCCCCGGCCCGCGCGGCTCCTGACCGCGGGCGGCCCGGCCGGACCGGCCGAGGCGGGCGACCGGGACCCACCCCGGCCCGGCGAGCGGGGTCCACCCCGGCCGGGCGACCGGGACCCACCCCGGCCGGCGGCTAGGGTCCACCCGGCACGACGCCCGGCACGGCCGCGCGGGTCAGTCGGCGAAGCCGGAGGCCCGCCACGTCACCTCGGCGAGCCGGTCCTGCCCGGCCGCGTTCGGGTGGAACCAGTCCAGCGGGTTCACCAGCTCCAGTGTGAACCGGACCCGGTGCACCGCGCCGCCGTCGTGCCGGCACCGCGACCCGTACGCCCGGCACGCGGCGACCAGTTGGGCGTTGTAGGCGGTGATCCGATCGCGGAAGGCGGCGCGCCGGGCCCGGTCCGCGGGCGCGGTCGACGTCGCGTCGGCGAGCAGCGCGGGACAGACGCCGCGCCGCCACGCCCGGACCGCCCGGGAGTCGGCGTGCCCCACCTCCCAGAGCCGGTATAGGTCGGGGACGCTGACCACGAGCACCCGCGCCTTCGGGCGGCCGGCACGGAGGGCGCGCAGCCCCCGGTCGATCCCGGCCCGGAACTCGGCTACCGGCGTCATCGCCTCGATTCCGCCGCGGCAGGCGTCGTTGGCGCCGATGAGCACGGTGACGTGGTCGACGTCGTCGCGTACCGCCGCCCGGGCCTGCTCCTCCAGCCCGGCCGCGCGGGCGCCCGGCCGGGCGTGGTTGTGCGCACGGCCGCGGATCGCCGGGTCACGGTCGCGGAGCCGCCGGTAGAGACTCTCCACCCGCAGCCCGTCGCCGGTGGACCAGGAGTTGCGCTCGCACGAGGTGAGCACCAGGCAGGAGCCGAACCCGGTGGTGATCGAGTCGCCGAGGGCGGCGATGCCCCCGGACCCGCCGGGCTGCGGGGTGCCGCGGGTGGGGCGTGGCTCCCCCTCGCCGCCGCCCTCGCAGGCGAGCGCGACGAGCGCCGCGAGGCAGGCGACGGCGGCGACCCAGCGTCGAGGCATGCTCTCCCCGTCCGGCAGCTCAGAGCGACAGCGCGGTCACTCTATGCGTCCACCGGGCGGCGGTGGGTGGCTGCTGTCGGCTATGCGGCAGAGCGCTGCCATCGCAGCGCGAGTGTGCTATCAGCGCCGACTGTCGGTCGTCCGGGTGACGTGGTGTGGAGGTTTGACTTCGAGCGTCCTCGAAATGGAAAGCTCGGCACGAGGTCGCCGATGTCCGCGCGGCTTGGCACGAGGTGCCGACGTCCGCGCGCCGCGAGGGAGGGTGTGGTTGTGAAACTGGGCCTGCACTACTGGAGCTTCACCACCCCGTCGGAGCCGGAGCTGATCACACCCACGCTGACCCGGGCCGCGCGGATCGCCGACCAGGCCGGGTTCGCCTCCTTCACCGTCATGGACCACTACTTCCAGATGGAGGCCGTGGCACCCGCCGAGGAGCCGATGCTGGAGGCGTACACCACGCTCGGCTACGTCGCCGGCCAGACCGAGCGGATGACGCTCGGCGTGCTGGTCACCGGCGTGATGTACCGGTACCCGGGACTACTGGCGAAGATCGTCACCACCCTGGACGTGCTCTCCAACGGTCGCGCCCGCCTGGGCATCGGCGCCTCCTGGTACGAGCGGGAACAGCGTGGCCTCGGCGTGCCGGTGGTGCCCGTGGGCGAGCGGTTCGAGCGGCTCGAGGAGACGCTGCAGATCTGCCTCCAGATGTGGAGTGAGAACAACGGCCCCTTCGAGGGCCGGCACTACCGGTTGGCCGAGACCCTCTCCGTGCCGGCCCCGATCCGCCGGCCCCGCCCACCAATCATGATCGGCGGCGGCGGCGAGAAGAAGACGCTGCTGCTGGTCGCGCGGTACGCCGACGCGTGCAACCTCTTCGGCACCGACGAGCTGCGTCACAAGCTCGACGTGCTCCGGTCGCACTGCGAGGCCGAGGGGCGTGACTACGACAGCATCGAGAAGACCGTGGTGATGCGGGTGCCGCCGCTGGACGAGCCGGATGCCTTCCTCGCCGCGGCACGGGACTACGCCGCGCTCGGCGTGACCGAGGTCCAGGTGACCCCGGACCGGCACCCGGTCGAGTTCACCGAGCAGGTCGCCGAGCGGCTACTGCCGAAGCTCGCCGACATCGGCTGACCGGGTCGGTGGTCGTCGCGGACCGGGACGAAGTGCCGCCGCCGACCCCTCGTTCCGGTTAACCCCGCCCATCCGGGGGTAGGTCGGGGGAATGACGAGATCGCAGCCCCGGCGTGCCCGTGGCACGGTCGGGCACGCGTACAGCGCGCTGAACCTCCGGCTCGCCCTCGCCAGCTTCGGACTGGTGATCATGGTCATCTTCGCCGTGCTGGCGTTCCTGGCCGACGTGACGTGGCTGGGCGTGGTCTGCACGATCCTCGCGATCGTTGCCGTGGTCGACCTGGTGATCATCCAGCGTCGCCGCGCCGCCCGCCGCCGTGAGGAACCGGGCGTACGGCACTCACTGTTCGAGTGACAGGAGGACGAGATGTCCATCGCCACCACCAACCCCGCCACCGGACAGGTGCTCAAGACGTACGACGTGATGCCCGCCGAGCAGATCGACGCCGGGATCGGGCGGGCCGACCAGGCGTTCCGGCAGCTGCGCGGCACCACGGTCTACCAGCGGGCCGGGTGGATGAACGCGGCGGCCGACCTGCTGGACGCCGAGCGCGACGAGATCGCGCGGATCATGACCACCGAGATGGGCAAGACGTACGCCTCGGCGAAGGCCGAGGTGACCAAGTGCGCCACCGCCGCCCGGTTCTACGCCGCCCACGCCGCCGAGTTCCTCGCCGACGAGCCGGCCGACGCCGCGTCGGTGAAGGCCACGCAGGCGTTCATCCGCTACCAGCCGATCGGGCCGGTGCTCGCGGTGATGCCGTGGAACTTCCCGCTCTGGCAGGTGATGCGGTTCGCCGCGCCGGCGCTGATGGCCGGCAACACCGGCCTGCTCAAGCACGCCTCGAACGTGCCGCAGACGGCCCTGCTGCTGGAGGACCTGTTCCGCCGCGCCGGCTTCCCCGAGGGGGCGTTCACCACCCTCCTGGTCGGCTCGGACGCCGTCGACCAGATCCTCAGTGACCCGCGGGTGCGGGCGGCGACGTTGACCGGCAGCGAGGGGGCCGGCCGGTCGATCGCCCAGATCGCCGGCCGGGAGCTGAAGAAGACCGTGCTGGAGTTGGGCGGCAGCGACCCGTTCGTGGTGATGCCGTCGGCCGACCTGGACCGCGCCGCCGAGGTGGCCACGACCGCGCGCTGCCAGAACAACGGCCAGTCCTGCATCGCGGCGAAGCGGTTCATCGTGCACACCGACGTGTTCGACGCCTTCGCCGAGCGGTTCGCCGCGAACATGGCGGCGCTGCGCGTCGGCGATCCGATGGACGACCGGACCGACGTGGGCCCACTGGCCACCGCACGCGGGCGCGACGAGGTGACGGCCCAGGTCCGCGACGCGATCGACAACGGCGCCACGGTGCTCGTCGGCGGCGAGCAGCCGGACCGGGACGGCTGGTGGTACCCGCCGACCGTGGTCACCGACCTCAGGCCGGAGATGCGGATGTGGCACGAGGAGGTCTTCGGCCCGGTCGCCGGCCTCTTCCGGGTGTCGTCCTACGACGAGGCGATCGAGGTGGCCAACGGCACCAGCTACGGCCTCGGCTCGAACGCCTGGACGCAGGACCCGGACGAGCAGCGGCGGTTCGCCGCCGACCTGGACGCCGGCAACGTCTTCGTCAACGGCATGACCACGTCCTTCCCCGAGCTGCCGTTCGGCGGCGTGAAGAACTCGGGCTACGGCCGCGAGCTGTCGGCGCTGGGCATGCGGGAGTTCTGCAACACCAAGACCGTCTGGGTCGGCGGCGAGGGCGCCGGCCCGATCGGCCCGGCCGGATCGCACGCCGAGTGACGGAGCTTTAGCCGGACACCGTCCTGGGTAGAGAACGCACCCATGACGGTGTTTGGCTTCCACGCGTCCCACGAGCAGATCCACCCCCGCGCCCTGCTGGACGCGGTGGTCCACGCCGAGCGGGCCGGCTTCGACGCCGCCATGTCCTCGGACCACTTCTCCCCGTGGAGCGCCCGCCAGGGCCACTCCGGCTTCGCCTGGTCCTGGCTCGGCGCCGCGCTCCAGGCCACCGGGCTGCCGTTCGGCGTGGTGAACGCCCCCGGCCAGCGATACCACCCGGCCGTCATCGCCCAGGCGATCGGCACCCTCGCCGCCATGTACCCGGGCCGGTTCTGGGCCGCCCTCGGCACCGGCGAGGCGAGCAACGAGCACATCACCGGCGACGGCTGGCCGCGCAAGGACGTCCGGACGGCCCGGCTGCGGGAGTGCGTCGACGTGATCCGCGCGCTGCTGGCCGGCGAGGAGGTCAGCCACGACGGCCTGGTACGGGTGGACCGGGCGCGGCTGTGGACCCGGCCCGAGGAACCACCGGCGCTGATCGGCGCGGCGGTCAGCGTGCCCACCGCCCGCTGGTGTGCCGAGTGGGCGGACGGGCTGATCACCGTGAACGCGCCGGTGGAGCACCTCCGCCGGATGATCGACGCCTACCGGGACGCCGGCGGCCGGGGGCCGCTGCACCTCCAGGTGCACCTGAGCTGGGCCCCCGACCAGGCCGAGGCGGAGGCCGTGGCGTACGACCAGTGGCGCAGCAACGTCTTCGCCCCGCCGGTCTGCTGGGACCTGGACACCGCCGAGCTCTTCGACGCGGTCTCCGCCGACGTGCCGTTGGAGCGGGTGACCCGGGTCGTCAACGTCTCGGCCGACCTGGGCCGGCACGTCGGGTGGCTGAAGGAGTACCTGACGCTCGGCTTCGACCAGATCGCCCTGCACCACGTCGGTCAGCAGCAACGCGCCTTCCTCGACACGTTCGGCGCCGAGGTGCTGCCGAAGCTGCGCACCCGCTGAGCGGGCCGCCCCGCCCCGCCGCCCGCTGACCGGGTCGCCCCGCCGCGCCGCCCGCTGACCGGGTCGCCCCGCCCCGCCGCCCGCTGACCGGGTCGCGCCGCCGCGCCGCCCGCGTCCCGCCGCCACGCCGGCGGGTGACCGGTCGGCTCGTGCTCCGCCCTTGATCGCCGATCCCGGGCGCGCCCCCTAGGCTCGTGTTCCATGGAGGGACTCTTCGAGGTCGTCGTCTTCCTGGCGATCGCGACGCTCGGCGCGGCTCTGGCCCGCAAGCTCGGCCTGCTCGCGCCGATCGTGCTGGTGGTGGTGGGTCTGCTGCTCTCCTTCGTACCCGGCTTCCCGCACCTCCGGCTCGAACCCGAGCTGGTGCTGGTCGGGATCCTGCCGCCGCTGCTCTACGTCGCCGCGCTGGAGACGTCCGTGCCGGCGTTCCGGCACAACCTGCGTCCGATCCTGCTGCTCGCCGTCGGCCTGGTGCTCTTCACCGCGGTCGTGGTCGGCGTGGTCCTTCACCTGCTGCTGCCGGAGGTGCCGTTCGCCGCGTGCCTGGCCCTCGGCGCGGTGGTGGCCCCGCCGGACGCCGTCGCGGCGACGGCGGTGGCCCGGCGGATCGGGCTGCCCCGTCGGGTGGTCACCATCCTGGAGGGCGAGAGTCTGCTGAACGACGCCACCGCGCTGGTGCTGTTCCGGGTGGCCACCCTGGCGGCCGTCGGCTCGGCGGTGGGTGTGAGCGAGGTGACCCTCGAGGTGGTCCAGTCCGCCGGCGGCGGACTGTTGGTCGGTGCGCTCGGCGCGGTGCTCTTCGGGTTCGTGCACAAGCGGATCAGCGACCCGCTGCTGGACAACGCGCTCTCGCTCATCATCCCGTTCGCGGTGGTGTTCACGGCCGAGGAGATCCACGCGTCCGGCGTGGTCGCGGTCGTGGTCACCGGCCTCGCGCTCGGCCACCGCCTGCCGGTGCTGCTGTCGGCCGCGTCCCGGCTCCAGGTCGGCGCGGTCTGGCGGCTGGTCCGGTTCCTGCTGGAAGGGCTGGTCTTCCTGCTGGTCGGGCTCCAACTGCCGGACGTCCTGCAAGACCTCGACGAGCCGACCGGCCGGATCGTCGGGGTCACCGCGGCGGTGCTCGGCGTCGTCTTCCTGACCCGCTTCATCTGGCTCTTCCCGGCCACCTACCTGACCCGGCTGGTGCCGCGCCTCCGGCGCCAGGGCGCGAAGCCCGTGAAGTTCCCCATCATCGTCGGCTGGGCCGGCATGCGCGGCGTGGTGACGCTGGCCGCCGCGCTCGCCCTGCCCCTCACCCTGGCCGACGGCGCGCCCTACCCCCGGGCCCTGTTCATCTGGCTGGCCTTCGCGGTGATCGTGTTCACCCTGGTCGGCCAGGGCGCGACTCTGCCGACGGTGGCCCGGCGGCTCACACTGCCCCCGGACGACCCGGTGCAGGACGCCCTCTCCGCGGCCGGCGTCCAGCAGCAGGCCAGCCGGGCGGCCCGGGAACGCCTTGAGGAGTTGGCCGACAGCGCACCCAAGCCGGTGGTCGAGCGGCTGCGCCGGGCGGTGGAGGACCGCACCAACCTGGCCTGGGAACGCCTGGGCGGCGCCGAACGGGAAACCCCCTCCCAGGCGTACGGTCGGCTGCGGCAGGAGATGATCGACGCCGAGCGGGAGGTGTTCCGAGCCGCCCGCGACTCCGGCCGGATCCCCGAGGAGGTGCTGGTGAGGGCCTATCGTGACCTGGACCTGGAGGAATCATTGCTGCGACGGGAGGGCGACGAGTGAGCTGCGAGCACCTGACCGGGGCCGGTGCGGCCGAGCCGCGGGCGACGCAGGAGTGCCCGGACTGCGTGGCCGTCGGCACGGCCGACTGGGTGCACCTGCGGGCGTGCCTGACCTGTGGGCACGTCGGCTGCTGCGACTCCTCGCCGAACCGGCACGCGACGAAGCACTTCGAGCAGACCGGGCACCCGGTGATGCGCTCGGTCGAGCCGGGGGAGTCCTGGCGCTGGTGCTTCGTCGACGAGGAGATCGGCTGAGCCACGCCAGCAGTCGTGGCGGCCTGGCCGTCAGGGCAGCCGGCGGGCGAGGACCTGTCCGGGCCACGGGTCGCGGCCCGGGCGCCGGACGGTGAACGGGTCGGTGCGGGTGAAGCCCTGCCGCTCGTACCAGCGCACCAGCGCGCCGTCGCCGCCGGCGTAGCAGTCCACCCGGACCAGGTCGAGGCCCCGTTCGCGGGCCAGGTCGGCGGCGTGCGCGAGCAGCCGGCCCCCGATCGCTCGGCCGGCGTACGCCCGGTCGGTGACCAGCAGGTTCACGTACAGCTCCGGCTCCGTGGCGGCCGGGACGTACTCGGTGGCCGTGCCGACCACCAGCGCGCCGACCGGGCGGTCGCCGAGCACGGCCAGCCAGAGCCCGTCGGAATTGGCCCACGTGTCCGCCTGGGCGACCCGGCGCGGGTCCGCCGAGGCCGGCTCGGTGCCCCACTGCCCGGTACGGCCCTGTGTCACCAGCCAGGCGGTCGCCGCGTCCAGGAGGCGCAGGATGGCGGGGGCGTCGGCCGGCCCACCGGGCCGGACGCTCAGGGTCTGCGCGTCGGTCATTCCGCCATGTTGCTACAGCGACGATGGTTGATGGGCGGCCGCCGCCGCGCCGTCGGTCAGATCCCCCCGGCGCCGCCGGAACTCGACTCGGTGATGCCGGCGCTGCTCGCCAGACTGTTGTCGCCGCCGTACCCCTCGCGCCGGATCGTGCCGCGGGCCCGGCGCCGCTGTTCCCGCTGGTTCTGCCGGATCGCCGCCCGGGCGACCTGCAGCGCGGCCTCCCGACCGACCGGCGCCGACCGCCGCCGGCGCCGCACCACGACCACGACCAGGACGGTCACCACGATCGCCGCCGCGGCGGCTGTTAGCCACAGGTAGGCGTCCATGGCCGTCACGATAGGGCCGCACCGCCACCGGACCGGCGGGCCTGCGTTCCGCGACGACCGCGGGCCTGGCTCGGCGCGACCGAGCGGCCGGCGGCGTTGTCAATCGACACCACTGGATGCGGCCGCGGATGGGCGCCCCGGTGCGCACGCCACCCCCGGGCAGTGAGATTCGCCGCGCCACGCGACGTCGCCGTGATCTCCTAGAGACAACTGCGCCCTCCGCCTGGCAGGCTGCCTCCCATGACCCTGAAGCTGCGTTCCGTGGGAACGAGCGACCGTGGGCTGATCCGCAGCGGGAACCAGGACGCCCTGCACGCGGGCGCCTGGCTGGTCGCCGTCGCCGACGGCATGGGCGGGATGGCGGCCGGCGACCTGGCCAGCGCCATCGCCATCGAGGCGGTGACGCCGCTGGACGTGGAGACCCCGGAGGACGCCCTGGTGGCCGCACTACAGAGCGGCATCGAGCAGGCGACCGTGCGGATCCGCCAGGCGGTCAGCGAGGATCCGGAGCGGCAGGGCATGGGCACCACGCTGACCGCCCTGCTCTTCGCCCGTACCGGCAGCTGCCTGGCGCTGGCCCACATCGGCGACTCCCGTGCCTACCTCTTCCGCGAGGGCGTGCTCAAACAGATCACCCGGGACGACACCTTCGTGCAGATGCTGGTCGACCAGGGCGTCATCACCGCCGACCAGGCCAGCAGCCATCCCCGGCGAGCCGTGGTCACCCAGGCCCTTCAGGGCGATGACGTCTCCCCCACCTACGCGACGATGGTGCCCTGGGCCGGCGACCGCTGGCTGCTGTGCAGCGACGGCCTCTCCAACGTGGTCCGTCCGGACACCCTCGCCGAGGTGCTGGCGGGTTACCCGGACCAGACCGAGTGCGCCCGCAAGCTGATCGACCTGGCCCTGCGGGCCGGCGGCCCGGACAACGTGACAGTGGTCGTCGCCGACGTCGTCGAGGAGTGAGCCCGGAGTCGGGCCGGCCCGACGGCGGCCGCCCTCTCAGCGCCGGCGCGGGGCGGCGCGCCGGGTGGGCTCGGCGGTGGTCGGGTCCTCCGGCCAGGGGTGCCGCGGGTAGCGGCCGCGCAGCTCGGCCCGGACCTGCGGATAGCCCACCCGCCAGAAGGACGCCAGGTCGGCGGTGACCGCGACCGGCCGGCCGGCCGGCGAGAGCAGGTGCAGCAGCACCGGCACCCGACCGCGGGCGATCCGGGGCGCCTCCCGCCAGCCGAAGGTCTCCTGGAGCTTCACCGCCAGGACGGGCGCCGCCGGATCGGCGTAGTCCACCCGGATCCGGGAACCGCTGGGTACGGTGAGCCGCTCGGGCGCCAGCTCGTCCAACCGGGCGGCCTGCGCCCAGGGCAGCAGCCGGCGCAGCGCGGCGGCGACGTCGACCCGGGCCAGGTCGGCCCGGCGTCGGGCGGTGGCCAGCTCCGGGCCCAGCCAGACCGGCGCGGCGGCGAGCAGCGCGTCGTCGCCGACGTCCGGCCACTCGTCGCCGAGCACCTGCCGGCAGAACGCCAGCCGCTCGCGCAGCGCCCGCGCCCCCGGGTTCCACTCCAGCAGTCCCAGGCCGCTGCGGCGCAACCCGGTGAGCAGCGCCGCGCCGACCTCGGCCGGGTCGGGCCGGGCCACCGGGCGCTCGGCCAGCTCGACGGCACCGAGCCGGACCACCTCGCGGGCCACCACGTCCGCGCCGGTCCAGCCGACCTCCCGCTCGGTGCGCAGCAGCGCCGCGCCCGCCTCCCGGGCGGTGGCCTCGTCCAGCGGAGTGGCGAGCCGGATCCGGGCGGTCGGCGCGCCGGGGGAGCGGTCGGCGACGGCCACCGCGAGCCACTCCGTCCCGGTCAGCCCCGAGCCGGGCGACAGCTCCGCCGCGGTGCCGCCGGTCATCAGGTACGACGAACCGCCCGCACGCCGTGCCCGGGCCAGCCGTTCCGGGTGGGCCAGCCCGACCAGCAGCCCGGCGGCCAGGTCGTCGGGGAGCCGGTCCCGGCCGGCGCGGCCACCGGCGGACTCCGGTGCGCCCGCCCGACGGGTCGCGGCCGCGTCGACCGGCACGGCGCGCCCGCTGTCCGCCGTGGAGTCCGGCCCGCTGGCACCGGTCCCCGTGGCGGCTGCCGGCAGGGCGGCCCGCAACCGACGTACCTCGGCGCGCCAGCGGGCGGTTGCGGCGGGATCGTCGCCGGCGCGCAGCCGGCGCCAGGCGGCGGTCAGATCGTCGCCGGGGCCGGCGACGGTGTCCTCGGCGAGCACGGCGACCACCTCGGCGGCCCGGTCGGCGCCGACCCGGGCGGCGCCGTCGAGCAGCGCCCGGGCCAGCCGGGGGTGCGCGCCGGCCGCGGCGATCGCCTGCCCCCGTCCGGTGACCCGGCCGTCCGCGTCGACGGCGCCCAGCGCGGTCAGGGTCTCCCGGGCGACCGCCATCGCGGCCGGTGGCGGCGGATCGGGCAGCGCCAGCCCGACGCCGTCCGGGTGGCCCCAGGCGGCCAGGTCCAGGGCGAAGCCGGTGAGGTCCGCGCTGGCGATCTCCGGCTCCGGCTGGGCGGGCAGCCGCTCGTGCGTCGCAGCCGACCAGCACCGGTAGACGTATCCGGGCGCCTCGCGGCCGGCCCGGCCCGCGCGCTGGGTGGCCGTCGCCCGGGCCACCGGCACGGTGACCAGGGCACCGAGGCCCCGCGCCAGGTCCATCCGGGCCACCCGGCTCAGCCCGGCGTCCACCACCACCCGGACCCCGGGCACCGTGAGGCTGGTCTCGGCGATGGCGGTCGCCAGCACCACCCGACGCCGATCCGTCGCGTCCGTTCCGGTGTCCGACGAGGACTGTCGTGCGCGCAGCGCCGCGTCCTGCTCCGCGCCGCGCTGGCGGCCGTGCAGCGGAAGCACCGCCACGGTGTCGCGCAGGTCGGCCAGCCGGCCGGCGACCGCGTTGATCTCGCCCGCGCCGGGCAGGAAGACCAGCAGGTCGCCGTCGCGCTCGCGCAGCGCCCGCCGGACGGTGGCCGCCACGTGGTCGAGCAGGGCCCGGTCGACCGGGCCGGCCCCCGGCGCGGTCACCGGCCGGGGCGGCGGGGCCCAGATCCGGGTCACCGGGTGCAGCGCCGACTCGGCCCGCACGATCGGCACCGGGGTGCCGGCCCCGCCGAGCAGCGCGGCGAACCGGTCCGCCTGCGGCGTGGCCGACATGGCCAGCAGCCACAGGTCGGGACGGAGGGCACCGCGCGCCTCCACCGCGAAGGCGAGCGCGAGGTCGGCGTCGAGTTGCCGCTCGTGGCACTCGTCGAGCAGCACGGCGCCGGTGCCGGGCAGGTCCGGATCGTGCTGGAGGCGGCGGACGAGCAGGCCCGTGGTCACCACCTCGACCCGGGTGTCCGGGCCGACCCGCCGCTCACCCCGGACCGCGTACCCGATCCGGCCGCCCACCCGCTCGCCGAGCAGGTCGGCCATCCGCCGGGCAGCCGCCCGCGCGGCCACCCGTCGGGGCTGGGCGATCACCACCCGCCCGTCGACCTGGTCGGCCACGGCCAGCGGAGCGAGGGTGGTCTTGCCGGTGCCGGGCGGAGCCACCAGGACCGCGGCGCCGCCCGCGCGCAGCGCCGCGACCAGCGCCGGCAGCGCGCACCGCACCGGCAGGTCCAGGTGTACGTCCGAGAGCACGGCCCAGTCTCGCACCGGCTCCGGCGGGGATCAGTCGGGGCGTACCCCGTCGATGCCGGCGACGAAGGCGCGCCAGGCCGACGGCGCGAAGACCAGCACCGGGCCGGGCCGGTCCTTGCTGTCCCGCACGGCGATCCGACCGGCGGCCGCGCCGACCTCCACGCAGTTGCCGTTGCCGCTGCTGCGGGTGCTGGTGCGCCAGGGCACCCGGGTCAGGTCGAGCGCGGTCATTCGCGGTTCCCCCGTCTGGGCCGGCGCGCCGCGTCCCGCACGGTCACGCAAAGTTACGAGCAGCCTCCGCCACACGGGCCAACGAGGCCGCCGGATCCAGTGCCATCCGACACAGCTCCTCGTGCAGCAGGCTATACCCGCGTACGTGGTCGGCCTCCTCCAAGGCCAGCCCCAACGTGAGGTTGTCCAGGTAGACCACGGACGCGTCGGCGGCGTCGGGGAAGTTCAGGATGACGTACGGGGTGCTCATCGCCGGGTGCCCGCCGGCGGTGAAGGGAAGTACCTGGATCGTCACGTTGGGTAGTTGCGCTGCTTTGCTCATGTGGACCAACTGCTCGGCCATCACGACCGGTCCACCGACCGGGCGCAGCAGAACGGCCTCGTTCAGCACCACCGACAGCCGCACCGGGTTCTCCCGGCGCAGCACGTTCTGCCGGTGCAGCCGGGCGGCCACCTTGCGTTCCAGGCCCTCCTCGCCGGCCGTCCGGCGGTAGATCTCCCGGGCGTACGCCTCGGTCTGCAGCAGCCCGGGCACCGACTCGGCCTCGTACGTGCGCAGTTCGGCCGCCTCGGCCTCCAGCCCGACGTAGAACTCGAACCACTCGGGCAGCACGTCGCTGTAGTTCTGCCACCAGCCGCGCTGCTGTGCGGCGCGGGCGATCTCGATGAGCGCCTCGGCGTCGGCGCCGGTCACCTGGTAGAGCGCGAGCGCGGCGCGGACGTCCCTCGGCTTGATTCCGATCTGCGCGTTCTCGATCCGGGACAGGTTGCTCTTCGACATGTCGAGCTGGCGGGCGGCGACATCGAGGGTCATGCCCGCCCGTTCGCGCAGCTGGCGGAGTTCACGGGCGATGCGGCGGCGGCGGACGGTGGGGGAGGCGGTCACCGTGCGAGTCTGCCACGGCAAGATCCGCAGGTCGCGCGAGTACGGAGTGCAACTTTCAAAAGTGGGAGTTGCAAAGTGGATGCCCGGGGTGCATCCTTTCCCGGTCTCGGATCACAGTGGACACCCGCCCGGGAGGACCGTTTGCTCACCGCCGACGAGTTCTTCCTGATCGCCCACAACGACAGCCGGGGCAGGGCGAAGCTGCACCCGGCCGCGACCGGCATCGGCCTCGCCGCGGGGCTGCTCGGCGAACTCCTCCTGCGCGGACACGTGATGGTGGCGGGCGGGCGGGTCACCGTGGTCGACCGGCGCCCACCGGCCGACGCGCTCGCGCACACCGTGCTCGACCAACTGGTCGGCGAGCCGCAGCATCAGGAGCTGCGCACCTGGCTGAGCTTCCTCGCCCAGACCTCGACGACGTCGGTGGGGGAGCGGCTGGCCCGGGCCGGCGTGCTGCGCCGCCAGGAGAGCCGGCGCCTGCTGCGCGTCGCCGTCACCTACCTGCCGGTCGACCTGAACACGGTGGCCTGGCCGGCGACCCGGCTGCGCGCCCTGCTCGACCGACCCGAGCCGCCGAGCGTCCCGGACGGGCTGCTGCTCGGCCTGCTGGTCGCCGCCGGCCTCTCCCGCGAGGTGCTGTGGAGCGCCGGACCGCGGGCACACCACCGGCTCCACGTGCTCATCCCGGCGCTGCCCGCGCCGCTGAAGGAACTGGTCGCGCACACCGAGGCCGCGGTCGGCGCGGCGGTGCTGCGCGGCGTCCCCTGACCCGGCACCCCCACCACCCGCTTCTCCCGGAATCCCGGCACCCCCACCCCTTCCCCGGAATCGGAGTAGCAGATGCCCCCCACAGCGACCGCCGAACGACCGAGCAACGTCTCCGAGGCACTGGCCCGGGGCCGCCTCGGCGTCCCCTCCGTGATCTTCTTCGTGCTCTCCGCCGCCGCGCCGCTGACCGTGGTGGCCGGCGTGGTCACCACCGGCTACGGCGTCATCGGGGTGACCGGCATCCCGCTGGCCTTCCTGGTGGTCGCCGCGGTGCTGGCCCTCTTCTCGGTGGGCTACGTGGCGATGGCCCGCCGCCTGGCCAATGCCGGCGCCTTCTACGCGTACATCTCCCGTGGCCTGGGGCGGCCGGCCGGGGTCGGCGCCGCCTGGGTGGCGCTGATCGCGTACAACGCGCTCCAGGTAGGGCTCTACGGCACGATCGGCGTCGCGGCGGAGCCGGTGCTGGACCGCTTCTTCGGCATCACCCCGGCCTGGTGGGTGGTGGCCCTGGTCGCCTGGGCGCTGGTCGCGGTGCTCGGCGTGCTCCGCGTGGACATCAACGGCCTGGTACTGGCGGCGCTGCTGATCGCCGAGATCGCGGTGATCCTCGTCTTCGACCTGGGCCAGCTCACCCACCCGGCCGACGGTGGGGTCAGCTTCGCCGCCCTCGCGCCAGAGAACCTGTTCGTGCCCGGTGTCGGCGCGCTGCTGGTCCTCGCCACCACCGGCTTCGTCGGGTTCGAGTCCTCGGTCGTGTTCAGCGAGGAGAGCAAGGATCCGAAGCGGACGGTGCCGATGGCCACGTACCTCTCGGTCGCCATCATCGCCGCGCTGTACGCGCTCTCGTCCTGGTCGATGACGGTGGCCACCGGGCCGGACCGGATCGTCGACGAGGCGGGGGAGCAGAGCGTCGGGCTGATCTTCAACCTGGCCGGTGCGCACCTCGGCGACAACGCCGTCGCCATCGGCCAGGTGCTCTTCCTCACGTCCGTGCTGGCCGCGATGATCTCGTTCCACAACACCACCGCCCGGTACGCCTTCGCGCTCGGCCGCGAGCGGGTGCTGCCCGCGGCCTTCGGGCGGACCTCGCCGCGCACCGGCGCGCCGCGGGCGGCCTCGCTCGCCCAGACCGTCCTCGGCCTCGCGGTGATCGTGCTCTACGCGGCGAACGGCTGGGACCCGGTGGTGAAGCTCTTCTTCTGGGGCGGGACGGCCGGCGGGTTCGGCGTGCTGCTGCTGATCGCCACCACCTCGATCGCGGTGATCGCCTTCTTCGCCCGCAGTGGCGCGGGCGAGACCCTGTGGCGGCGGGCCGTCGCGCCCGGCCTGGCCACCGTCGCACTGCTGGTCATCATCTGGCTGGCCGTGGCGAACTTCGCCGACCTGCTCGGGGTGGCGCCGGACTCGCCCCTGCGCTGGGCGATCCCGGCCGCGTACCCGGTCGCGGCGCTGCTCGGCGTCCTCTGGGCGCTGGTGCTGCGCGGCAGCCGGCCCGACACGTACGCCCGGATCGGCCTGGGTGCGGAGAGCGCCGCGAGCGCGGCGCTGCCGCTGCCGCGTGCCGGGGAGGCCCCGGCCGGCGCGGAGGTGGCGCGGTGACCGACGTGCGGATCGAGCGGCTGGGGGCCGCGGAGACGGAGCTGGTCGCCGGGCGTGTCGCCGAGGCGTTCAGGGTCCTCGACGTCACCGCCTGGCTGGTGCCCGACGCCGGGAAGCGGGAGGCGGTGCTCGCCGGCAACTTCGAGATCCTGGTGGGCCACGCCATGCGGCACGGCCTGGTCTACGGAACGGCCGACCGGGCGGGGGTGGCCGTCTGGTTCCCGTCGGTCGGTGACCCGGCCCCGCCGCCGGAGAACTACGACGCCCGGCTGGCGGCCGCCTGCGGCGAGTGGACCGACCGGTTCCAGCACCTCGACGAGTTGTTCGAGGCCAACCACCCGCACCCGGACCACCACCACCTCGCGTTCCTCGCGGTGGCACCGGAACGGCAGGGGCAGGGGTTGGGCACGGCGCTGCTGCGCCACCACCACGCCTGGCTGGACGCCCACCGGATGCCGGGCTACCTGGAGGCGAGCAGCGAGGGCAGCCGCGACCTGTACGCACGGCACGGCTACCGGGTCGACGAGCCCTTCCGGCTGCCGGACGGCACGCCGTTCTGGCCGATGTGGCGGGAGCCGGTGGTCTGACCGCGTACGCGGTCGGGCCGCTTTCGCCGGGGGAGCGGCCCGACCGCACCGTTGTCACGTTCGCGTGACGTCGGGGGGTGGCCCGGACGGGTCGGTGGCCGGGTCGACCGACCCGGCCACCACCCCTTCCACCTTCATCCCTAGTACGTGCCGTCGAGCTGCCCCCGCAGCTTCGTCAGCGCCCGGGCCAGCAGCCGGGAGACGTGCATCTGCGAGACACCGATCTGCTCGGCGATCTGCGACTGGGTCAGGTTGCCGTAGAACCGCAGGGTGAGGATCTTCTGCTCGCGCTCGTCGAGGGTGGCCAGCGCGGGGCCGAGGGCGACCCGCAGCTCGGCCAGCTCGAACTCGCTGTCCTCGCCGCCGAGCATGTCGCCGAGTTCGGTGGCGCGGTCACCGTCGCCGGTCGGGGTGGACAGCGAGACCGCGTTGTACGCGCGGGCGCCTTCCAGGCCTTCCAGGACCTCTTCCTCGGTGAGCTTGAGATGCGCGGCGATGTCGGCGACCGTGGGCGAGCGGCCCAGGGTCTGCAGCAGTGAGCTGTTCGCGTCGGAGATGGCCAGCCGCAGTTCCTGCAGCCGGCGGGGCACCCGGATGTCCCAGGTGCGGTCGCGGAAGTGTCGCTTGAGCTCGCCGATGATGGTGGGGATGGCGTAGCCGGCGAAGTCGACGCCGCGGGTCGGGTCGAACTTGTCGATGGCCTTGATCAGACCGACGGCGGCGGTCTGGGCCAGGTCGTCGGTCGGCTCACCCCGGCCGCTGTAGCGGTGGGCGAGGTGGTTGGCGAGCGGCAGCCACGCCTCGATCGCCCGGTCGCGCATCGCGGCGCGCGACGGGTGGTTGGCCGGCAGCGCGGCCATCGCGTTGAGCAGGTCGGCGGCGCTGTCGGAGAGCGACCGGGGGTCGAGCTTCTCCGTCGTGGTGGGCGTCGTGCCCGTCGTCTTCTCTGTGATCGCTGGCGCGGTCATGGGTGGTCCTCCCTGCACCTCGTCCGCGGATAAACACGTGACGCTTTGGTTTAGCTTCGTATGGGCCGTTCGGGACTCACCTTAACCTGATCGTCTCGCGGAAATCTAGCCGAACGGCTGATGTGCTTATGTGATTTAACATCATGTTCCAGGCCGAATCAGGCACAGGTGCGGGCGTACGGTGACGAGTTGTGAGCGTCGTTACCGGTTCGGACGGCCCACCCGCCGCCGCCCGGACATCTCCCCGTCGGCATCCGGACGGATAGCGACCGGGGCCGAGCGGTCGACGCCGAACCCGACAGGAGGGCGGCATTGTCGACTTTCCGCCCTTGTCCCGTGTACGGGACCAGCCGTAGTTTCGTCTGGAGACCCATCGGGATGGAGGCGCCGTGCTCGACCCTGCCGCTCCCCAGATCGTCGTGAACAGCCGCACCCTCTACTTCAGCTGGCTGCCGGCGGATCCGGGCGCGGTCGCCGACCTGGTGCCGACCGGGCTGCGTCCCCGCCCGGATCGGCAGGTCTTCCTGAACCAGTACGTGGTCGACGACGAAGCCCAGACCTCGGGCCTCGGCGCCTACAGCCTGACCTACCTGGGCGTGTCGCTGAGCGGAGTGGACGCTCCCGGCGCCGTCAGCCCGGGTGGCTGGTGGACGCACTACGTCGCGTCCAGTCCGCGGGTGCTCGCGTACGCCGAGGCCCGCGGGGCGCCCGGGCACCTCGGCCGGACCGTCATCGACGTGCACGACGGCGCACTGGTCGCCGAGACCGAGCTGGACGGTGTCCCGGTGATCCGGGCGCGCTGCCGGGTCGGCGACACCGGCCACGTCATGAGCAGCGGACACCACCGCTACTTCACCCGGCGCAACGGGCAGCTTCTCAGCTCGGTCTACGCCTATCTGGCCGAGCCGGTGACCCCGTTCGAAATCGAGTCGGTGGAGTTCCTGGAACCGGAGCATCCGCTGTACGCGCTCCGCCCGGCCAACCCGCTCGTCATCTCGTGGGGCTTCTACTCCCCGCGCGCCTCCTTCGCCTACCCCGGCGGGCTGACGGTCCACCCCGGTGAGGCCGGGCTGCCGGGCGAGCTGGTGGGCGCGTCACCAGGTGCCGGCGCGGCGGGCGCGTAGCGGTCGGCCGTCCGGGTCGTAGACCAACCGGTACACCGGCAGCGCCCAGGCCCGGGTGTACCACGCCAGCCGCTCGGGGCGGTGCGGCCGGAGCCGGCCGGGCGGCCGGCGACCCACCTGCCCGCCGTCGTGCCACCGCTGGAGGGCGTCGGCGGCGGCGGTGACGGCGGCGACCGCGTCGGCCGGGTCGAGCAGGTCGGCGTCCTCCCCGCCGTCCGGATCCCGGTCCAGGTGCTCGCGCCAGAGTCGCAGCCGCAGCTCCCGGGCGAAGACCCGTGCCCCGTCACCCTGGCCGGCCGGGTCGGTCGGCGCCCGGTCGTCCCGGGTGTCGTCGAGGACTGCGCAGGAGAGTTCGCTGTCGTGCGTCCACGAACGGCGGTTGAAGTTGTCGCTGCCCACACTGGCCCAGACGTCGTCGACGACGCAGACCTTGGCGTGCACGTAGACCGGGTCGCCCGCGTGGTTCTCCAGGTCGAAGACGTGCACCCGGTCCGGCGCGGCCCGCTCGCAGAGCGCGAGTGCCTGCTCCCGGCCCACCATGTTCGGCGGCAGCGCCAGCCGACCGTCGACGTCCGGATGGCGCGGCACCACCGCGACCAGGTGCAGCTCGGGGTTGTCCCGCAGCGCGCGGGCGAAGAGGTCGGCGACCTCGCTCGACCAGAGGTACTGGTCCTCCAGGTAGATCAGCCGGCGGGCCCGGCGCACCGCCTTCGTGTACCCGCGGGCCACCGTGCGTTCCCCGTCCGGGGCGAAGGAGTAGCGGGGCCGCACGGCCGGGTAGGTCCGCAGCACCTGGATGCGGTGCGGCCCGCACGGCGGGGGATCGGCCGGCTGCGCCGGCAGCGGGTCCGGCCGCAGGTCGGCGCCGCGCAGCCGGTCCCGCAGGAAGGCCATGGGGTTCTCCGAGTCCAGCGGCATCGGGTCGGTCCACCGTTCCCGGAACAGCGTGTCCAGGGCGCCGACCACCGGCCCGCGCACCGCGAGCTGCACGTCGTGCCAGGGCGGGCGCGGCCCGTAGCGGGCGGACATCGCGACGGCCTGGGGGTCGCCCCGGTGCCCGGCGTCGTCCCGGCGGCTGTGGCACAGGTCGATCCCGCCGGCGAAGGCGACGTCCCGCTCCGGCGCCGTCGGGTGGCGTAACACCACCAGCTTCTGGTGGTGCGAGCCGCCGCGGCGGACCCGCTGGTCGAGCAGCACCTCGCCGCCGGCCGCGGAGATCGTCTCGCCGAGGTCGCGGTTCTCCTTCTCGCTGTAGGCGAGGGCGTCGAGGTGCGACCGCCAGATCAGACCCTTGACGACGACGCCGCGCTGCGCCGCCCGGGCGAAGAGCTGGGCCACCGTGGGGCCGTCGGGGCGCATGAGCTGATCGGGGTCGCCCCGCCAGTCGGTGAAGAAGAGGTGGTCCCCGGCGACCAGCGCCTCCACCTCGGTGACCAGCCGGTCGAAGTAGGCCGCGCCGTGAATTAACGGCTCGGCCAGGTTTCCGTCGGCCCAGACGGGTAACTCCGATACCGGGTTGGCGCGTTCGGCCGCGGTGAGAAACCAGTCCCGCTGCGGCGCTGTTCCATCCCTCCCGAGGTCGACCACGTCCTCACGGTAGGACCCCCGCCGTGGGTCCGCACGCCGGCCGGCACACCGGTGACGTGCCCGGCGCACCGCCCGAATCCGACGCGAACTGACCAGGAGGCCCCAGCATGCCCGGCGAGATGACGAATCCCCTGACCGAGCACCGCGAGCCGGCGGTGGAGGGTGAACGGGGGGCGCTGGTGGCGGTGTTGGTCATGGTGATCCTCGGGGTGGCCGGGATCTTCGCCGTCTCCTGACCCGCCATGCGGCACGGGCGGCGGGGTGCGAGACCCCGCCGCCCGCGTGGGACTCAGGGGCGCGGCCCCTGGCCGCCGGTGTGCGGCAGCCGCTCGGCCGGGATGACGCCGAGCTTGCCGGCCTGGTAGTCCTCGAACGCCTGGAGCAGCTCGTCCCGGGTGTTCATGACGAACGGGCCGTAGTGCGCGACCGGCTCCCGGATCGGCTGACCACCCATGATGTAGAGGTCTAGCGCCGGGGTGTGCGTGTCCTGCCGGGCGTCCGCCGCGAAGCGGAGCGCGTCGCCCGGCCCGTGCACCGCGAGCTGCCCGGTGTGCACCGGGCGTCGGTCGGTGCCGACCGTGCCGCGACCGCCCAGCACGTAGACCAGGGCGTTGAAGTCCGGCCGCCAGGGCAGGTCCACCTGCGCGCCCGGCTGCACGGTGACGTGGCTGATGGTGATCGGGGTGTGGGTCGAGCCCGGCCCCTGGTGCCCGGCGATCTCGCCGGCGATCACGCGGATCAGCGCGCCACCGTCCGCTGTGGTGAGCAGCGCCGACTCCTTGCCGCGGATGTCCTGGTAGCGCGGCGGGTTCATCTTGGCCACCTTGGGCAGGTTGACCCACAGCTGCGTGCCGTGGAACAGCCCGCCGCTCATCACCAGATGCTCCGGCGGCGCCTCGATGTGCAGCAGCCCGCTGCCCGCGGTCATCCACTGCGTGTCGCCGTCGGTGATGGTGCCACCGCCACCGTGCGAGTCCTGGTGGTCGAAGATGCCGTCGATGATGTAGGTGACGGTCTCGAAGCCGCGGTGCGGGTGCCACGGGGTGCCCTTCGGCTCACCCGGCGCGTAGTCGACCTCGCCCATCTGGTCGAGGTGGATGAACGGGTCCAACTCGGTCATCGGCACGCCGGCGAAGGCCCGGCGCACCGGGAAGCCCTCGCCCTCGAAGCCGCTCGGCGCGGTGGTCAGCCGGCGGACCGGCCGGAAGGCGGTGGACTCGTCGAGCCGCGGCAGGCGGGGCAGGACGAGGACGTTGTCGACGGTGATCGCGGGCATCGGTGGCTCCTAACTCGTGGCGTGGGTGGTCGACTCGTCCCGGGCCGCCCGCAGGCGGTGGCCGAGGCGCTCGAAGACCCGGGTGAGGCAGGCGACCTCGTCGTCGTCGAGGTCGTCCATGAGGTGGGCCCGCACCGACGCCAGATGGTGGGGTGCGGCTTCCCGCAGGGTCAGCAGCCCGGCGGCGGTGAGCACCGCCTCGCTGCCCCGACGGTCGTCCGGGCAGGGCTGTCGGGTGACGAGGCCACGCCGCTGCATGGAGGAGATCTGGTACGTGAGCCGGCTGGGGGAGAAGACCAACCTGTTGGCCAGCTCGCCCATCCGCAGCCGCTGGCCGGGCACCTCGGAGAGCAGCACCAGCACGTGGTAGTCGGCGAAGGTCAGGTCGCTGTCCGCGCGCAGGTCGTCCTCCAGCTGGGTGTACAGCCGTTGACTGGCCTCGATGTATGCCCGCCAGGCGGCGAGTCGGGCACTGTCCAGGCTCTCGGTCACGTCCCCAGACTAGCACTCTTTCAAAATTTAACTAGTACGCCGTGGGGTCGCGTCCATCACGGCTTTCTTGGCGTTCGGGCGGGTGGTGCAGGTTTGAAGGACGTGGCGGGTGCGGGGGCGGCGCACCCGACGCGCCGGTATGCCAGACTGCGCGGCGTGGAGCATGTGGAACTGACCACGCCCGGCCTGCTGCTGCGTCCCTGGCGGGAGGCGGACGCGCCGGCCGTCCGCGACGCGCTGCGCGACCCGGCCATCGCCCGGTGGAACCCGCAGGGTGGGCCGGTCGACGACACCTCCGCGCTGCGTTGGGTCCGCCGCCGGGCGGACTGGTCCGCCGGTGACCACGTCTCACTGGCGGTGACCGCCGCGGCCGACGGCGCGCTGCTCGGGTCGGTGTCGCTGCACCACATCACCGGCGAGACCGCCTCGATCGGCTACTGGACCGTCCCTGCGGCACGTGGCCGGGGGGTCGCGTCGCGGGCGGTGGGCCGCCTCACCCACTGGGCCTTCGACACGCTCGGGCTGCACCGCATCGAGCTGTGTCACGCGACGGCCAACCCGGCCTCCTGTCGGGTCGCCGAGCGGGCCGGCTTCGCCGCCGAGGGCACCCTGCGTGAGTCCTACCGGTACGGCGACGGCCGCCGGCACGACGAGCACCTGCACGCCCGGCTGGCGACCGACCGCTGACGGCCTGCCGGCTCGCCGGCCCTGCGGTGCGATGGCTCCTTGGGAGAGTTGGTTCGTCCAGCGCAGACGGGATGATCGGCTCCGCGGGGGCCAAACGGGGCATCCCAGCAATCTGGAGGCCGCCATGTCGGCGACACGGAGTCGATCAACCCGTCCTGCCCTGCGGTGCGGCTTGGCATGGCGGCGACACGTGCGGTCCGCGGTGGTGGCGCGTGCCAGCGATGCGGCCGGTGCCCCGCCGGGGTGTGCGTCCTTTAGGGCTGAGTCGTTTACGACATCGGCCCTGATCCGAGCAGGTCTGGTCCGTGCAGGTCTGATCCGTTCACGCCTGATTCGTTTACGACATCAGCTCTAAAGGCTCGAAAGGACGAACAGTCCGGCTCCTGTGGGCGGCCCGACTCCGCCGGTATCGCTGCGGCCGGCCCGGCCCGGGGAGCGTCCGTCGGCACCGGCGCCGGGCGGACTAGGCTCGGTGGGTGGACGACCTCGACCTGCTCGACTGGCGGGAACGCATCGCACGGCTCTACCTCTCGGACGTCGACCTGCCCGGATTCCGCGCGGAGCGTGACCGGCTCTTCGCCGACCACCCGCAGAGCCCCATCCCGCCGGCCCGACGGTCCGGATTCACCGGACTGCGCTACTACCCGCCGGATCCCACGGCCGTGGTCGAGGCGCCGCTGCGGCCGGTCGACGGCGAGCTCGCCATCGACACCGGCGGCCCGGACGGCGTGATCAACTACCGCCGGATCGCCGTCGCGGACACTCCCTGGGGTCCGCTGACTCTCTGGTGGATCGCCGCGTACGGCGGCGGGCTGTTCGTGCCGCTGCGCGACGCCACCTGCGGGCGGGACAGCTACGGGGGCGGGCGATACCTCACCGACACGGTGAAGGGCACGTTCGGCCGGGGGCTGACCCTGCTGGCCGGTGACCGGGTCAGGCTCGACCCGAACTACCTCTACAACCCCTCCTGTGCATACAGTTGTTCATACGCCTGCCCGCTCGCTCCCGAGGAGAACCGGGTTGACGTGCCCATCCGGGCGGGGGAGCTGGACTACTTGGACCGCGACTGTTGACGTAGCGGGACGGTGCGGCGTGCCGTCGCTGGCGGCTATCCCGGAGGCTGCCCCGTCTGTGCGCGAGGTTGGCACCGGGGTTACGTACGCGGATCGTTGGGCGACTGCGGACGAACAGGAGCGGCACCGGCTACTCAAGGAGTCGGGTATCCGGGTTGAGGTCGCGGCGCACAAGGGCGGCCCGGTGCGGTTCGGCCTGATTGACCGGCCGGACGGTTACGACGCTGCGGTAGCTAAGACCACGGTTGAGGACGGGGTGCAGGTGACGATGCTGCTGCCTCGGAACCTGGCGGGACGTGCCACGGGCAACACTTCCCGGGTGGCGTACACGCAGAGGCCGCTAATCCCCGTAGAAACAGCCTGAGAGCCAATCTGAGCGGTTAACAACCCCCGCGGGCGCCTGGCCGGGGTTCTTTTGGCCTCCCGGGCCCGGCAGGGGCCTGTTCACACGGCACGTCGGAGGGTGTTGCAACCCCGTGGGAGGATGGCCGCCAGCCCGGGTGTGCTGGCGTGCGACGGGTGACGGACGAAGGTCCACCGGTCCACCCCGGCGCTGTGGTCGCGCCGGGGTGGAGTCGCGCCGTCGGCGTCAGCGGGCCGCCGGGTTGGGCGCGGTCATGTGCAGCCGGCCCAGCAGCTGTCGGGCCTGGTCGGCCAGGTTCGCGTCGACGATGACCGCGTACTGACCGGCCCGCAACGAACTGGCCGAGGTGAAATCGCGCTGCCCGCCGCTCATCGCGTGGGCCACCGCGCCGAAGACCGCACCCCAGATCGCGCCGATCACCAGCCCGACGATGATCACGGCGATCCAGTTGCCCACCGTGAAGATGCCGAAGAGCAGGCCGATGAAGAGCCCGAACCAGGCGCCGGTGCCGGCGCCGACCAGGGCTGCGCGTCCGGTCGTCATCCGGCCGAGCACGGTCTCGACCAGCGTGAGGTTCGTGCCGACGATGGCGGTGTGTTCCACCGGGAACCGGTTGTCCGCCAGATAGTCGACCACCCGCTGAGCGGACGGATAGTCCGGATAGGACCCGATCGTCACGGTGGGCGGTCCGCTTTCCGGGCCGTGCCCGTCGCCGGGTGTCGACGGCCGGCCCGCCGGACCGGACGGGAGCAGGTCACCGCCGGGCATGCCCGATCGCCAGCCGGCGGCCGGTCCCGAAGAACTGGTCATGAGCTTCCCCCCTCGTCAGCCGCCCGGTTTCCCGCCCCCGCCGCGCCATAACGCGCGGGCCCCGCCTGGAGGTCGGGCCGAACTGGTGGCGAACGCCCGGTGCGCGCCCGACGGGACATGGGGCGCCGCAGGGGACCCGTGGACAACGGCACTGACGTGACCCGGAGCCGCCGCGGCGGAAGAATGGGGAGATGCGTCTGGTGATCACCGCGGACACCCACGTGCCGAAACGGGCGCGGGACCTGCCCGCGCCGCTCTGGGCGGCGATCGACGAGGCCGACGCGGTGCTGCACGCGGGCGACTGGGTCGACGAGTCACTGCTCGACGCGATGCTGGCCCGGTCCCGTCGGCTGATCGGCGTGTACGGCAACAACGACGGCCCGCGGCTGCGCGCCCGGCTGCCGGAGGTCGCCCGGGTGGACCTCGACGGGCTGCGGGTCGCGGTGGTGCACGAGACCGGGGCGCGCACCCGGCGGGAGGAGCGCTGTGCCGCCCGCTTCCCCGACGCCGACCTGTTGGTCTTCGGGCACTCGCACATCCCGTGGGACACCCGGGCGCCGGGCGGGCTGCGGTTGCTCAACCCGGGCTCGCCGACGGACCGCCGGTCGCAGCCGTACGCCACCTACCTGACCGCGCGGGTCGCGACGGGGCGGCTCGACCGGGTCGAGTTGCACCGCCTTCCGCCGCGTTGACCCGCGCTACCGGCGACCGCCACGGCGGGGCGAAGCCGCCCAGCCGGTCGGCCCGCGTCGCGGTCACTGGCCGCGACCGGTCTCCTCCTGGAGTTCGTCGATCCGCTTGGACGCCTCCGCCTTCGTGAGCCCCTCCGGCACCTCGGCATCGGCCTCCCGGGCCAACGTGGCCAGGTAGGACTCCTGTGCCGCGGTCGGCGGCTCCGCGCCGGTCACCCACTCGTCCGGGTCCTTGATCGCGGCCTCCGGATTGGCCCGGTCGTTGCTGCGGTCCGTCATGATCTCCACCTTTCTTCGAACAGGCGTGCCAATACCCCGATCGCCGCCGGTTCATGCCACCGGCCCGGACGCCGCGCGGCGGCATACCGCGGTCGCGGGGGTGCGGGCGCTTACCATCGGCGGCGTGAGCGCGGACCGGTCGGGCGTGGTGGTGGTCGGAGCCGGCATCACCGGCGTGGCGTGCGCGGCCGAGCTGGCCCGCGCCGGGGTGCCGGTGCGGATCCGCGAGCGGGCGCACGTGCCCGGCGGCCGGATGGCCAGCAAACGCTTCGACGGGCGACCGGCCGACACCGGCGCCGCCTACTTCACCGTCAGCGACCCGGACTTCGCGGCCGTCGTCGAGGGCTGGCGCGCGGTCGGGCTGGTCCGGGAGTGGACCGACACCTTCGTGGCGTACGGGCGGGACGGCCGGCGCGAGGTGGCCGGCCCGATGCGCTGGGCGGCGCCACGAGGGCTCCGTTCACTGGTCGAACACCTGGCCCGCGACCTGCCGGTGGCCGTCGACCGGCTGGTGCTCATGGTCGAGCCGGGCCCCGCCGTGGACGGCGACGCGTGCGCCGCGGTCGCGCTGGCCATGCCCGGCCCCCAGGCCGCGTTGCTGCTCGACCCCGCGCTGGCCGCCGCCACCCTCGCCGCGCAGGCGCAGCGCTGGTCGCCGTCGCTGGCCGGGGTGCTGCGCTTCCCGTCCCGATGCTGGGCGGACTTCCGGGGCGCGTTCGTCAACGACCACCCTCTACTGGCCACGGTCTGCGACGACGGGGACCGGCGCGGCGACGGCGCACCGGTGCTGGTCGCCCACACCACGCCGGAGTTCGCCGCCGGGCACCTGGCCCAGCCGACCGGTGCCGGGCCGGCCATCGAGGAGGCGGTCCGGGACCTGCTGGCGTTGCCCGAGCCGGCGGAGCACGTGCACGTGCACCGCTGGACGTACGCGAAGCCGGTCACCGTCCCGGCCGACGCCATGTACCACCTGGACGCGGACGGCATCGGGCTGGCCGGCGACGCGTACGGCGCGCCCCGGGTGCAGACCGCCTGGCGTTCCGGGCGGGACCTCGGTCGTGCGCTGGTGGAGCGGCTGACCTGACGCGGCCGGGGTCAGCCCGACGCGGCGGTGACGACGGGTTCGTCGGCCCGCCGCCGCGCCGGGTCGGCGGTGCGCTCGCCGGCCCGGTCGAGCAGCTGCATCACCGGGGTCGCCGCGATGCCGTGCACCACCACCGAGACGACCACCACCAGCCCGACGGTGGCCCAGAGCAGGTCCGCCTGCGGGAAGTCGGCCTCGGCCGTGGCGTACGCGAGGTAGTAGAACGAACCGACGCCGCGGATGCCGAACAGCGAGATCACCCAGTGCTCGGCCGGGCGGCCGGGCGCGCCGCGCAGCGACAGCCAGCCGACCAGCGGCCGGACCACGAAGACCAGCGCCAGCCCGACCGCCGCGGCCGGCCAGGTCAGTGGGCCGAGCAGCCCGCCCACCACGGCCCCGCCGAAGAGCAGCAGCAGCAGGACGGTGAGCAGCCGCTCGACCTGCTCGGCGAAGTCGTGCAGCACCGAGTGGAACTCGTGGGTCCGCTCGGCGGCCCGGATCGCCCGGGCGGCCACGAAGACCGCCAGGAAGCCGTACCCGCCGGCCACCTCGACCAACCCGTACGCCAGGAACGTGGCGGCCAGCGCGAGGAACCCCTCGGCGTGCCGGGCCAGCCGCAGCTGGCTCGGGGCGTGGAAGAAGAGCTTGCCGAGGAGCCAGCCGATGAGCAGACCGCCGCCGACACCGATCGCCACCTTCCACAGCACGTCCACGGCGAACCACCGGGCCAGCCAGTCGCGCGGGGCGAGGCTCGTGCTGGCGATGGCGACCGCCGCGTAGACGAACGGAAACGCGAGCCCGTCGTTCAGCCCGGCCTCCGAGGTGAGCGCGAAGCGCACCTCGTCCTCCGAATCCTCCACGTCGGTCGGCTCGCCGACCTGCACGTCCGAGGCGAGCACCGGGTCGGTCGGGGCGAGCGCGCTGCCGAGCAGCAGGGCGGCGGCCGGCACCAGGCCGGCCCACCACCAGCCGAGCAGGGCCACCGCGGCGATGCAGAGCGGCATCGCGATGGCCAGCAGCCGCCAGGTGGACGACCACCGGGCCCAGCTCAGCGGACGATCGATCTTCAGCCCGGCGCCCATCAGGGCGACGATCACCCCGATCTCGGTCAGGTGGGTGGTCAGCTCGGGATGCTCCAGCGGATCGGGGGTCGGCAGGCCGGTGGGTAGCAGGAACACCACCATGCCGAGGCCGAGGAAGGCGATCGGCATGGAGAGCGGGCGTCGCTCCAGCACCCGGGGGAGGATGCCGGCGAGCAGGGCTCCGAGGCCCACCAGCGCGAACGCGACGTCTACCGGGTCCACCGCACCACCTTCCGACCGCGCCCGCGACGCGCGGGCAGGTGGTGACAGATCTTGCCCCCGGAGCGTCCCGGCCATGCGTCCGCGGCGCGGGCAATCCGAACTGTCGGCGTACGTGGTGGCCGTGCCGGCGGCCGTTACCTCGGCCGGGTCACCGGCGAGTCGTCGAGCGTCGCCAGCAGCGCGGCCGGGTCGTCGTAGACGGCCACCGCGCCGGCCCCGGCCAACTCGCCCCGGCTGGTGCCGCCACAGGTCAGACCGACGCAGGGGATGCCGAGCCTCCCGGCGGCGGCGACGTCCCAGACCGAGTCGCCCACGAACACGACCCGCTCGGCGGTAAGCCCGGACTGGTCCAGCGCGGCGACCAGGATGTCCGGCGCCGGCTTGCTCTGCTTCGCGTCCGCCGAGGAGGTGACCGCCTCGATGACGTCGTCGGCCGCCAGCGCGCGACGCAGCGCGGCGACCTCCTGCTCGGCGGCCGAGGTGGCGAGCACCACCCGCAGCCCCCGCTCGGCGCAGGCACGCAGCAGGTCGGCGGCCCCGGGCAGCGGCGTCAGCCGCTCCCAGTACTCGCCGTAGAGGGTGTCGTGCGCGTCGCGCAGCTTCCCGTCGGCGTCCCGGTCCCGCTCCGGGCCGAGCAGATGATCGAGCAGCTTGTCGGAGCCCATCCCGATGGCGCGGTGCACGCTCGCCATCGGCACCGGCCGCTCGGTCTGGCGCAGTGCCTCCCACCAGCTCACGGTGTGCAGATAGGTGGTGTCGACCAGGGTGCCGTCGACGTCGAACAGGACGCCGGCGGGCGTGTCGGTAGCCATGGCGCTCCTCCTACCCGCACCGGGGCCGGGTGACGCACGAGCTCAGTCGGTGGGCAGGAGAATCTCGAACCAGACGGTCGAGCCGCGTACGGTCGGATCCGTCCCCCAGGCGTCGCTGAGCTCCTCGATCAGCCCCAGGCCCCGGCCCCGGCTGCTCAGCGTGTCGGTCTGGGCCCGGGTGACCGTGCCCCGGGTGCCCGAGTCGGCCACCGAGACGAGCAGCCGTTCCGCGCTGAGGTCGATCTCCACCCGGGCGGCGGTGCCGGCGTGCAGCAGCGCGTTGGTGGTCAACTCGCTGGTGCAGAGCACGGCCGCGCCGACCACCGCCTCCGGCACCTGCCACTCGCCGAGCTGCGCGGTCATCCAGTGCCGTACCCGGCTCGGCGCGGTCGGCTCCGCGGGCACCTCCATGCTCGCCGAGCGGCTCGGCTTCAGCGCGTGCTCGACGGCGAGCACGGCGACGTCGTCCTCGGTGGTGCCGGAGACCGCCGCGGTGGCCACCGCGCACAGCGCCCGTGGGTCACCGCTGCCCGCGTCGGCGACGGCGTCGGCGAGCGCTCCCAGGCCGGCGCTGAGGCTCTGCCGCCGCCGCTCGACCACGCCGTCGCTGAACAGCAGCACCGTGTCCCCCGGCGCGAACGGGACGGTGCCGGTGGTCGGCCGGGAGCCGAGGCCCAGCGGGGCGCCGACCGGCAGTTCGATGAACTCGGCGTACGGCCGGTCGTCCGGGGCGCAGCGGCGGATCAGCGGTGCGGGGTGCCCCGCGCTCGCCAGGGTGAGCTCCTGCCGCTCGGCGTCGACCACGCCGAACACCACGGTCACGAACAGCTCGTGCGTGCCGGCCTCGGCGCCCAGGCTGCTGACCAGCCGGTCCAGCCCGGCGAGCACCCGGTCCGGACGTGGGTCGCTCAGCGCCAGCGCGCGCAGCGCGGCCCGGACCTGCCCCATCCGGGCGGCGGCCTGCACGTCGTGCCCGGCCACGTCGCCGAGCACGACGCCGAGCCGGCCGGACGGCAGCAGGAAGGCGTCGTAGAAGTCACCGCCGGCCGCGTTGCCGTCGACGCCCGGGTCGTAGCGGGCGGCGATGCGCAGCCGGGGGAGGTCCGGCAGGTGCTCCGGCAGCATGCTGCGTTGCAACAGCTGGGCGGTGCCGTGCTGCGTCTCGAAGCGGCGCGCCCGTTCGGCCGCCTGGCCGATCAGCTCCGCCGAGGCGGCCAGCAGTGCGCGCTCGGCGGCCGACCACAGGCGCGGGGCCTGGTGACCGACCGACAGCCCGCCGCGGAGGACGGCCGCCCGCAGCGGCACCGCGGCCAACGACACGATCTTCTGGTCGTGCCGGTCGGCGGCGGCCTCCCGCAGAGGCTGACCGGCGCCGAGGAACAGCGGCGCGCCCGTCCCGGCGGCCCGGAGCAGAGGGTCCGGCCAGTCCACGGCGGTACGCCGCCACAGCGGCGGCAGCCGCTCGTCGGCCTCGTCCATCAGCTCGCCCCGGATCCGGCGGACCATCCGCCACCCGCCGCCGCCCTCGTCGACCGCGAAGGCGACCCGGTCGGCGTCGAAGGCGGTGATCGCGTACCGCAGCGCGACCCGCGCCACGTCGTCCAGCGTGAGGGTGCCGGCGAGGGCGGCGGCCACCTCACTGAGGCTCTGCAGCTGCTGGGTGACGTGGGTGGTCTCGGCCGCCACCGTGAGCACGCCGACGATCCGCCCCCCGTTGTCCCGGACGGGGGAGTAGCCGAGCGTGAAGACCGCCTGCTCGGCGACACCGCTGCGGCCACGCACCAGCGGGAGTGTGCTGTCCTTCTCCAGGAAGGTCGCGCCGTCGCGGTAGACCCGCTCGACCGCCTCCCCCACGCCGGGCAGCCGCCACAGCTCGGGGAATACCTCGGCGGCGGGCCGCCCGACCGCGGCCGGGTGCTTCTCGCCGATGAGCTCGGCGTAGCCGTCGTTGTAGAGCAGGACGAGGTCGTCGCCGTGGGCGAGGGCCATGGGCACCGGCGAGGCCAGGATGAGTTCGACGACCGCGCGTACGGCCGGGTCCCACGCCTGCCGTGGGCCGAGCGAGGTGCCGGTCCAGTCGTGGCCGAGGACCACGCTCGCGGCGCCGGCCCCGGCTGGTGCTCCGGACACCGGAGCTGGTGGCGTGGGGACTCGCCCGACCGTTCCTGGCATGCCCGCAGCCTAGCCCGAGCAGGCGTCGACTGTTTCCGATCATGTGCGGTGCGTCGCACCTCCGTCCGGGGCGGCACGGCGGGCCGGCGACCGGCCGGCCGGCGGTGCCGGGGAACTCCGCGTGGGCTTGCCGAGCTCGCGCCGGCCGTCGCCGACGCGGCGTCCGGCCGCCCCGTTCGGGCGGGTCAGGGCATTTATCGAGTGACTTGTCGGAAAAATCGCCCCCAACCGCGCGGCGTGTGAATGCGGTGACCGGGTAAGCCGAGCGACGCAGAGCGCACGTGACAGGGAGGGACAACATGCGGAAAACCCTCGCGGTGCAACAGGTGGATATCGGCAACGCCGTCTCCGACGCGTGGCGGGAGGTGCTGCTCTTCGTCCCGAAGGCCGTGGCCTTCATCGTGATCCTGGTGGTCGGGTGGATCATCGCCCGGGTCGTCCTGAAGGTCGTGGACACGGTGCTGGAACGGCTGGGCTTCGACCGGGCGGTGGAGCGGGGCGGGATCAAGCGAGCCCTGGAACGCAGCAAGTACGACGCCAGCGACATCCTGGCGAAGCTCGCGTACTACGCGGTGCTGCTGTTCACCCTGCAGTTCGCCTTCGGGGTCTGGGGACCGAACGCGATCAGTGACCTGATCCGCGGCGTGGTGGCCTGGCTGCCGCGCGCCTTCGTGGCGATCATCATCGTGGTCGTGGCCGCCGCGATCGCGAACGCCGTCCGTGACCTGGTCAGCGGCGCGCTGGGCGGGCTCTCGTACGGCCGGGTCCTCGCCGACCTGACCGCGATCTTCATCATCGCCCTGGGCATCATCGCGGCGCTGAACCAGGTGGGCATCGCGACCACGGTGACCACGCCGGTGCTGATCGCGTTCCTGGCCACGGTGGCCGGCATCCTCGTCGTCGGTGTCGGCGGCGGTCTGGTCCGGCCGATGCAGGCCCGGTGGGACCGCTGGCTGGACCGGGCGGCCGAGGAGTCCCGGGCGGTGCAGCAGCACCGGCGGGCCGCCGCGGCCGGACGCGGCGACGTCGAGCGGCAGATGGCCGACCGGACGGGCGCCGAGCGCACCCAGGCGGCGCGGGAGGCGCGGCAGGCGACGATGGCCGGCGGGACCGGCACCTACCAGTCCGGCACCGTGGACGAAACGCAGCAGTTCCGCCCGTAGGAACGGCTGGACGACGACCGGGGGAGGGGTCCGCGCGCGGCGCGGGCGCCCTCCCCGCGTCGTACCGGATCGTCCCGGCGGGCGTCAGCGCGCGAGCGGACGGGCCAGCGCGCAGACCGCGAGCAGCCGGGTGAGCACCCAGTCCGGCGCGGACCAGTCGGCCGGCCCGGTCGGCGGCCGCCAGTCGTGCTCCAGCGCGGCCGCCCGGACGCCCTCCGCGTAGCCGGCCAGGGCGGCCACGGTCAGCGGCCGGCGGTCTCCGTCGAGGCTGTCCCGCACCGCGGCCGCGTGCTGGTCGACCATCGCGAGCAGGCCGGGCCGCTCGGCCGCGGCCGTGAGCCCGTCGGCGCCGACGGAGACGGTTAGGGCGGCGAGGGTGGACCGCGCCGAGTCGACGGCGGCACGGGAGGCGACCCGGTTGAACGGCACACGCATGGGGAACGAGGCTAGCCAACCCCGGGCCCGGTCGACCTCGGCCGCTCGGGCGATGTGTGGTCGACCACGGGTCGGCCGCCGCGGCCCGAGGAGACCAGGCGGCCGGCGGTGGAACCGCCCGGACGGGCATGGCAGCAGATAGGGAGGCAGGGATGACGCGTCAGGACGGGCCCGACGAGCGGCACCGCCGGCCCGCCGGGGTCAGCGACGAGACCGTGGCGGCGCTCGGCAAGCTGAGTGAGGCGCTGGAGTGCGTGGAGCGGGTCCGTGGTCACCTCTACTCGCTGCACCAGCTGGTGGGGCACGCCGACCTGATGCTGGACGACGCGGTGGAGATGTTCCGCGCCGCCGGGCACCCGGAGATCGCCGAACGGATCTCCACCGAGCTGCTGGGACGCAACGTGATCGCCGGCCGGTGGACCTTCCAGATCGTCGAGGACTTCGACGACGGCTACGACGCGCTCTTCCGCGAGCTGGACCGGCACGCCCGCGACCAGTTGGTCGGTGGTCGGCGCCACCTCTACGAGGCGGAGATGAAGGAGCGGCGACGGACCCAGGGCCGCGCGGGGCACGAGGCGCGCCCGGGCGCCGCCGGCTAGGTGTACGAGGCCATGACGTTGGTGACGCCCTGGCGTAGCCGCGAGGCTGGCGGCTGACCGTCGGCTGCGCCGTGAGGTCGGTGGTAGTTGTAGTGGATGTTCCAGACCTTGAGGGCGTCTCGGCGCTGGCCCTCTGAGGTCCAGGTCCGGGCGTAGAGGAACTCTTCGGAGATGATCCGGTTCTAGCGCTCCACTTTGCCCTTGTGGCGTGGCGTGGCGTGTACGGCGTTATCCGTTGATGGCGCGATCCGAAGAGTGCCCGGGCGAAGGCATCTGCGTGGTAGCAGGCGCCGTTGTCGGTGACGATGCGCTCGATCCTGGTGATGCCGTGTGCGGCGAACCAGACCCGAGCACGATGCATGAACGCGATTGCGGTGACGGCCCTCTCATCGGGGAACGCTTCGGTGTAGGCGAGCCGGGAGTAGCCGTCGATCGCTGAGTGAAGGTAGACGTATCCACGCCGCTTGGTCTTCGTCTTGATCCGTTCAGCAGCCTTCGCTTGATCACTTCCTCGACCGTGGGCGCGCCAGCCACCACCGTCGGGGATCCGGCCGACCTTCTTCACGTCGACATGCACCATGTGTCCTGGTCGCCGGGCGATGATTTTGCGGAGCTCGCGGTTGACCTCGCCGTTGGGGTCGATGAGGCGGCGCTGGTTGAGGTCGAGTGCCGCCAGGTGACGAGTGACCGTTCGTCGCGAGATCACGACACCGTCGGCTGCGAGTTCGTGGGTGATGCGGGCGACCGACCACTTGTGAGCGCGCCGCATCTGTTCGAGCCGCGTGATCACCTCGTTGGGGGTGGCGGTCGGTTGATGGATCGGCGTTGAGGGGCGATCGATCAGGCCGAGGTCGCCGTGACGTCGGTAGCGGTTGACCCACTTCGAGGCGCAGGCCCGCGAGATCCCCATCTCCGCTGCGTCGTGCGCGATCGGCCTGGTTCGGCAGCGCTCGACGAGCCGGCGACGGCCCTCTATCGACAGAGGGGCGTTGGCGTGAGTCATGCCGGGTGGTCCGTCGCGCTCGCCCCGCTCGCGGCTGGCTTCCTCGCGCGGGCGACCCGGTGGGTCGCGGCGGTAGTGAGACTGAGCACGCAGATTGACCCGGCGATCAGGAACGGCACGAACGCGACGGTGTCGTCATGGCTGTGAGTCAGGAGGGCGCTGGCGACGGCGGCCGCGATGGTGGCGCCGACCTGTCGGGTGGCATTCAGGATGCCACCGACCGATCCGGTGGCCTCGGGATCGGCGTGGCTGACCGCGAAGCCGACCAGCGCGGGAAGGGTCCACGACACCCCTAGACCGCAGAGCAGCAGCCCGAGGGCGAGGACGACTGACTGGTGATGATCGGCGATCGCAACCGCGACCAGGCACAACCCGACCGGGAAGACGATGAAGCCCATGCGGATCGGCCGCAGCGGCCCGCGCGCGGCGACGATGCGCCCGGTGAGCAGCGGGTTCACGGCGACCAGCAGGGTCATTGGCAACAGCGTGGCTCCAGCCCCCACTGCGGTGGTGTTGAGCAGCAGCGGGATGGAGAAGATCACGGTCGTCAGGGCGTAGTTGACCGCGGCCCCCCACCCGAACGCGGTCCACACCGCGCGATTGCGACGCAGGGCAGCCGGGACCAGCGGTGCCGGCGAGCTGTAATCGACCGCGGTGGTTCCGTACCCGAGGCCGACGGCGACCAGACCGCAGACAGCCGCCAGTAACCAGGAGCGTTGGCCGGCCTGGGTGATAGCGAGCGTTGCGGTGGCCAGCGTTGCCGCCAGAGCGATGTGCGGGAGCCAGGAGACGGCGCGTGCGTGCCGGCTGCTGGCGATCGTCGTGCGGCACAGCGCCAGGACGGCGAGGGCCATCGGAGCATTGATGACGAAGACTGCTCGCCAATCATCGACCGCGATGAGCCACCCGCCCAGCACAGGGCCGGCCGCCATCGCGACGCCGCTGATCGCGGCCCATGCGCTGATCGCGCCCCCGCGGCGCGCCGGGTCGGGATACAGGCTGGCGATCAGGCTCAGAGAGCTCGGGATGATGGCTGCGGCGAACAGCCCCAACAGCGCCCGATATCCCAGCAGCACTGCCAGGGTGGGCGCGAGCGAGCAGCCCAAAGATGCGAGACCGAAGCCGATCACTCCGATGATGAAGACCCCGTAGGCCCCGCAGCGGTCGACCAGACTGCCGCCGAAGACCAGAGCGGAGGCCAGCGCCATCGTGTAGATGGTGGTTGCCCACCCGACGCCGACGACGTCGGTGTGCAGTGAGGACATGATGTCGGGCTCGGCCACGGCCAACACGGTGGTATCCAGCAGCACCATGAAGTAGGCCAGCGAGATGCCCACAAGTTGTGGCGTGGGTCGACGCTGAACAAGCTGCGGGGCACGGGTTGAGAGGTCGGGCATGGATCTCCTCGATGGTGAGACGGTTCGTCGAGACGAGACCCTCCGCTTTCCGTGCCTTCGGTTCGACCGGTGCGACCGCACCAGCATTCGGAATATCCGAACACCGGCCTAGAGTGGTCGCGTGGACCTCGATCAGCTGCGGACCGCGATCGCGCTGGTCCAGCATCGAACCGTCAACCAGACGGCAGCCGCGTTGGGCCTGGCACCGTCGTCGGTCTCTGACCGGATACGCCGACTCGAGGGCGACCTCGGGGCCTCGTTGTTCACCCGCGATCGAAGCGGCATGCATCCCACCGCAGCCGGACGCGCCTACCTGGCATCCGCGGTCGCGGCGCTTGAGGCCCTCGACGCTGCGGCCGAGCGACTCCACTCCGCCCCAGGACTCACCGTGGGAGCACAAGCCTCGATCGCCGACGAACTCCTCCCCGCCGTCCTGGACGACCTGCGACGCGCCCGTCCCGATCTCACGGTGCAGCTACGCCCCGATCCCGACCGAAGCCGGCTCCTCGCCGCGCTCGACCACGGCGAGATCGATGTCGCTGTGCTCCTCGACGCCGGTGAGCACGTCGGTGACCTCGGATTTGCCCACCCCACCACGCCGATCGAGTACCTCGACGTGCGCGAGGTCCCCATGACCGTCGTCGTACCGCCGGGACATCCACTGCTCGGTCGCCCAGTGACGATGCAGGAGATCCAGCAAACAGGCGGCCTGATCGGCAGGGAATCGCGCTGCTCCTTCTGGATGGCCACCAAGCGCTGGCTCGGCCCCGACACAGACCTCACCGCCGTCGGCGGACTGGCGCAGGTCCGCGAATGGGTCGCCACCGGCCGCGGGATCGCGCTGCTACCCGAGTTCACGGTTCATGCCGACCTCGGGTCACGACGCATCGCCCAGCTCAACGTCCCCGCGCCCCCGCTGCAACTCAGACTCATCTGGCGGGGAGACCACAAGGACGCGAACGCCCTACGCCAACTCCTCTACGCCCTCACGCAGGCATAACCCGAAGTCAGCACAGTTGGCTCTGAGCGCTAACAACCACTTGGCCAACAACAGCTAGGGGGGTCGCCGGCTAGTCGCCGGAGCGGGCGCCGGCCGGCCGCCGCCGGGCGGCGTCGTCGGCGATGATCACCGTGGCCACCATCAGCGAGACACAGAGGCTGAACAGCCACGAGTCGTCGGAGACGAGCCAGGCGGAGACGGGCGCCTGGAGCGCGGCCAGCAGAAAGCCGAGCCACGCCAGGCGGCGCTGACGCGTGGTGAGAATGCCGGAGCCCTGGTGCATCCGGAAAGTCTTACGCGACACGGCCCGATTGCCGTCCTCCGTTCGGCCGATTCTGGATGAGCTGTCCGTTTTCTCGACCGTCCGGACGGCATTTTTTGTCGCCTTGGGGGGACCCGGCCGTCACCGCCGGTGAGATCGGGCGGAAGTATGGTCAACCGTGTCCACCGCCCCCACCGCGCCCCGCGCCGCGCTGCTCCTCCTCGCCTATCTCGCCTTCGTCAGCCTCGGCCTGCCCGACGGCCTGATCGGCGTCGGCTGGCCGTCGATCCGCGCCGACTTCGGGGTGCCGACCGAGGCGGTCGGGCTGGTCCTCACCGCGGGCACTGCCGGGTACCTGACCTCGAGCGTGCTGGCCGGCTTCACGCTCGCCCGGCTGGGCGTCGGCTGGCTGCTGGCCGGCAGCACCCTGCTCGCCAGCCTGGCGCTGACCGGCTACTCGGTGAGCCCCGGCCTCGCGTTGATGATCGGGTGCGCGCTGCTGCTCGGGCTCGGTTCCGGCGCGATCGACTCCGGGCTCAACGCGTACGCCGCCGGGGCGTTCGGCCCCCGGCACATGAACTGGCTGCACGCGTTCTTCGGGCTCGGGGTGGCGATCGGCCCGCTGATCATGACCGCGGCGCTCAGCCTGGGGCTGGCCTGGCGCTGGGGATACGGGATCGTCGCCGCGGCGCAGCTCGCCCTGGCCGTCGCGTTCGCGCTCAGCGTGCGCGCCTGGCGCCCCCGCGCCGGCCGCGCCGACACGTCGGTCGCCCCCGCCGCGGTCGCCGACGCGGTCTCCGGGCCCGCCGGGTCGGTCGGGATCCCGTCCGAGGGCGGCACCGAGGCCGCGTCCCCGGCGCCGGTGCCGATCCGGGAGACGCTGCGCCTGCCGGCGGTGTGGCTGGGCGCGCTCGCGTTCACGGTGTACGTGGCCATCGAGGTGGCCGCCGGGCTGTGGGCGTTCCTGCTGCTCACCGAGGGGCGGGGGCTGTCCGCCGGAACGGCCGGTTTGTGCGTCTCCGCGTACTGGGGGAGTCTCTTCCTCGGGCGGGTGGTGCAGGGGGTGGTGGCCGAGCGGCTGGGCCCGGACCGCGTGCTGCGCGCCAGCCTGCTCGGCATGGCGGCCGGGGCCGCGCTGATCGCGGTGCCGGGTCCGGCCTGGGTGGCGGTGGTCGGGCTCGTCGTGGTCGGCTTCGCCGCCGCGCCGGTCTTCCCGCTGCTGACCCTCACCACGGCCGACCGGGTCGGCGCGGCGCACGCGGACCGCACCATCGGACTGCAGATCGGCGCGGCCGGACTCGGCGGGGCGTTGGTCCCGGCCGGGATCGGGGTGCTGCTCGGCAACACGTCGGTGCAGGCGCTCGGGCCGGCGCTGTTCGTGTTCGCCGTGGGGCTGATCGCCCTGCACGCGGCCGGTTCGCGCCGGCCACCCGTGGCCGCGGCCCGATCCGGCGACCCCGTCCGACAGCCGGTCGAAGAGGGCGCCGGCAGCTCACCTGGCCCGTCGACCTCCTGATCGGCGGGGCGCGGGCAACTCTGACCGTCAGACGTCCGGTCCGGTGCGTCCGGTCGTCGACGGGCGGTATGCCCGGTCCGGGTCGGTCGGCTCCCGGCCGGCGCCCGCCGCCTGGCCGCCCCGGTCCGCCGCCTCCTGCCCGTGGCCGAACGCGGATTCCTCACCGGCGTCCCCGCCGGTCATGTCATCGGCCTGCCCGTCCGGCGTGGCACGCGCGATGGCCCGGTCCAGTTCCTCGACCGACAGCCGCTCCTCGTTCCGCCACGCCCTGTTGTCGTCCGTCATGCCTTCGCGGTACCCCCGGCGGGTGATCGCAAACGGGGGCCGGGCGTGGACGACGACGGCCGCCGGGGGGACCGGCGGCCATCGCGAGCTTCGGGTGTCCGGGGGTGCGGATCACGGCTGGGGGCGGTCGACCTTCCCCCGCCAGGCGCCGGTCTCCTGACCGCGCCGCTCGATGAACTGCTTGAACCGCTCCAGGTCGCCCTTGGCCCTCCGGTCCACGATGCCGAGCTTGTCGCCGGCCTGCTCCACCACACCGTGCGGCTCGAACTCCAACTGGAGGCTGACCCGGGTGCTGTCCTCGTTGAGGCGGTGGAAGGTCACGACGCCGGCCTGCTGGGTGCCGCCCGTGGAACGCCAGGCGACGCGCTCGTCGGGGAGCTGCTCGGTGATCTCGGCGTCGAACTCGCGCTTCACTCCGGCGATCTCGACGGTCCAGTGGGTCATCGTGTCCGACAGTTGCCGGACCTCCTCCACCCCCTCCATGAAGTGGGGGAACTCCTCGAACTGGGTCCACTGGTCGTATGCGGTCCGCACCGGGACGGCGACGTCCACGTGTTCGGTCACGCCACTCATCAGGCATCCTCCTCTGTGCGCCGGCATCGGCCGGGACGTTGTCCCGCCCCGGTCACCAGCGAGTCGTCTCGTTCTTGTTGCCGAGCGCGGCCCACACCTCGGAGACGGTCTGGTACCGGGTGCCGTCCGGCAGGCGCTCCAGGTCGGCGATGATGTCGTCCGGCGCGTCGTTGCCGCGTGCGTTCGCGATCAGCGCCTCCCGGTCGCCGGGCAGCGCGGTCATCGTGATGAACCGCCCGAACCGGCTGCGGCGCTCGACGTCCTGCGAGCTCATTCCCTTGGGTGCCCCGCTGCGCAGTTCACCCGCCGGCGCCGTCGTCGTCTCCGGCTGGTCCTCGCCCGCCGGCTCCGGCACGCGGGACTCGTCGACCCGTGAACCGCCGGTGCCGGGCCCCTGGACCAGGCCGCTGACCTCCTGGCTCATCTGCTCGTCGACCCGCGGTCCGTGCTTGCTGTTGCCACGCTCCATGCCTTCTGCGCTACCCGGAGGCACCGGCGATAAACCGGCAAGCGGTCACGAACCGGCCGGCGCCTTGGGCGGCAGGAGCGGCTCCTCGGGCTCCGGTTCGCCCGCCTGCAACCGGCGGCCACGCTGCAGCTCGGCGTTGATCTGAACACCCAGCATCAGGGCCGAGTTGGACAGGAAGAGCCAGACCAGGAAGGCGATGACCGCGCCCAGGCTGCCGTACGTGGCGTTGTACGAGCCGAAGTTGGCCACGTACAGGCCGAAACCGAAGGAGGCGAGCGCCCAGGCGGCCAGCGCGACCGCGCCACCGGGGGTGAGCCAGCGGAACCGGGGTTGGCGGACGTTCGGGGCGATCCAGAACAGCAGCGACAGCAGCACCATCATGATCAGGGCGAGCACGGGCCACTTGCTGACGCTCCACACCGTGCGCGAAAGACCACCCGCGTGGACCACGTCGCCCACGGCGTCGGCGATCGGGCCGCTCACGATCAACCCGGTGGCGACCACCGCGAGCAGCACCAGCGAGACCGCGGCGAGCCCGATCTGCAACGGCCGCAGCTTCCACACCGGCCGTCCCTCCGTCACCCCGTACACGGCGTTGGAGGCGCGGGTGAACGCCCCGATGAACCCGGACGCGGACCAGAGCGCGCCGAGCAGGCCGAAGCTCAGCAGCGCCTTCGCCGAACTCTCCTGTTCGACCACGTCGCGGACCGCGCCGACGAACCCCTCGTTCCCCACCACCGGTCCGGCGCCCATCTCCCGGGCCAGGTCGAGGACGGTGTCCACCGTCCGGTCGCCGTCGGAGACCAGCCCGACCAGGGCGACCACCACGATGGCGGACGGAAAGAGCGCGAGCACGCCGTAGTAGGTCAGCGCGGCGGCCCAGTCGGAGCAGTTGTCCGTCACGAAGTTCCGGGCGCTGCGGACGAGCACCCCGCGCCAGGTGCGCCAGCTCAGCTGCCGCATCCGTCGGGGCAGGCGCGGGCCCCGCCGTCCGTCGAGTGCCGTGCCGGGGTCCGTCGTCGTCATGTCCCGCTCCCTGCGCCCCGCCGACCGGACGGCCCGGTCCGTCCGGCTTCGCCTGGCCCGGCCGGTACCCGGGCCGACAAATCGACAAACCCCGCGGCCGGTTTGCGGCGCCGCCCCGGGGGAACGGTCAACTCAAGACCATCGACGCGGAGGAGGACGAGATGCCCGGGCGCGAGGTACTGCCCAGCACGCTGCGACGCTCCCCGGCCAAGGCGCAACGCACCTGGGAGAAGACACACGACTCGGCGGTGGAGACGTACGGCGAGGGCCAGCGGGCCCACCGGACCGCCTTCGCCGCCGTGAAGCACGAGTTCGAGAAGGTCGGCGACCACTGGGAGCCCAAGGGACGCAAGGGCCCGAGCGACCGGCAGGCGGCCGGCGGCGGCCCGGCCCGGCGCGCGCCCACCGCCGCCGGCGTGGACGCGAACGCGACGAAGGACCACCTCTTGGAGGTCGCCCGCAAGCTGGACGTCCCGGGCCGGTCCCGGATGAACAAGCCGGAACTGGTCAAGGCGATCCAGAAGGCCAACGACCGACAGACCGCCAAGGCGCGCGGTCGCTGACTGACCGCCAAGGCGCGCGGTCGCAGACCGCGACCGCCCGACAGAACCGAGGGTGGCCGTCCCGTCCGGGCGGCCACCCTCGGTCCGCGCTCACCAGTGACCGCCGCCCGGCGCCTCGATGTGCACGGCCTTGGTGGCGGTGAACTCGTCGAGCAGCTCCGGGCCGTACCCGAAACCCTGGCCGCTGCCCCGGCGCGGATGCGCCGCGCCGCCCGGCGCGCCGCCGAAGACGGCGTTGATCTTCACGGTGCCGACCGGCAGCTCCCGCCAGGCCCGGTGCGCGTGGCTCATCGACCCGGTCAGCACGGTGGCGGCCAGTCCGTACGGCGAGTCGGCCGCGCAGCGCAGCGCCTCGCTGAACGAGTCGACCACCACCACCGGGGCGACCGGCCCGAAGGTCTCCTCGCGGACCAGCGGCATGTCGTGCCGGCACTCGGTGACCACCGTCGCCGGGTAGAAGGCCCCCGGCCCCTCCGGCAGCGTTCCGCCGGTACGGATCCGGGCACCGTCGGCCACCGCCGCGGTCACCTGGCCGTGCACGTGGTCCCGGTGCCGCCGGTCGACCAGCGGGCCCAGCTCGGTCGCCGGGTCCCGGCCCGGCCCCGTCCGCAGCGCGTCGGCCCGTTCGACCAGCGCGGCCACGAAGTCCTCGGCCACGTCCCGGTGCGCGTAGATCCGCTCCACCGCGACGCAGATCTGCCCGCCGTTCGCGAACGCGCCCAGCGCGGCCTCCCGAGCCGCCCAGACCGGGTCGACGCCGGCGTCCACGATCAGCGGGTCGCTGCCGCCGTTCTCCAGCAGCAGCTTGGCGCCGGTGCGGGCGGCGGCCGCGGCGATCGCCCGGCCGGTCGCGGTGGAACCGACGTGCGCCACTACGTCGACCTCCTGGGCGGCCAGCGCCGCACCGGTCTCCGCCCCGCCGGTGAGCAGTGAGAGCACCCCGGGCGGCAACGCGCCGTCCAGCGCCTTCGCCAGCAGCCAGCCGGTGGCCGGCGTCCGTTCGCTCGGCTTGTACACCACCACGTTGCCGGTGACCAGGGCGGCGCCGAGCAGCCCGCAGGAGACCGCCACGGGGTCGTTCCACGGGGTGATCGCGGCGACCACCCCGCGCGGCTGCGGCACCATGAAGTCGATCGCGTGGTGGCCGCCGTGCAGGGTGCGTCCGCCGCGCAGCGGAGCCAACTCGGCGTACTGTCGCAGCGTGCCGATGCCCGCCTCGACGCCGCCGCGGGCGTCCGCCAGTGGCTTGCCCATCTCCGCGACGACCGCCGCGGCGAGGTCCTCCGTCATCGCCTCGACCGCGTCGGCGGCCCGGTGCAGCGCCGCGGCGCGCTCCGCGGGCGAGGTTCCCGCCCACTCGGCCGCGACCTCGCGGGCCGCCTCCACCGCCTTGCCGACCACGTCCGCCGTCGCCGCCGGCGCGGAGCTGACCGGGGCGCCGTCGGCCGGGTCGTGCACGACCAGCTCGCCCTCCTCGCCGCCCGCGCCCCAGACTCCGCCGATGAGCTGCGCAACCGTGTACATGCGGCGCTGGATGCCCCGGTCCCCGCGAGGCAAACGCGTTTCGCCCGGTTGCACGCCGGGTAGGCGGATCGGATGACTCCCCACGGCGCGGAGAGCGTGGACGCAATCGTTGTCGGGGCGGGCCACAACGGCCTGGTGGCGGCGAACATGCTCGCGGACGCCGGCTGGGACGTGACGGTGCTGGAGGCGACGGCCGCGCCCGGCGGCGCCGTGCGCTCGGCCGAGGTGACGGCGCCCGGCTACCTGAGCGACCTCTACAGCTCGTTCTACCCGCTCGGCTACGCCTCCCCGGTGCTGAGCCGGCTCGACCTCGGCCGCTACGGCCTGACCTGGCGGCACTCCCCGGACGTGCTGGCACACCTGCTGCCGGACGGCCGGGCCGCGGTGCTCAACCGCGACCCCGAGGCCACCGCGGCGTCGTTGGAGGAGTTCGCGCCCGGCGACGGCAAGCGCTGGCTGCACGCGTACGGCGACTGGCTCGAGGTCGCCCAGCCGATGCTGGAGACCATCACCAGCCCGTTCCCGCCGGTGCGCGGCGGGCTGACCCTGCTTCGCCGGCTGCACGTCTCGGGCGCGTTGCGGCTGGCCCGCCGGCTGGTCGTGCCGGTCCGCAAGCTCGGCGGCGAACTCTTCGACGGCCCGGGTGGGCCGGCGCTGCTCGCCGGCTGCGCCCTGCACACCGACCTGTCGCCGGAGGAGGCCGGCTCCGGCGTGTACGGCTGGCTGCTGGCGATGCTCGGCCAGCAGGTCGGGTGGCCGGTGCCGGCGGGTGGCTCGCAGAAGATCACCGACGCCCTGGTGGCCCGGCTCACCGAGCGTGGGGGCCGGATCCTCTACGGTGCCCGCGTCGACCGGGTGCTCACCGCGCGGGGCCGGGCGATGGGGGTGCGCACCGTCGGCGGCACGCTCTGGCGGGCCCGGCGGGCGGTGCTCGCCGACGTCCCCGCGCCGGCGCTCTACCTGGACCTGGTCGGCGCGGCGGCGCTGCCGCCCCGGCTGGTGGAGGACCTGGCGCACTTCCGCTGGGACGGCTCCACGCTCAAGGTGGACTGGGCGCTCTCCGCGCCCGTGCCGTGGACCAACCGGGCGGTGGCGACCGCCGGCACGGTGCACCTCGGGGCGGACCTGGACGGGTTGACCGGCTACGCCGCCGAGCTGGCCCGGGGCGAGCTGCCGCGGGATCCGTTCCTGCTCGTCGGCCAGATGTCGGTGGCTGACCCGAGCCACTCCCCGCCGGGCACGGAGTCGCTCTGGTCGTACACCCATCTGCCGTTCCGCCGGCACTGGCGGGCGGAGGACCTCGTCGGGCACGTCGAGCGGATGGAGCAGGTGATCGAGGAGGCGGCGCCCGGCTTCCGCAGCCTGATCGTCGGACGGCACGTGGCCGGCCCCGCCGAGCTCGAGAACGGTGACGCCAACCTGGTCGGCGGCGCGGTCGGTGGCGGCACCTCGGCCGCGTACCAGCAGCTGTTCCTCCGCCCGATCCCCGGCCTGGGCCGGCCCGACACCCCGGTGGACCGGCTCTTCCTGGCGAGCGCGTCCGCGCACCCGGGCGGCGGCGTGCACGGCGCGCCTGGGTCGAACGCGGCACGGGCCGCCCTGGCCCGGGACCGCGCCCTCACCGGTGGCGTGTACGCCGCCGCCGTCGGCTCCGCGCAGCGCGCCATCTACCGCTGACCGCTCGGACGGGCCGCGCGGGCCGATCGGCCTGGGCGTTCGTTCCGACGTCGGCGGAGGGGGGACCCGGTGACCCGCCCGGCGGCGTCCGCGTGCCGCCGAGCCAATCACCGTGCGTGAAGTAGCGGTGGCGACTGGATTATCCGGCCGTCGCCATTGCTCTGCATACCTATACGCGACAGTGACGTTCGGTGATCGTCCCTCGCGCCGATGGTGAGTGCTGGTCGTCGCCGAGGGGCAGGTGGGCGAGCTGGTGCCTCGGTGGGTGCAGAGCAAAGGGGCGCCGGTGGTGTGCTCGGCTGCCGGGCGGTCCGCTACGGACCGTGATTGAACGCTCCGTAGTCGGTTAGCCCACGCCGCGACGTGGAAGGGTGAACACGATTCGCCGCCCGGCAGGGCGTCCCTGCCGGAACCCGCTGCCCAGCGGACGCGAACGCATGCCCCGGCACGGGCGCCGGCGACCGGGCACCCGCGAGGGCCCGCGACCGAGGGCCCGCGACCGGGTGTCCGGGCCGAGACCGGGCGCCCGCGACCGTGGCGTGGTGGGGCCGGGCCGGTCGCCGGCGGAGGTGCTCAGCGCTCGATGTTGCGGTGCTTGCTGCGTAGCTTGAACGGCATCAGCGCGCTTTCGATCTTGGTAGCGGTGGTCATCTTCGAGGCGCCGTCACGACGCTCCTCGAAGCGGATCGGCACCTCCAGGATGGTGTGCCCGAGCTTGGTGGCGAGGTAGTGCATCTCCACCTGGAAGCTGTAACCGTTGGACTGCACCCGGTCCAGGCCGATGTCGCGCAGCGCGTCCGCCCGCCAGATCTTGAAGCCGGCGGTGAGGTCGCGGATCCGCACCCGCAGCAGCGTGTGCACGTAGAGGTTGGCCCAGCCGCTAAGCGCACGGCGGTACAGCGGCCAGTTCTCGTCCAGCTCGCCGCCGGGCACGTAGCGGGAGCCGATCACCACGCCCGCCTGGGTCGACAGCAGCGCGCCGAGCATGCCCGGCAGCGCCTCCGCCGGGTGGGAGAGGTCCGCGTCCATCTGCGCCACGTACTCCGCGCCCCCGTCGAGGGCCCGGCTCATCCCGTCCACGTACGCCCGCCCGAGGCCCTCCTTGCCCGGCCGGTGCACCACCTCGATCCGGTCGGGGTGCTCGATCGCCAGCTTGTCCGCGATCTCACCGGTGCCGTCCGGCGAGTTGTCGTCGGCGACCAGGACCCGAAGGCCCGGCAGTGGCAGGGCGAGCAGCCGCTCGACCAGCACCGGGAGGTTCCCAGCCTCGTTGTAGGTGGGCACCACGACGGTGAGGCGTACGTCCCGCCAGGGGGCGGGCAACTGCACGGGTTCGATCATGACGGACATCCTAGGTTTGCGGGCAGGGATCCATGGAAGGGTAGCCAGTGACCGTCCCGTTGTCGTAACGGCTCCCGGATCAACGGCGGTGACGGGTCAACCCGGCTGCGGCCCGAGCCCGTCTCGCCCCGGGCGATCAGCCCCAACCTGGCACCGCGGGCGGCGTACGCGCGGCCGACCGCCCGACCCACCCCGGCGCTCGCGCCGTCCCGGCCCGCGTCACCGCTGGTCCTTCTGTCGGGTGGCGATGTCGGACAGCCGGTTGAGCGTCTCCCGGTTGCGCAGGTGCAGCACCAGGTCGTTGACCTTGTTGCGCACCCAGCGCAGCGGCCCGGCGGCGAAGTCCTCCCCGATGCGCACGCGGGTGGCGGTCTCCCCGACCGGGTCGAGCGAGAACGTCACGATCGCCTCACCGGCCGGCCAGAGCCCGGCCCGCAGCACCAGCCGGTGCGGCGGTTCGCAGAGCAGCACGGTCGAGGCGTCCTCCAACGAGAACGGCCACGGACCGGCCCGGTGGTGCAGCTGGCTGCCGACCTTCGGCCAGTCGTCGTCCACGTCCCGCACGTGCACGGTGCCGACCACCCAGTCGCTGTACGTCCAGCCGTCGGCGAGCACGTCGAAGACCTGCTCCGGCGGTGCGTCGATCACTTTCTCCACCATCGCCACCGGCTCCCCGTACCCGCGTCCGAACCGGGGCTAACGGCGTCGGTGGGTTAGCTTCTCCGGAGCGACGGGTAAGGCCAGCGCTGGCGGCCGTGCAGGGCCGCGGCGCGCGCGGTGCTCCTGCCGCGTCGAAGATGATGTTTACTCCCCGGGGCGCCGGGAACCCGCCGGCTGTGCGACAGGACCAGGGGGAGCCGGATCAGCGCAGGTCAGCCGGGGTTTTCACCGGTGCTGACCGGGCCGGGTCGGGGCCGGTTCTGCTCGACGCGGTGCTGCTCGACCGGGACGGCACGTTGGTGGAGGACGTGCCGTACAACGGCGACCCGGAGAAGGTGCGGCCGGTCCCGGGAGCGCGGGCGGCGCTGGACCGGTTGCGGGCGGCGGGGTTGCGACTGGGGGTGGTGACGAACCAGTCCGGCCTCGCGCGGGGCTACTTCACACCGGGCCAGATGCGGGCGGTGCACGCCCGGATCGAGGCGCTGCTGGGGCCGTTCGACACCTGGCAGGTGTGTCCGCACGACGACTCCGACGCGTGCGCCTGCCGTAAGCCGGCGGCCGGGCTGGTCCACGCCGCCGCCGCCGATCTGGGCACGGTGGCGTCGCGGTGCGCCGTGGTCGGCGACATCGGCCGGGACGTGACCGCCGCGCTGGCCGCCGGCGCGGCCGGGGTTCTGGTGCCGACACCGGTGACCCGGCCCGAGGAGGTGGCAGCCGCCCCCTGGGTCGCGGTGGACCTGCCCGCGGCGGTGACCGAGATCCTGCGCCGCCAGACCGCGATCGTGCCGCCCGCCCGCCCGCGCCGGCGGCTGGGCACGGTGCTGGTGGTCCGGGCCGACTCGGCCGGGGACGTGCTGGTCACCGGTCCCGCTATCCGCGCCGTCGCGCACTCCGCGGACCGGGTCGTGCTGCTCTGCGGCCCCCGCGGTCGCGCCGCCGCCGACCTGCTCCCCGGCATCGACGAGATCGTCGAACACCCCCTGCCCTGGATCGACCCCCACCCGGCGCCGGTCGACCCGGCCGACATGCGGACCCTCACCACCCGGCTGGCCGCCGTCGGCGCGGACGAGGCGGTCATCTTCACCTCCTTCCACCAGTCGCCCCTGCCTCTCGCCCTCCTGCTGCGCATGGCCGGCGTGCCGCGCATCGCCGCGATCAGCGACGACTACCCCGGCAGCCTCCTCGACCTGCGCCACCGCGTCCCACCCGGCGTGCCCGAGCCCGAACGCGCCCTCTCCCTCGCCGCCGCAGCCGGCCACGGCCTGGCCCCCGGCGACCAACCCGCCCTGCGACTGCGCGCCGGGGCCGTGCCGCCGCCGACGGGACTGGGCGCGCCGGGCTACGTCGTGCTGCATCCCGGCTCGGCGGCCTCCAGCCGCGCCTGCCCGCCGGAGCTGGCGGCCCGGATCGCCGGGGCGTTGGCCGACGCCGGGCACCGGGTGGTGGTCACCGGCGGGCCGGACGAGCGGGACGTGACCGCCGCGGTGGCCGTCGCGGGTGGCGTGGACCTCGGTGGTCGGACCGGACTCGCGGAGCTGGCGGGGGTGATCGCCGGGGCGGCGGCGGTCGTGGTCGGCAACACCGGGCCGGCCCACCTGGCCGCCGCGTTCGGCGTGCCGGTGGTGAGCCTCTTCGCCCCGACCGTCCCGTTCGGACAGTGGGGTCCGTACCGGGTGCCGACCGTCCGGCTCGGCGACACCACCGCCGCCTGCCGCGACACCCGCGCCGCCACCTGCCCCGTGCCGGGACACCCCTGCCTGGCCGGCATCGATCCGGCCGAGGTGGTCGAGGCGCTGCGGCTGCTGGGCGTACGCCCCGAACCGGCCCGCGTCGCGACCACCGTGACGGCCGGCGCGGCGACCGTGTCCGCGACCGGCGGGAGCGGCCGATGAACCTCCTGCTCTGGCACGTGCACGGCTCCTGGACCACGTCGTTCGTGCACGGCCGGCACCGCTACCTGGTCCCGGTCACCCCGGACCGGGGCCCGTACGGCCTCGGCCGGGCCCGTACCTATCCCTGGCCGGACGCCGCGGTCGAGGTCGGCCCGGACGAGCTGGCGACCGCCGACGTCGACGCGGTCATCCTGCAACGCCCCGAGGAGCTCGACCTCGCGGAGGAGTGGCTCGGCCGCCGACCCGGGCGCGACCTGCCGGCCATCTATGTCGAGCACAACACCCCCAAGGACGGGAACGTCCCGAACAGCCGGCATCCCATGGCCGACCGCGACGACCTGCTCGTCGCCCACGTCACCGGGTTCAACCAGCTCTTCTGGGACACCGGCGGCACCCGGACGACGGTGATCGACCACGGCATCGTGGCGCCGGCCGTGGAGTACAGCGGGGAGCTGGACCGGCTCGCCGTGGTGATCAACGAGCCGGTGCGCCGGTGGCGGGTCACCGGCACCGACCTGCTGCCCCGGTTCGCCGAGATCGCCCCGCTGGACGTGTTCGGCATGAAGGTGGCCGGGCTGGCCGACGCGCTCGGCCTGCCGCCGGAGCGGGTGACCAGCTACGACGACATCCCGCAGGCGAAGATGCACGCCGAGCTGGCCCGGCGGCGGGCGTACCTGCACCTGTGCCGCTGGACCTCACTGGGGCTGAGCCTCATCGAGGCGATGGCCATCGGCATGCCGGTGGTCGCGCTCGCCACCACCGAGGCGGTGATGGCGGTACCGCCGGGCGCCGGCGCCCTCGCCACCCGGATCGACACGCTGGTCGACGCCGCCCGCCGGTTCGTCGCCGAACCGGCACTCGCCCGGCAGGCCGGCGCGGCGGCGAGAACCGCCGCCCGCGACCGGTACGGCCTCGACCGTTTCCTCGCCGACTGGGACCGGCTGCTGGAGGAGGAAGTATGCGCATCGCGATGATCTCGGAACACGCCAGCCCGCTCGCCATCCTCGGCAGCGAGGACGCCGGCGGCCAGAACACGCATGTCGCGGAGCTCTCCGCCGCGCTCGCGGCCGCCGGGCACGACGTGCGGGTCTACACCCGACGCGACGCGGTGGACCTGCCCGTGACGGTCCGCGTCCCGGACGGGTACGACGTGGTGCACGTTCCGGCCGGGCCGGCGGAACCGGTGGCGAAGGACGCGTTGCTGCCACACATGAAGGAGTTCAGCAACTGGCTGGTCGACCGGTGGCGGGGCGGCGACTGGGTGCCCGAGGTGATCCACGCGCACTTCTGGATGAGCGGCCTCGCGGCGCTCGCGGCCAGCCGGCAGACCGGGGTGCCGGTGGTGCAGACGTACCACGCGCTCGGCACCGTGAAGCGCCGGTACCAGGGCGTCCAGGACACCAGCCCGGCCCGGCGGGTGGCGTACGAGCGGGAGCTGGGCCGCTCGGTAGACCGGGTCGTCGCCCAGTGCCAGGACGAGGTCGGTGAGCTGGTCCGGATGGGCGTGCCCCGGTCCCGGATGACCGTCATCCCGTCCGGGGTCAACCTCAGCACGTTCGCCCCGCTCGGCCCGGCCGCCGACCGCGAGCCCGGGCGGGCCCGCATCCTGACCGTCGGCCGGCTCGTGGAGCGGAAGGGCTTCCAGACGGTGATCCGGGCGATGGCACTGGTCCCCGACGCCGAGTGCGTGGTGGTCGGCGGGCCGCCCGCCGGGCTGCTGGAGAACGACCCGTACGCCCGGCGGCTGCGGGCCCTCGCCGGCACGTGCGGCGTGGCCGACCGGGTGCGGCTGGTCGGCGCGGTACCCCGCGAGGAGATGGGTCGCTGGTACCGGTCGGCCGACGTCCTGGTCGCCGCGCCCTGGTACGAGCCGTTCGGGCTCACCCCGCTGGAGGCCATGGCCTGCGGCGTCCCGGTGGTCGGCACCGCGGTGGGCGGACTGAAGGACACCGTGGTCGAGGGCGTCACCGGCGATCTGGTTCCGGCCCGCGACCCGCGCGCCCTGGGCACCGCGATCCAGCGGCTGCTCGGCGACCGGATCCGCCGCTTCGCGTACGCGACCGCGGCGCAGGAACGGGCGCGCCTGCGCTACTCCTGGGCGGCGACCGCGGAGCGGCTGGCCGAGGTCTACGGCGAGGTGGCCGCGGTGCGCCGGCCGACCCGGGTGGTGGCCTGATGGCTGAGGGCTCGCTGCTCGACGCCCACCTGGCGAACCTGGCCGCGGCGCTGCTGCCGTACCGGGACTGCGAGCGGCTGCTCGCCGGGTGGGGCGAGACGCTCGCCCGCCTGCTGGCCGGCGGCGGGCGGCTGCTCGTGGCCGGCAACGGCGGCAGTGCCGCCGAGGCCCAGCACCTGACCGCCGAACTGGTCGGCAAGCTCCGCGATGACCGGCAACCGCTCTCCGCCATCGCCCTGCACGCCGAGACCTCCGCCGTCACGGCCATCGCCAACGACTACGGCTACGACGAGGTCTTCGCCCGCCAGGTCCGCGCCCACGGTCGTATCGGGGACGTCCTCCTGCTGCTGTCCACGAGCGGCGCCAGCGGCAACCTGCTCGCCGCCGCCCGGGCCGCCCGCGACACCGGCCTGCGCTGTTGGGCCTTCACCGGTCCCGCACCCAACCCGCTCGCCGACGCCTGCGACGAGGTGCTCGCCGTCGCCTCGCCGGACAGCCAGGTCGTGCAGGAGTTGCACCTGGTCTCCACCCATGTGCTGTGCGAGTACGTCGACCAGGCCCTGCCCGCCGCGCTCGCCGCAACCGGCGGCGCCGCCGCCTCCCCGGTGGAGCCGGCCCCGCCCGGCGTCGCCGCGCATCCGGTCGGTGCCGTGCGCGCGGGGGTGGACGTGGTGCTGGACGGTGGCGCCGGGCAGGAGGTACAGGCGCGAGGATGAGGAGGGGAAGCGTGACGGGACCCGTCGTGGTGGTCGGTGACACCCTGCTCGACCGGGACGTCGAGGGGGTGGTCAGCCGGCTGTGTCCGGACTCTCCGGTGCCGGTGCTCGACGAGACCGAGTACGTCGACCGGCCGGGCGGCGCCGGCCTGGCCGCGGTCTTCGCCGCCGCCCAGGGCGCCGAGGTGGTGCTGGTGACCGCGCTCGCCGACGACGCCGGCGGCGCCCGGCTGAGCGCGCTGCTCACCGCGGCGGGTGTCCAGGTGTACGCGCTGCCGCTGACCGGCGCCACGCCGGAGAAGATCCGGCTGCGTGCCCGCGGCCGGGTGCTGCTGCGCCACGACCGGGGCGGCGCGGCGGGGGAGCCCGGCGAGCCCACCGAGGCGGTGCTGCGCGCGATCGGCAACGCCTCGGCGGTTCTGGTGAGCGACTACGGCCGCGGCGTGGCCCGCCAGCCGGCCCTGCGCGCGGCGCTGGCCGCGACCCGGGCGCCGGTGGTGTGGGATCCGCACCCGCGTGGACCGGCCGCGGTGCCCGGGGTGCACCTGGCCACCCCGAACGAGGCCGAGGCGCGGGAACTGGTCCCCGCGCTGCCCGGGGCGACCCGGCTGGCCAGCGCGTCGCGGAGCGCGCACGGGCTGCGCCGGCGGTGGCAGGCCGGCGCGGTGGCGGTGACCCTGGGCGGGGACGGGGCGCTGCTCTGCCACGCGGGGTCGACGCCGCTGGTGGTTCCCGCGCCGGCCAGCGCGGAGGGGGACACCTGCGGTGCCGGGGACCGGTTCGCGGCGACCGCCAGCCTGGCCCTGGCCCGGGGGGCGCTGGTCTCCGAGGCGGTGCAGGAGGCAGTGGCCGAGGCGTCCGCGTACGTGGCCGGCGGGGGAGTGGCGAACGCGCTGCCGCCTCCGGTGCGGCCGGAGGCCAGCACGGTCGTCGGGGCGGCGGGCGAGCGGGTCGGCGTCGCCGCGGTGGCGGGGGTGCTCGCCGAGGTCCATGCGGCCGGCGGCACGGTGGTGGCCACCGGTGGCTGCTTCGACCTGCTGCACGCCGGTCACGTGGCGACGTTGCAGGCCGCCCGGAAGCTCGGCGACTGCCTCATCGTCTGCCTGAACTCCGACGCGAGCGTGGCCGGGCTGAAGGGGCCGGAGCGGCCGGTCGTGCCGCAGGGCGACCGGAGCCGTCTGCTCGCGGCGCTCAGCTGCGTGGACGCGGTGATGATCTTCGACGAGCCGACGCCGCACGCCGCGCTGTCCTGGCTGCGTCCGGACATCTGGGTGAAGGGCGGGGACTACGCCGGGGCCGGCGACGCCCCGGCGCTGCCCGAGGCGGAGATCCTGCGGCGCTGGGGCGGGCACACGGTGGTGGTGCCGTATCTGGATGGTCGGTCCACCACCGACATGATCGCCGCCGCCCGCGCGGGCGGACAGGTGGCCGGCGCCTGCTGCGCCGCCTCCCGGGCTCCCGAGCCCGACTGGTCCGCCGGCACGCCGGCCCCGGCGACGGAGCGCACCCGGTGACCGGCACCCCGCCCGGAGCCGGGCCGATCGTGCTGGTCACCGGCGGATCGAGCGGCCTGGGCGCGGCGGTGGTGACCGCGGTGGCCCGGTCCGGGGGCCGGCCGTTGGTGATCGACCGGCAGCCGCCCGGCGACGGCGTGCCGTGGGTGGAGTGCGATCTGGCCGACACCCGGGCCGCCGAGGCGGCCACCCGGCAGCTCGCCGAGCGCTCCGGCGGCCTGGACGCGGTGGTGACGGCGGCCGGGATGGACGTCCCGGGCCGGCTGGCCGACGTCCCGGCCGAGACCTGGGAGCGGATCGTGGTGGTGGATCTGTTGGCCACGGCGGCGGTCATCCGGGCGGCACTGCCCTTCCTGGAGAGTTCCCGGGGCGCCATCGTCACGGTCGCCTCCACGTTGGGCGTCAAGGCGGTCAGTGACGCCACCGCGTACTGCGCGGCGAAGTTCGGCGTCGTCGGGTTCACCCGCGCCCTCGCCGCCGAGCTGGCCGGCCAGGTCGGGGTGACCCTGCTGATCCCCGGCGGCATGCGCACCGCGTTCTTCGACCAGCGCGACGAGCAGTACCGGCCCGGGAAGGACGCGGTCCTCAACGATCCGGCCGACACCGCCGCCGCCGTCATGTTCGCCCTCGCCCAACCGCCCGGCTGCGCCGTGCGGGAGATGGTGGTCTGCGCCGAGCAGGAGTCCTCCTACCCGTGATCCTCGTCCTGCGCGCGCTCGGCGTCGGCGACCTCGTCACCGTCGTCCCGGCGCTGCGCGCGCTGCGGGCCGCCCACCCCGACCGGCCGCTCGCGCTCGCCGCCCCGGCCTGGCTCGCGCCGCTGGCCGGGCTGGTCGGCGGTGTCGACCGGCTGGTCGACACCCGGGGGTTGGGCCCGACCCGCTGGCCCGGCCCGGCCCCCGACCTGGCGGTGAACCTGCACGGACGCGGCCCGCAGTCGCACCGGATGCTCGCCGGCGCCCGGCCCGGGCGGCTGCTCGGGTTCGCGAACCCGGAGGCCGGCTTCACCGACGGGCCGGACTGGAACGAGGCCGAGCACGAGGTGGACCGCTGGTGCCGCCTGCTGACCTGGTACGGCATCCCGGCCGACCCGGCGGATCTCGCGCTGCGCCGGCCCTCGCCGGCCGGGGTGCCCACCGGGGCCACCGTGCTGCACCCCGGTTCGAAGATCCCCGCCAAGCGGTGGCCGGCCGACCGGTTCGCCGACCTGGCCCGCCGGCTCGCCGGGCGCGGGCACCGGGTGGTGCTGACCGGGTCGGCCGACGAGCGGCCGTTGGCGGAGCGGGTGGCCGGGGCCGCCGGGCTGCCGCCCGATGCCGTCCTCGCCGGCCGGACCGACGTGGGCGAGCTGGCCGCGCTGGTCGCCTACGCCCGGGTGGTGGTCAGTGGTGACACCGGGGTGGCCCACCTGGCGACCGGCTACGGGACCGCGTCGGTGGTGCTCTTCGGGCCGGTGCCGCCGACCCGGTGGGGGCCGCCGCCGGACCGGCCCCGCCACCGGGTGCTCTGGGCCGGGGAGGGGGATTGGCCCAGGTGGGACGGGGTAGGAAGCCACCCGTCGTTGGCTGCCGTCGGGGTCGACCAGGTGTCGGCCGCCGTGGACGAGGTGGAACGGGTGGTGCGGGTCTCCGGTGCGGTTGCGGCGTAGTGATCCGGGCCGGCCGGGATACCGGCGTCGCCGGCGCGGCAAGGGCTGGCTCTTCCTGGACCCGGGCGGCGAGCCGGTCCGGGACCCGGACGAGGCGGAGCGGCTCGGCGCCCTGGTGATCCCGCCGGCCTGGCGGGACGTGTGGATCTGCCCGTACCCGAACGGGCACATCCAGGCCACCGGCATCGACGCGGCCGGCCGCAAGCAGTACCTCTACCACCCGCAGTGGCGGCAGAAGCGGGACGAGGCGAAGTTCGACCACGTGCTGGAGGTGGCCCGACGGCTGCCGTCGCTGCGGGAGCGGGTCGGGCAGGATCTGGACGGGCGCGGGCTCAACCGGGACCGGGTGCTGGCCACGGTCGCGCGGCTGCTGGACATGGGGATGTTCCGGGTCGGCAGCGACCAGTACGCGAACGGCGACGACCCGACGTTCGGCGTGTCGACCCTGCGCCCCGAGCACGCCCGGTCCCGCCGCGGCTGCGTGGTCTTCGAGTTTCCCGCGAAGGGCGGGATCGAGCAGGTGCGCCGGATCGAGGACCCGGAGCTGTGCCGGGTGCTGACCAACCTGCGCCGGCGCCGCCGGCAGGCGGACCGGCTCTTCGGCTACTGGGACGGCCACGACTGGCGGGACGTCCGCGCCGACGAGGTCAACGACTATCTGCGCGACGCCAGCGGCGGGGAGATGACCGCCAAGGACTTCCGCACCTGGCACGCCACCGTCCTCGCCGCGACGGAGCTGGCCACGGTGGGGGCGGCCCGCTCGGAGACGGCCCGGAAGCGGGCGGTGGCCGCGGTCATGCGGGAGGTCGCGGAGCTGCTCGGCAACACCCCGACCGTGGCCCGGACGTCCTACGTGGACCCCCGCGTGGTCGACCTCTACCACGACGGCGTGGTGGTGGAGGTGGCCCCGGAGACGCCCCGCGAGGAGGCCGAGCGGGTCGTGCTGGCGCTGCTCGAGGACGCCTGACCGGCGCCGTCGTTCCGCGGCCGGCACGGTCGCGCGTGGCGAGGCCGGATCGGGCGTGCGGCGGTCGGGTCGGGGCGCGGAGCGGTCAGGTGCCGGGGCGTCGCGACACCAGCGCCTCGACGCCGTCCAGCACCCGCTCCAGGCCGAAGGCGAACTCGTCGTCCGGGCCGTCGTCCTGGTCGATCGCCCCGGAGGCGAGCACCTCGTGCAGCGCCGGGAAGCGGGCCGGGTCGGCGACCCGGGCGACGAGCCGCGCGTACTCCGACATGATCTCGTCCGGCGTACGGCCCGACGCGGCGCTCCCCTCCTGGACTTGCACCATGAGCAGCACCTCGTTGCGCACGTAGCCGGTCAGCAGCAGCATCACCGACATCTTCTCGGTCGCGGTCAGCCCGGTGCCGTCGAGGCAGCGCAGGCCGTCCTCCAACCATCCGAGCGTGCAGGGGGTGAGCGGCGGGCCGCTGATCGGCACCCGGACCACCCACGGGTGTCGCTGCAGGGCGGCCCGCTCGGCCCACGACCAGCGGCCCAACGCCGTCCGCCAGTCCAGCCCGCGCCCGCTCAGGCCGGGAGACTCGCCGTACGCCGCGTCCACCATCAGGGTGAGCAGCTCGTCCTTGGCGCCGACGTACCGGTAGAGGGCCATCGTCGCGGCGCCGAGTTCCTTCGCGACCCGGCTCATCGACACGGCGGCCAGCCCCTCGCCGTCGGCGACGGCGATCGCGGCCGCCACGATCCCGGGCAGGGTCAGGCCGGGGCGGGGACCCTTGGGCGCACGTTCGCGCAGGCCCCAGGCCGCCTCGACGACCGGCGGCAGGGCCGGGGTCTCTTCTGCTGTCGGCTCCACGATTCCTCCTTGCCCGCACATCCTAGTTCTGCGTATGGTCTACGCAGATAAGCGTACGCCATACGCAGAAGGAGTCCCCGTCATGACCACGACGCCGCGCGCCGGACGCCGGGAGTGGATCGGGTTCAGCGTGCTGATGCTGCCCCTGCTCCTGGTCTCCATGGACGTCTCGGTGCTCTACTTCGCCGTCCCGTTCATCAGTGCCGAACTGCGCCCCACCGGCACCGAACAGCTCTGGATCTTCGACATCTACGGCTTCGTGCTCGCCGGTCTGCTCATCACGATGGGCGCCCTCGGCGACCGGATCGGGCGACGCCGGCTGCTGCTCTGCGGGGCGGTGGCGTTTGGTGCGGCGTCGCTGCTCGCCGCGTACGCCGACAGCGCGGGCATGCTGATCGCGGCCCGCGCGCTGCTCGGCGTCGGCGGCGCCACCCTGATGCCCTCGACCCTGGCGCTGGTGCGCAACCTGTTCCACGACGAGAAGCAGCGCGGCACCGCCATCGCGATCTGGACCGCCACCCTCACCGGCGGCATCGCCATCGGCCCTGTGCTCAGCGGCGTCCTGCTCGAACACTTCTGGTGGGGGTCCATCTTCCTGATCAACCTGCCGGCGATGGCGCTGCTGCTCCTGCTCGCGCCCGCGCTGGTGCCGGAGTTCCGTGACCCGGCCGCCGGCCGGTTCGACGTGCTCAGCGCGGTGCTCTCCCTCGCCGCGCTGCTCCCGGTCATCTACGGGATCAAGGAGCTGGCGCGGACCGGATGGGCGACGGGACCGGCACTGTCCATCGTCGCCGGGCTGCTGGTCGCCGTGGTCTTCGTCCGCCGGCAGCACCGGCTCGCGCACCCGATGGTCGACCTCGCGCTGGTGCGGCGCCGGGCGGTCGGCGGGGCGCTCGGGGTGAACCTGGTGGCGATGTTCGCCATGGTGGGCTTCGCCATCTTCACCACCCAGCACCTCCAGTCGGTGCTCGGGTTGAGCCCGCTGCGTGCGGCACTGTGGAGCCTGCTGCCGTCGGTGGCGGTGGGCGGGGTCGCGCCGCTCGCGGCGACCCTGGCCCGGCGCATCGACCGGGCGTACCTGATCGGGGCGGGCTTCGTCATCGCGGCCGGTGGCTTCGTCGTGCTCACCCAGGTGCCGGCCGACGACGGGCTGGTTCCGCTGCTGGTCGGCGCCAGCGTCTACGCCGCCGGCCTGGTCGTGGTGATGTCGCTGGTCACCGAGCTGGTGCTCGGCGCGGCCCCGCCGGAGCGGGCCGGGGTGGCGTCGGCGCTGACCGAGTCCGGCAGCGAGTTGGGCGGCGCGCTCGGCATGGCCGTCCTGGGCAGCGTGGGCAACGCGGTCTACCGGCGGGAGGTGGTCGACGGACTGCGCGGCGGGCTGCCCGACGACGCGGTGGCCGCGGCCCGGGAGACGCTGGGTGGCGCGCTCGCGGTCGCCGGGAGCCTGCCGGCCGAGGGGGCCGCCGCCGTGCGGCACGCCGCCGCGGTCGCGTTCACCGACGGGCTGCACCTGGCCGCGGGCGCCGCCGGCGTCCTGATGCTGCTCGCCGCGGTCGCCGCCGTCGCAACCCTGCGCGGCGTCCACGTCCCCCAGACCGACCCGGCAGACGCCGCCCCCGCGCCGCTTGACCCGGCTCCCGCCACGCAGCGCTGACGCCCTCGTCGTCGATCATGCAGTTGTGGTGCCTCGCGAAAGGGGCGAAGGCGGAGATGCCGCCCACCACAACTGCATGATCGACCGGGCTGGGGTGGGGGTCAGTCGTTCAGGATTTGGGAGAGGCGGTCGCGGAAGCGGCGCTCGCTGTCGCTGACCACGTCGCCGCCGAGCCCGAGGAGGCCGCCGGTGGACGCCGCGCCGACCACCTGCTCGGCGATCTCCACGAGCCAGTGCTTGTACGCCCCGGCCTCACCCTCGTCCACCCGCGCGGCCAGCAGGGCCGCGGCCTCGCCGGCCCGGCCGAGCACGTCGTCGATGACGGCCGTCGGGTCGGTGGGGGAGATGGCCGGCAGCTCCTCGCCGGCCTCCGGGTCGCCGACCCGGGCGACGATCTCGCCGGCCACCGCGGCGACCAGCGGGCTCGCCGACTCCCGACCGGCGGCGATGGTCTCCAAACCGGCCGCGTTCTCGGTCATCGTGCGCTTGGTGCCGTCGGACTCGGCCGCGCTCGCCGCGGTCAGCACCGACTGCGGCAGCCCGACCAGCAGCCCCCACTCGTCGTCGGAGAAGCCGAACCCGGTGTACGCCGGCTGTTCGATCACGACACGCCCCTTCCGCCTGTCTGTTCCTGCTCGTCGATGGCGCGCGCCGGCAGGGGCGCGGCGCCCGGCTCAGGCTAGTCCAGCGCCAGCAGGCCCTGTTCGGACACCACGCGCACGGACAGCGTCTTGTACCCCACCTCGTCGAACAGAACCGTCATCCGGTCCTCCTCGTAGCTGAGCACCAGGCCCGGACCCCACTCCGGATGCCGGACCTGGCTGTGCACCGGGAACGGCCCGACCGCGCCGTCGCCGGGGATGCTCGTGCCGGCGTGGCAGTTGTCGCAGTGCCCGCAGACGGTGGTCATCTGCTCGCCGAAGTACGCCAGCAGGGCCTGCATCCGGCAGCCGGTCGTCTCGGCGAACGCGCGCATCATGTCGGTGCGGGAGCGGGTGAGGGTCTGCTGGCGTTCCGCCTCGGCCACCGCGGCCCCGGCGGCGTCGACCGGCGCCGGGGAGTAGCGCGGCGCCCCGATTCGCGCCTTCGCCCGCGGCTCGGCGGCGCCGACCTGCTCCAGCAGGGACAGGTACTGGCCGAGCTTGCGCGGGCCGAGCCCGGTCAGCTCGCGCAGCTCCTTCTTGGTGCTGGGCTTGCGCCGCAGCAGCGCGGCGAGGTCCCGCAGCTCGTCGGCCTCGGGCAGGCCGCCGCTGAAGAAGCGTTGCAGGCCCACGTCCTCGGCCTGCCAGAGGAGCAGCACCCGGGCCGCCGCGCCGTCGCGTCCGGCGCGGCCGATCTCCTGGAAGTAGCTGTCCGGCGAGTCGGGCAGCGCCATGTGCACCACCCAGGCGATGTTCGGCTTGTCGATGCCCATGCCGAACGCCGAGGTGGCCACCATGATCGGCACCTGGTCGGCGAGGAACGCCTCGTGCAGCTCGGCGCGCGCGCCGGCCGGCATGCCGCCGTGGTAGTACTGCGCCGGGAACCCGGCGTCGGTGAGCCGGGCGGCCAGCTCCTCGGCGGCCCGCCGGGTGGGCACGTAGATGATGCCGGGTCGCTCGTCGTCGCGCAGCAGCGCGACCAGCCGCCGCCACCGGTAGTCCTCGGTGGGGCAGTACGCGACCTCGAGGAAGAGGTTGGGACGGTCCAGTCCGGACACCACGATCTCGGGTTTGCGCAGCCGCAGCCGGGCGACGATGTCGTCGCGGACCGGCGGGGAGGCGGTGGCGGTCAGCGCCACCACGGGCGGGCGGCCGATCCCCTCGATCAGGTGGCCCAGGGCCAGGTAGTCGGGGCGGAAGTCGTGCCCCCACGCCGAGATGCAGTGCGCCTCGTCGATCGCGACGAGGGCCGGCTTCAGCGACCGGACCTCCGCCATCCGGTCCGGGTTGGCGAGCTGCTCCGGGGTGATGAAGAGGAACTCGGCCCGGCCGGACCGGATCTCCTCGATCGCCTGCGCCTGCTGGGCGGGGCTCTCGTCGGAGCTGATCCGCACCGCCCGCAGCTCCGGTCGCTGCCGCTCGTTGAGCGCCGCGATCTGGTCCTGCTGGAGGGCGAGCAGCGGGGAGATCACCACGGTCGGACCGGGGATCAGGCTGGCCGGGATCTGGTAGATCGCCGACTTGCCGGCGCCGGTGGGCAGCACCACCAGCGCGTCACGTCGCTTCATGACCGCGCGCATCGCGGCCAGTTGGTTGGGCCGGAGCGCCTTCCAGCCAAAGAGGCTGCGCGCCGCCCGGCGCAACGTCGTCGAGTGCATGGACAGCTTCATCGAGGGCCGGAGGTACCCGACCCGATCACCGCCAAAACCCACCCCCGCAGCGTCCGTCGGCGGCGTGGGTCGCCGATGGAGATCTTGGTACGAGAAGGCCCCTCCAGGGGCGCTCTCGTACCAAGATCTCAACGGGCGGGACCGCGCGGATCGCGCGGAATCAGCGGAGGCGGGGCAGGATCTTGCGCTGGTAGAGGTCGAACAGGCCCTGGGTGTGCGGGCCGGTGTTGGCCACGTAGACCTCGTCGAAGCCGGCCTTGGCGAACTGGTCGATCATCTCCAGGTGCGCGTCGGCGTCATTGCCGCAGACGAACGACTCCTTCATCATCTCCGGCTTGACCAGCTGCGCGGCCTGCTCGAAGTGGCGCGGCGAGGGCAGCACCTGGGACAGCTCGCCCGGCACGCCGGAGTTCGGCCACCGCTCGTACGCGATCCGCGCCCCCTCGTCCTCGCTGTCGGCGTACGCCGCCTTGAAGCCGGCCTGGCACGGCTTGTCGCCGCCACCACCGTCGCGGAACCGCCGGACCAGGTCCGCGTCCGGCTTGGTGCTGATGTACCCGTCGCCGAGGCGGGCGGCCAGGTCCACCGACTTGGGGCCGAACGCGGAGACGTAGATCGGCGGCGGGGTGTCGGGCAGCGTGTAGACGCGGGCGTGCTCGACGGTGTAGTGCGCGCCCCGGTGGTTGACGAAGCCGCCGCGCCACAGCTCGCGCATCACCTCGATGGCCTCCTCCAGCATCTCCAGCCGGACGTCGGCCTGCGGCCAGTGGTCGCCGAAGATGTGCTCGTTGAGCGCCTCGCCGCTGCCGACGCCGAGCACGAACCGGCCGGAGTGCAGCACCGCGCTGGTCGCGGCGGCCTGGGCGAGCACCGCCGGGTGGATCCGGACGGTCGGGCAGGTGACCGCGGTGGTCACCGGCAGCCGGCAGACCTGGCTGAGCGCGCCGATCATCGACCAGACGAAGGAGCTCTGCCCCTGGGCGTCCACCCACGGGTGGTAGTGGTCGGAGATCCAGAGCGCCTGGAAGCCGGCCCGCTCGGCGCCGCGCGCCTGCTCGAGCAGTTCGGCCGGCCCGTACTCCTCACTGGACAAAAAGTATCCGATCTTCATGGCGCTCCCTCGCGGTGTGTACCGGGTCAACGACGGAAGCGGTACCCCGGCCACCGACGGCCACACCCGCGCGGCCGTGTGGCCCGGGCGCCGGCTCAGCGCCGGCGGAACATCGCGCGGATCGCCGCGAGCAGGAGCAGGGCGCCCACCACCAGCCCGAGCAGGCGTACGCCGGGGATGTCGGCCGGGCTCGTCGCGTCCGCGAGCAGCGTGGGGTCCATGCCCGCACTCTGCCCACCGTCGGCCCGGCGGGCAACTGTAAGGTTTATTGACTATTTGATCGCCTGGTGTGACCATGGCAGCACCGCCCGCCGGGCGGGCCGCCTCAGCGCGGAAAAGGTGGGGTACGGGGGGCGCATGAGCGAGCGCAGCGAGCGGACGGACGGGCGGGGCGCTCCGGCGCCGGCCGCCCAGACGCACCGGCGGGAGACGTCCGCATGAGCGTTCCGGCGTCGCATCTGGCCACGCTCGCGGCGGCCGTCCTCCAACCCGGGTTCGTCGGCACCACACCGCCGCCCTGGGTCCGCCGGTGGCTCGGCGAGGGGCTCGGGTCGGTCGTCCTGTTCGCGCGCAACGTCGTCGACCCCGGCCAGGTCGCCGCGCTCACGGCCGAGCTGCGCGCGGAGCGCCCCGACGTCGTCGTGGCGATCGACGAGGAGGCCGGCGACGTCACCCGGATCGAGTCCGGCCGAGGCAGCTCGCGGCCAGGCAACTTCGCCCTCGGCGCGGTCGACGACCCGGCGCTGACCGAGGAGGTCGCGCGGGACCTCGGCGCCGACCTCGCCGGCCTCGGCATCACCCTCGACTACGCACCGGACGCGGACGTGAACTCCAACCCCGCGAACCCGGTGATCGGTGTCCGGTCCTTCGGCGCGGACCCGGCCCTGGTGGCCCGGCACACGGCCGCCTGGGTCCGCGGGCTCCAGGCCGGCGGCGTGGCGGCCTGCGCGAAGCACTTCCCCGGCCACGGGGACACCCGCGTCGACTCGCACCACGACCTGCCGGTGATCAGTGGCGACCGGGCCCGGCTTGACGCCACCGAACTGGCCCCGTTCCGCGCCGCGGTGGCGGCCGGCGTCCAGGCGGTGATGACCGGCCACCTGTTGGTGCCGGCACTGGACCCCGTACTGCCCGCCACGTTGAGCCCCCAGGTGCTCGGCGGGCTGCTCCGCGACGAGCTGGGCTTCTGCGGCGTGGTGGTCACCGACGCGGTGGAGATGCGGGCGGTCGCGGGCCGATACGGCTACGCCGGCGCCGCCGTGCGGGCCCTCGCGGCCGGCGCGGACGCGATCTGCATCGGCGGGGAGCGGGCCGGCGAGGAGGACGCCCGCGAGCTGCGGGACGCCATCGTGGCCGCGGTCGTCGCCGGTGAGCTGCCGGAGGAGCGCCTCACCGAGGCGGCCAAGCGGGTCCAACAGCTCGCCGCCTGGACCGTCGCCGCCCGGGCCGAGCGCCCCGCCCGCGCCGGTCTCCCGGCCGACACCTCGGCCGTCGGGCTCGCCGCCGCACGGCGCGCGCTGCGGGTCACCACCGCGCCGGCCGGGGCCGGGACGCTGCCGCTGACCACCCCGGCGCACGTCGTCGAGTTCGAGCCGCCGCGCAACATCGCGATCGGGGCGGAGACCCCGTGGGGCATCGGCGCGCCGCTCGCGGACCTGCTCCCCGGCACCACCACCCGCCGGTACGCCCAACCGGACGTCCCGGCCGACCTGACCGCCGGAGTCGACGGACGCCCGGTGGTGCTGGTGGTCCGCGACCTGCACCGGCACGACTGGATGCGGGCCGCGGTGAGCCGGGCGCTGGTCACCCGGCCGGACGCGGTCGTGGTCGAGTTGGGCGTGCCCGAGCTGGTCACCGGCTCCGTGCACCTGGCCACGCACGGGGCGACCCGGGCCAGCGCGCGGGCCGCCGCCGAGCTGCTGGCCGGCCTCGACTGACCGCCGCCGGCCCCGGCTGAGCCGGGGCGTCGCCCGACCCGCCGGCCGACGTCGGCGGGTCAGGGCTGGTCGGTGACCAGGGCGGCGTACTCGGGGTGCCGGTCGATGAACGCGGCCACGAACCGGCACTGTGGCACGACCCGGCCGCCGCGTGCGCGTACCTGGTCGAGGGTCTGCCGGACCAGGGCCGACCCGACGCCCATGTTCTGGAACCGGGGGTCCACCTCGGTGCGCGTGAAGACCAGCACCTCGCCCCGGAGTTCGTACGCGGCGAACCCGGCCAACGCGTCGTCGACCAGGATCTCGAACCGCTGCTTGGCGGGATTGTCCTCGACCAGGGTGCTCACCCGGCCATTGTCGCCGTCCCGGAGGCCAGGCGGCCCAGTTCGGCGAGCAACAGGTCCACCTCGTCGGCCGTGTTGTAGTGGTAGATGCTGGCCCGCACCGCGCCGCCGGTATCACGCAGGCCCATGGCGGTGAAGTACTCGTAGGCGTAGTAGTCGCCCGCGGAGAGGCAGAAGCCGCCCGCGCCCAACGCCGCCTGCGTCCGCGCGGGGGACATCCCGGCGAGGCGGAAGGAGACCGTGGGCCACCGCCGGGCCGGGGAACCGTAGACGGTCACCCCGGGCAGCGCGGTCAGCCCGGCGATCAGCCGCTCCAGCAGTGCCTCCTCGTGCGCCTGCGCGGCGGCGAGGCTGGCCCGCAGCCGGGAGCGCCGGTCGCCGGTGGCGTCCGCGTCCAGCCCGGCCAGGTGGTCGACGGCGGCGGCCACCCCGGCGAGCAGCGGGAAGCTCGGCGTGCCGTACTCGAAGCGCTCCGGCACCGCGTCGGACGAGGGGATGAGCTTCGCCGGGCGCAACTCCGCCCAGCGGCCCGGGTCGGCCACCATCGCGGCCAGGTGCGGCCCGGACCACTTGTACGCGCTGGTGACCAACACGTCCGCGCCGAGCGTCGCCAGGTCGATCGGCGCGTGCGGCACCGCGTGCACGCCGTCCACGACGACCAGCGCGCCGACGGCGTGGGCGGCCTTGGCGATCGCCGGCACGTCCGGGACGGTGCCGATCGCGTTGCTGCCCGCGGTGACCGCGACCAGCCGGGTCCGCTCGGTCACCAGGTCGGCGTACTGCCCGGCGGGCAACTCGCCGGTGCCCCGATCGAACTCGGCCCACCGCACGGTGGCCCCGGCCGCCTCGGCGGCCTGCACCCACGGCCGGACGTTCGCGTCGTGGTCGAGCCGGGAGAGGACCACCTCGTCGCCCGGGCGCCAGCCCGCGCCGACCGTGCGGGCCAGGGTGTAGAGCAGCGCGGTGGCGCTCGGCCCGAATACCACCCCGGCCGCGTCCCCACCCACCAGGTCGGCCACCGCCGCGCGGGCCGCGGCCACCAGCTCCAGCGAGCGCCGGCCGGGCTCGAACGCGGTGCTGCGGTTGCCGGTCGCGGCGCGCATCGCCGCGGCGACCGCGTCGACCACCGACCCGGCGGTCTGGGTGCCACCGGCACCATCGAAGTGCACGAAACCCTCGGTCAGGGCGGGGTAACCGGCCCGCACCCGGGCGATGTCGAACGGCATGCCGCGACCCTAGCCGTCGCGGGCGACGGGCTCGTTCGCGGGCGTCTCGTACCCTTGGCCGGGTGACGAACCGACCCGGTAACTCCCCGCTGACCCCCACCCGCCGCGTCGCCGGCCTGCTGGCCGGCCTGGCGCTCGGCGTCGCCGTGCTGGCCGGCTGCAGCTCCGAGGGCGCCGACACCGACTGCAGCATCGCCGGCTCCTGCACGGTCACCTTCCAGCGCGGCGTCGACGCGAGCGCCAGCATCCTCGGCGTCGACGCCAAGCTCGTCGGCGTCGAGGGCGACCAGGTGACCGTCGAGGTCGCCGGAGAGCAGGTCACCCTGATCGCGGGCCAGCAGGCCGCCGACGTGGGCGGCCTCGCGGTCACCCTGGACAGCGTCACCGACCAGGAGATCAAGATCAAGGTTTCGCAGGGTTCCGGCAGCTGACCCCGCCGCGGGCGGCGGCGGCCGACGTTTGGGGATCTTCGCAATCGGAGATTGTGGCGCCATGTCACTCACCCGCAACGCCGAAGCCACCGCCGCCCGCACGGCCGACAGCAGGTGGCTGGAACTTCTCGCCCGGGCCGGCTTCATCGGCTACGGCATCGTGCACCTCCTGTTCGCCTGGCTGGCGTTGCAGATCGCGTTCGGGCACTCCGCCGCCGACGGCGACCAGTCCGGCGCGCTGCGTACCCTCGCGGCCCAGCCGCTCGGCAAGGTCCTCGTGATCGCGACCGCGATCGGCCTGCTCGCCATGGCGATCTGGCAGGCGCTGGAGGCGGCCGTGGGGCACCGCGCCGAGCGCGGCAAGGAGCGGGTCTGGGAGCGGCTCGCGTCGGCCGGGCGCACCCTGGTCTACCTCTACTTCGCCTGGACCGCGTACAAGGTCTTCTCCGACGCCGGCTCCAAGTCCGCCGACCAGCAGGAGGCCCTCACCGGGCAGGCGATGACCTCCACCGGCGGTCGCTGGCTGGTCGGCCTCGCCGGGCTGGTGCTCGCCACGATCGGCGTCGGCCTGGTGATCTACGGTCTGGTCAAGCGCTTCGAGAAGCATCTCAAGACCATGGAGATGAGCCCGCGGATCCATCGGCTCGCGCGCCGGCTCGGCATCGCCGGCTACGTCGCCAAGGGCATCGCGTACGGCATCGCGGGCGTGCTGGTCATCGTCGCCGCCGTCACGTACGACCCGGAGAAGGCCCGCGGTCTTGACGCCGCGCTGCGGACGCTGCGCGAGCAGTCGTACGGCACCGTGCTGCTCTCCCTGGTCGCCCTCGGCATCGCCGCCTTCGGCACCTTCTGCTTCCTCCAGTCCCGCTACCGCAAGGTCTGAGCTGGTCGATACGGGAGACACCGGGCACCATAGGGCCTTTGCCCGAAGCCCCGTGGCGCCCGGCCGGAGGGAGAGAGCCTGTGCAGAGCTACCTCGGGACGGTCGTCGCCGCGCTCGCCGCGGCGGCGATCGCCCTCTTCGTGGTGGCGGTGGTACACCGGTTGACCCGTCGGTTCGGCCGCCGCTCGCGGCTGATGACCGAACTCACCGAGCACGCCCACCGCCCGTTCCAGGCCGCCGCCACCGTGCTGGCGGTCCAGTTCGCCGTCCGGTTCAGCACCGGCTACGCGGTCGGCACCCCGTGGCGGCAGATGCTGCTGCACCTGCTGGTGCTCGCGGTCATCGCCAGCGTCGCCTGGCTGGTCGCCGCGCTGCTGGTGGTGGTCGAGGACACCGCGCTGGCCCGGTTCCGGGTCGACGTGCCGGACAACCGGCACGCCCGGCGCGTACGCACCCAGGTGGTGATGCTGCGCCGGCTGACCATCGCCGTGATCGTGATCCTGGCGCTCGGCGTGATGCTGATGACCTTCCCCAGCGTCCGTGGCATCGGCGCCGGTGTGCTGACCAGCGCAGGTGTCGTCGGTGTGGTCGCCGCGCTGGCCGCGCAGAGTCTGCTCGGCAATGTCTTCGCCGGCCTGCAACTGGCGTTCAGCGACGCCGTCCGACTCGACGACGTGGTGGTCGTCGAGGGGGAGTGGGGCCGGATCGAGGAGCTGACCCTCAGCTACGTGGTCGTGCAGATCTGGGACGACCGCCGGCTGATCCTGCCCACCTCGTACTTCACCAGCACGCCGTTCCAGAACTGGACCCGGACCGAGGCGGCGGTGCTCGGCACGGCCGAGTTCGACGTGGACTGGGCGGTCCCCGTCCAGGCGATGCGTGAGGAGTTGCGCCGCCTGGTCGAGAGCACCGACCTGTGGGACGGCCGGGTGTGCGTGCTCCAGGTGACCGACGCGACCGGTGGCAGCATCCGGGTGCGCGCGCTGGTCAGCGCCGGCGACGCCGGCAGCCTGTGGGACCTGCGCTGTCTGGTCCGAGAGCACCTGGTCGCCTGGGTACGCGACCAGCGCCCGATGGCGATGCCGCGCGTCCGCACCGAGCTGGGCGACGCCGACAGCCAGCTGCCCTGGCAGTGGGTGCAGCCCCGCCGCGCGACCCGACCGCTCGCCGACGGCGAGGTGCCCGACGACGCGCGGCTCTTCGGCGGCAGCGACGACGGCGACGCCCGCAGCGAGGCCTTCGTCGGCCCGGACGAACCCGCCGACTCCCGCCGCTAACCCCGCCCCCGCCCCGCCCCCGCCCTGGTCCCGCGATCTTGCAGTTTCGGCCCAGTATTTGTCCCGCTACGCGGTTTTCACCGGGGCAGAAACTGCAAGATCGCGGGGCTGTTGGGTGCGCGGGTACGTGTCCTCTGCCCGGAGGGTGGCGTTTTCCGTGGCGGGGGGAGGCAATCGCCCGGTCCGGGAGGTTTGATCGGGCGGTTCCGGGGGACCTGCTGCCGGACGTCTCTCTCCGGATCCGGTGGGGCGCTACGCCCAGGATTGACGAGCGGCGACTCCGGGCATACAGCGCGGTGATGACGAAAGGAGGACAGCATGGCTGACGTGGCGAACGCCCGCACATCCCGCACCGGGAGCGAGCCCTCCACCGCCGAGCTGGTGCAACGGGCCACCGAGCAGATCTCCCGCCTGGTCCGGGACGAGCTGGCGCTGGCCCGGGCGGAGTTGACCCAGAAGGGCAAGCACGCCGGCATCGGCATCGGCCTCTTCGGCGGCGGCGGCGCGCTGGCGTTCTACGGCCTGGGCGCGCTGGTCCTCACCGTGGTGCTGCTGCTCGACCTGGCGCTGCCGGCCTGGGCCGCCGCGCTGATCGTCGCGGTCGGCCTCTTCCTGCTCGCCGGCATCCTGGCCCTGGTCGGCAAGCAGCAGGTCGGCCGCGCGGTCCCGCCGGTTCCGGCGGCGACGGTCCGTAGCGTCCGGGCGGACGTGGACACCGTGGCCGCCGCGGTGAAGGACGGGAGACGGTCATGACCGGCAACGGGCGGGGCGACACCGAGGCGCTCCGCGAGGAGATCCGGCGGACCCGGGTGGAACTGGGCGAGACGATGGAGGCGCTCGCGGCCAAGGCCGACGTCAAGGCCCGGCTCAAGGGGTCAGCCGAGCAGGCCCGGCAGCGGATGCGGGAGCAGGCCGCGCAGAAGTTCGCCCGCATGCGCGGCCAGGCGGGGCACACGGCCGGGGCGGCTCGGACGCAGACGGCGCAGAAGGCCGGCGCGGCCCGCGCGATGGCGCACCGGCCGGGCGACGTCCTTCGGGGTCCGGCGCCGTGGGCGGCGGTCGCGGCCGGCGCGGTGGCCACCGCGGTCGTGCTACTGATCCTTCGAGGGAGGCGCAGGTGAGCAAGGCCATCAACCGGGCCGCGTACAAGCCGGTCGGCGTGCTGCTGGGTCTCGCCGCCGGCACGCTCGCCGGCGCCATCTTCCGGCAGGTCTGGAAGATCACCGCGGGCGACGGCGAGGCACCCAGCGCCACCGACGAGGACCGTGCCTGGGGCGAGATCCTGGCGGCCGCGGCGTTGCAGGGCGCCATCTTCGCGGTCGTCCGGGCCGCGGTGGACCGCGGCGGTGCGGTCGGCGTACGCCGACTCACCGGACGCTGGCCGCAGTGACCGGCCGTTGACGTGCCGGCCCCCTTGCCATGTTCGATGGCAAGGGGGCCTTTCGCATGGTGGCGCACGCCCACCCAGCGGATCTCTGGCATCCGTCAGGTCACATGTCGGAGAATTTCGTCGGGTAGGCTGTGCAGAGTTTTTGCGTACGTGGTTTGCTGTTCCACGCTGTTGCGAGATGGCGTGGGTTGAGAGAAGTCTCCTTCACCGGGGGCCGCCTCAGGCGCCGCTGCTCGAAAACGGCCAACCGGCCGCACGGCGTGCTCGGCCGCCAGTTTTAGAAGGAGATACACATGGCGCAGGGAACCGTGAAGTGGTTCAACGCTGACAAGGGCTTCGGCTTCATCACCGTCGACGGCGGGGGTGCTGACGTGTTCGTCCACTTCTCGGCCATCCAGACCAGCGGCTACCGCACGCTGGAGGAGAACCAGCGGGTGGAGTTCGAGATCGCTCAGGGTCAGAAGGGCCCGCAGGCTGAGCAGGTCCGCCCCATCTGAGCAGTGCCGGCCGGCCCCCGCCGGCCAGTGGGCTGATCCGCCTACGGATCGACAGTGGAGCCCCGTATCCCGTCCTCGGGATACGGGGCTTTCCCATTCCCAGGCTTTCCCTTTCCCGGCCGCCGAGTGGACGTTCAGGGACGTCGGCGCCGGGCGCGCAGACCGATCCAGAGCACCACGATCCCGGCCAATGCCACGATCGGCCCGACCACCGCCCAGATCCGTTCGCCGGTCATCACGCTGCCGTCGACGAAACCCAGACCCTGGACCGTCCAGACGGCACCGACCACGATCGCCAGCAGACCGAGCGTGAGCGGAAACCAGCCCCTCATCGCGTCCCCCCTTCACCGCGTACCGGCTCTCCAGGATGCCCGGCGTGCCCGGCCGGGGCGAGGAACCGCCCCGGTGCGCCCCCGGCGAGGACCGGCCGCGGGCGGGTCACCACCGGCCGTGCACCTGCGGGCGGACCAACTCGTCGTAGACCTCGCGGACGCCGGCCAGCTGCTCGGCCGTGAGCGACGGCTGCGCGGCCGCGGCGACGTTGCGCCGGGCCTGCTCGGCGTCGCGGGCGCCCGGGATGACGACGGTGACACCCGCCTGATCCAGCACCCAGCGCAGGGCGAACTGCGCCATCGTGCGGTCGTCGCCGACGAGCGGCGCCAACCGGCGTACCGCCGAAAGCCCCAGGTCGAAGTCGACGCCGGAGAACGTCTCGCCGACGTCGAAGGCCTCGCCGTGCCGGTTGTAGGTGCGGTGGTCGTCGGCCGGGAAGGTGGTGCGCTCGTCGTAGCGGCCGGACAGCAGGCCGCTGGCCAGCGGCACCCGGGCGATGATGCCGACCCCGGCGGCCTCGGCGGCGGGCAGCACCCGTTCGACGGGCTTGTGGCGCAGGGCGTTGAGGATGATCTGGACGCTGGCCACGCCGGGCCGGGCGATCGCGGTGAGCGCCTGGTCGCAGGTCTCCACACTCACCCCGTAGCCTGCGATCGACTCCTCGGCCACGAGCGCGTCCAGGGCGTCGAAGACCGCGTCGTCGGCGAACACCGCGGTGGGCGGGCAGTGCAACTGGACCAGGTCCAGCCGGTCGGTGCCGAGGTTCTTCCGCGACCGGTCGGTCCACTCACGGAAGTGCGCGAGGGTGTACGCCTCCGGCCGCTGCTCGACCCGGCGGCCCATCTTGGTGGCCACGGTCAGCCCGTCGCCCGCCCGGGTCCGCAGGAAGCGCCCGATCAGCTGCTCGCTGCGGCCGTCGCCGTAGACGTCGGCGGTGTCGAGGAAAGTGACTCCGGCGTCGACGGCCGCGGCCAGGATGGCCATCGCGTCGTCCTCGGTGACCGTGCCCCAGTCGGCGCCGAGCTGCCAGGCCCCCAGGCCGACGATTCCGACGGTCCGCCCGAGCCGGCGGAAGGTGCGCTGCTCCATACCCCCGAGCCTAGTGATCGGCTTGCCCGCCCGACCAGACGGGCCGTACGGTAAACAAGACGGACGTACGGTTTGGGAGGCGCTCATGTGGGATCCGGCGACGTACCTGCGCTACGGCGACGAACGGTCCCGGCCGTTCCACGACCTGGTCGCCCGGATCCCGGCCGACCGGCCGGAGACGGTCGTGGACCTCGGCTGCGGCCCGGGCCAGCTCACCGCGACCCTGGCCGCGCGCTGGCCGGCGAGCCGGGTGCTCGGGCTGGACTCCTCGCCCGAGATGATCGCGCGGGCGGCAACGCTCGGCGCGCCGGTGGAGTTCGCCGTCGGTGACGTCCGCGACTGGCGGCCCGCGCCCGACGTCGACGTGGTGGTCACCAACGCGGTGCTCCAGTGGGTCCCCGACCACGAGGAGCTGCTGCGCCGCTGGGCCCGGGAGCTGCCCGCCGGAGCATGGCTCGCGATGCAGGTGCCGGGCAACTTCGACGCGCCCTCGCACCGGGCGCTGCGCGAGGTCGCCGCCTGCCCGGCCTGGCGGGACGACCTGGTCCCGCTGCTGCGGGAGGCCCCGGTCGGCGACCCGGTCGGCTACGCGGCGCTGCTGGCCGGTGCCGGCTGCGCAGTCGACGCCTGGGAGACTACCTACGTGCACCTGCTCCCGGCCCGCGCCGACGCCGCGCACCCCGTGCTCACCTGGATGGAGGGCACGGCGCTGCGCCCGGTCCGCGCGGCGCTGGACGCTCCGCGGTGGGCCGACTTCCGGGCCGAGCTGGAGGTACGCCTCGCCGAGGCGTACCCGGCACGGCAGGGCCAGGTGTACTTCCCCTTCCGCCGCGTCTTCGTCGTCGCCCGTACCGGCGCCCGTGTCGAGGAGAACCTGTGACCGAACTGTCCACCTTCATCGCCGGACTGCCCAAGGTGGAGCTGCACGTGCACCATGTGGGCTCCGCCTCGCCCCGGATCGTCGCCGAGCTGGCCGCCCGCCACGAGGGGCGCAGCCCGGTGCCGGCGGACCCGGCCGCGCTGGTCGACTACTTCGCGTTCCGCGACTTCGCCCACTTCATCGAGGTCTACCTCAGCGTCGTCGACCTGATCCGCGACCAGGAGGACGTCTGGATCCTCACCCACGAGGTGGCCCGCGAGCTGGCCCGCCAGCAGGTCCGCTACGCGGAGCTGACAATCACCCCGTACTCGCACGTGCGCCGCGGCATCCCCGCCCCGGCGTTCTGCGAGGCGATCGAGGACGCCCGCAAGCGGGCCGAGGCGGACTTCGGCATCGAACTGCGCTGGTGCTTCGACATCCCCGGCGAGGCGGGCCTGCCGGCGGCCGAGGAGACTCTGCGGATCGCGCTGGAGGAGCGCCCGGACGGGCTCATCAGCTTCGGTCTGGGCGGGCCGGAGATCGGGGTGCCGCGGCCGCAGTTCACGCCGTACTTCGACCGGGCCCGGGCGGCCGGGCTGCGCTCGGTGCCGCACGCGGGGGAGACCACCGGCCCGCAGACGGTCTGGGACGCGCTGCGCGACCTCGGCGCGGAGCGGATCGGCCACGGCATCTCCGCCGCCGACGACCCGGAGCTGCTGGCCCACCTCGCCGAGCACCGGATCGCCCTGGAGGTCTGCCCCACCTCGAACGTGCGGACCCGGGCCGTGGCCAGCCTCGACGAGCACCCGCTGCCCCGGCTGGTCGACGCCGGCGTGCTGGTCACCATCAACTCCGACGACCCGCCGATGTTCGGCACCACCCTCGACGACGAGTACGCGGTGGCGGCCCGGCTGCTCCGGGTCGGGCCGGAGGGGATCGCCGCGCTCGCCCGCGACGCGGTGACCGCCTCGTTCCTGGACCCGGCCGGCAAGCAGCGGATCGCCGCCGAGATCGACGCGTACCTGGCCACCGCGGGCCACTGAGCGCGGAACCGAACGCCGAAGGGTGGGCGCGCGGCGGGAGCTGGTGTGGGGGGACCGTCCTCCCGCCGCGCGCACGGCTCCACCGGCCGGTGGGTGCGCGAGGCGCTGACCGATGGAACTGATGGGTTCGTACCGAAATCCTCGCAGCCGGCGGCCCCGCCGGCGCCGTCGTTAACCCGGATCTAAGGAAGACTTGCGCCGCCCCACAGCCGACGGCGGGTCGACCGGTCGGCGCGACGCGGGGGCCGCGGGGCGCTGGTGCGACGCGGTGAGCTGCCGGGCCAGCCTGGCGCGGCGGGGTGTCGGTCAGTGGTCGGCGGGCCGCTGCCGGGGCCAGCGGCGGCCACCGGTCTTCTGCTCGCGGGCCTCCCGCGTCATCCGGCCGACCAAGCCGAACCGGCTGACCTGCCGGGGCGTCGCCTCCGGATCGGCGAGCAGCATCACCACGCTGGCCCCGCCGAGCCGCGCCCGGTCGATGCTGACCGAGCCGTTCGCCTGCAACGCCACCCGCTTCGCGATGTCCAGGCCGAGCCCGGTGGAACCCTGGTCGCTGGTTCCCCGGCGCAGCGCCCGGTCCGGATTGGCGATGCCCGGACCCGCGTCGTCGACGCGGATCGCCACGTACCCGTCCCGGCGCGAGACCGCCACCTCGAACGCGGTGCCCTGCGGCGTGTACCGGAACACGTTGCCGATCACCGCGTCCAGCGCGGCGGCCAGTTCGGCCCGCGGCACCGGCGCCGGCGTGCGCAGCTGTGCCCCGATCACCCGTTGCGGCCGGTTCTGGTCCCCGGCGAGGGCCGCCCAGAAGACCATCCGGTCCCGCACCACCTCGCTGACGTCGCACATCGCCGGGCCGGCGTCGTGGGCGGTGACCGCCTTGCGGGTGGTCTTGATCAGAACGTCGACCTCGCCCTCGAGGGTCACGATCGCCTGCCGGATCCGCCGGATCCCGCGTAGGCGGTCCAACTCGGCCTGGCTGAACGTGCCGACGCTGGTGTCGTCGGACTCCAGCGCCTCGGCGTCCAGCCGGAGCACGGTCAGCGGGGTGCGCAGCCGGTGCGACAGGTCGGCGACGAGTTCCCGTTCGTCCGTACGCGCCGCCACCAGGCTCTCGGCCATCCGGTTGAACGCGTGGCCGGCCTCGGCCAGCTCGCGCGGGCCGCTCGGCTCGACGCGCGCGCCGAGGTCACCCTCGCCGACCGCGAGCGCGGCGTCGACCAGCCCCCGGGTGGCGTCCACCGTGCGGGTGGCGACCCGGTCGACCACCACGACGGCCGCGCCCACCAGGACGCCGGCCACGCCGAGGAGCAGCAACCAGCGGACGCCGGCCCCGTCGCCCAGCGCGGAATCCGGCACGAAGACCTCGACCACCGCCACCCGGTCACCGAGCACCACCGGGTCGAGCCGGACCACGCCGCCGGCCACGTCGACCACGAGCGAGCGCCGGTCCGCGCGGGCCTGGTCCAGGTCGCCCGGGGTCGCCCGGCCGCCGCTGTCGTCGACGTCGAGACCGTGCACGACCGGACGGGTGGTCGGGTCGTCGCCGCTGGCCGCCACGGCCCGCTCGATCACGGCGGGATCGGTGCTGACCGCCAGCGCGCCGGTGACCAGCGCGCTACGCCGCGCCGCGTCGGCGATCGCCTCCTCCCGGGCCCGCTCGCCGAGGCCGAAGCCGAGCGGGACGAGGAAGGCGAGCGCCGCCAGGGCGCACATGCCGGCCGTGAGCAGGGCCAGCGACGTCCTCAGTCCGGCGCCACCAGCCGGAAGCCGACCCCCCGCACGGTGCGCAGGTAGCGCGGCTTCGCCGCGGACTCGCCCATTTTGCGGCGCAGCCAGTACAGGTGAACGTCGATTGTCTGGTCCTCGCCGACCGATGGCTGCCGCCATACCTCCTCCAAGAGTTCCCGGCGGGACACTACCCGGCCAGGCCGTGCGGCGAGATACGCCAACAGGTCGAATTCCTTGCGGGTCAGCGCCAGGGGCTCGCCGTCGAGCTGGGCGCTGCGCTCGCCGACGTCCACCCGCAGGCCGCCGACGACGTGCACGGCGGGCTGCACCGTACGGCTGGCCCGGCCGGCCCGGCGCAGCACCGTGGTGATCCGGGCGTCGAGGTGGGCGCCGGTGAACGGCTTCACCATGTAGTCGTCGGCGCCGGCGCGCAGCAGGCGGACCACCGACTGCTCGTCGTCGCGGGCGGTGGCGATGATGATCGGCACGTCCGTGATGCCGCGCAACATCCGCAGCGCGTCCGAGCCGTCGAGGTCGGGCAGGCCTAGGTCGAGCACCACCAGGTCCGGGGTCTCGGCGGCGACCCGGCGCAGCGCGTCCAGCGCCGTGCCGACGGCGTGCACCGCGTGCCCCCGATCGGCGAGGGAGCGCAGCATCGCGCCGCGTACGACGTGATCGTCTTCGACCAGGAGGACGGTGGCCACCCCAAGACGGTACTTGGCGTGGCAAGTTGATCGCGTTGCGGCGCACCTGCGAACCGGGCAAGCTGGTACGACGATGTCGTTCACGCTCTTCGCCGACAGCCGGCTGGCGCTCGCCAAGGACAGCCTCGCCGGTCTGTCGGTCGGTGACGCGCTCGGCGGGCGCTTCTTCGTGCCGGGCGGGCGGGTGGCGCCGTGGCGGGACGACCTGCCGCCCGGCCCGTGGGAATGGAGCGACGACACCGAGATGGCCGGCTCGGTCGTGACTGTGCTCGCCGACGCCCGGCAGATCGACCGGGACGCGCTGGCCAGCACGTTCGCCGCCCGTTACGACCCCGCGCGGCGTTACGGCGCCGGGGCGGTCGAACTGCTGGAGCTGATCCGGTCCGGGACGCCGTGGCCGGTGGCCGCCGCGTCCGCCTTCGACGGCCAGGGCTCCCTCGGCAACGGTGCCGCGATGCGGGTCGCGCCGCTCGGCGCGTACTTCGCCGACTCGACCAGCCGGGCGGCCGCCGAGGCCCGCGCCTCCGCCGAGGTGACCCACGCGCACCCCGAGGGGATCGCCGGCGCGGTCGCCGTGGCGGTGGCGGCCGCGCTCGCCGCCCGGGGCCGGTTGGACGGATCCCGCCCCGCCGCCGGCCGGCTGCTCGCCGGGGTGGCCGCCGCGGTGGACCCGGCCACCGAGGTGCACCGCCGCGTACGCCGTGCCGCCGACCTGCTCGGCCGCCCGCTGCCGCAGGTGGTCGCGGCGCTCGGCAACGGGTCCCGCGTGACCGCGCCGGACACGGTGGCCTTCACCCTGTGGGTGGCCGCGACCCGACTCGACGACTATCCGGCCGCGATCCAGGCCTGCGTCGAGGCGGGCGGTGACGTGGACACCACCGCCGCCATCGTGGGCGGTGTCGTGGCCGCGTACGGCGGCGTCGGCACCCCGGGCGGCGTACCCGCCGAGTGGCTCGCCGCCCGCGAACCCCTCCCACCCTGGCTCCCCTGACCCGCCGACGGCGCTGGGGCTGGGGCTGGACGGGTGATTCACTCCGGGTGGCCGATATGGCGGTGTCCGGGTGCGGGGGATTGCGCCATATCGGCGATCTGGATTGTTCGAACTCGGGGTGTCAGGTCGTTCGGTTACCGCGACTTCCCGGAAGCCGAGTGGACGAGGGTTGGGGTGGCATCGGACTGGCCCGGATCAGGGGCCAGCGGGGCCTCATCCCCGGTCGCGTCGGCGGGCTCGGCGGGTGCGATCCCGTCGTTCTCACCTCTGGCGGGATTGTCCGGCGCGATGGACAGGGTCGTGTGGGCGGTTCCGGCCCCCGTCTCGGGCTCGGTCGTGTGCCTGGTTCCGGTGCGGCTGTTCCGCTCAGTCGGGCGGGGCGAGTGCGCGGCGGAGGGGTCCGGCCTGTGGGTGGGCGCGATGCGGTCGTCCCGCTCGGTCGGGTCGTCGGGGTCGGTGGCCTCGGCCGGGGCGGTCGTGCCGCGGCGCCGCCAACGGCTCGCCAGCCAGCCGACCGCGACGCCGCCGCCGAGCCCGGCGAGCAGGCCCGCGGCGAGGAGCGCGTCGGCATTCCCGCCGGCGGTGTTCCCGGCGACCGCGTTTCCGGCCCGGGCGCCCGCCGCGTCGCCCGGCGCACCCGCTCCGCCGACCGCGCCCGCACCATCCGGCGCTCCCGCGTTGCCCGCCGCGCCCGGGTCGCCGGCACCGTCCGCCGGACCCGCGCCGCCGTTCGCCGCGCCGCCGTTCGCGGCGCCGCCGTTCGCCGCGCCGTGCCCGGCGTGGCCGGCCGGGCCGCCCGCCGCCCCCGGGGCCGCCGGCAGCAGGGTGAGCACCGGAGCCTTGTGCGCTCCGGCCGGGTCGGCCCAGCGCACCACAGTGCCGTCGGCGTACGTCTGGATCACGGGGAACGCGAGCCGGTCGGTTGCGGGCAGCGGGCCCATCGAGAGTGCCAGCCGCGCCGGGCCTGGCGCGGCCCCGTCGACCCGGATCCAGGTCACCGCCGTGGTGACCGTGGTGACCGTGCTCGAGTGGATGCCGCTCACCGGCTGGTCGAGCGTGCGGGAGCTGATCCGGGGCGCCCAGCCGGGCACCGACATCGGGTAGACCTCGGCGATCGGGGCGTCCGCCGGCAGCCGGATCTCGATCTCCCGCGTGCGGGTGCCGGGCCGCTCCTCGGGCACCACGAACTCCAGCCGGACCGCGTCGCCCTGCCGGGCCTGCCCCGGGGTGCTGGTCACTTCCGCCGCGTGCGCCGTACCCGGCCAGCTGAGCACCGCTGCCGCGGCCAGGGCGGCCACCACCCCGGCCCGGCGGCGGAGGTCGCCGCTGTACGTCATCGCCATCTCGCGTCCCCATCCGTGTCCACGCGACCGGTACCGGTCTCCGGCCACACCGGGTAGTTCGGCTCCCGGCCGCGAAAGGTTCAATCCACGGGCGAGACGTCCCCGACGGTTCCGCCGCGTCCCCGGTCGCGTGGGCCGGCCCAACGGGTCCGCGCCCGGCACCCGAGTGTCGGACCGTGACGGCTTGGCGTCCGGTGCGCGGGGCGGCGCGTGGCTGAGGCGTCGGCGATCGGCCGGGGCGGGGCGCCCGATAGCATCGGCGAGGGCCGTCAGCGCCCGATCCGTACCGTCTGCTGCGAGGAGTCACCGTGTCCGCACCCCGTACCCCCGCCGTGGCCGACCCCGTCGTCGTCGCCGCCGGGACCACGGCGGCCGACGCGGTGGCCGCGGCCGGGCTGCCCGCCAATGGCCCGAAGGCGATCGTCGTGGTCCGCGACCCTGAGGGCCGGCTGCACGACCTGGACTGGCGTCCGGCGACCGACATCGAGGTCGAGCCGGTCAGTCTCGACTCGCCGGACGGGCTGAACGTGCTGCGTCACTCCACCGCGCACGTGCTCGCCCAGGCGGTGCAGGACGTCTTCCCGGAGGCGAAGCTCGGCATCGGCCCACCGATCGAGAACGGCTTCTACTACGACTTCGCCGTCGACAAGCCGTTCCAGCCGGACGACCTGGCCAAGCTCGAGAAGCGGATGCAGGAGATCGTCAAGTCCGGCCAGCGCTTCCGCCGCCGCCGCTTCAGCAACCTGGACGAGGCGCGGGCCGAGCTGGCCAACGAGCCGTTCAAGCTGGAGCTGATCGACGTCAAGGGCGAGGGTCTCGACTCCTCGCAGGTGATGGAGGTCGGCGGCGGCGAGCTGACCATCTACGACAACCTCGCCGCGAACGAGGACAAGGTCTGCTGGTCGGACCTGTGCCGGGGCCCGCACCTGCCGAACACCCGGCTCATCGGGGCGTTCAAGCTGATGCGCTCGGCGGCGGCGTACTGGCGCGGGTCGGAGAAGAACCCGCAGCTGCAGCGCGTGTACGGCACCGCCTGGCCGACGCGCGACGCGCTGAAGGCGTACCTGAAGCTGCTGGAGGAGGCCGCCCGGCGCGACCACCGCAAGCTCGGTGCGGACCTGGACCTGTTCAGCTTCCCCGACGAGATCGGCTCCGGCCTGGCGGTCTTCCACCCGAAGGGCGGAATCATCCGGCGGGAGATGGAGAACTACTCGCGGCGTCGGCACGAGGACGCGGGCTACGAGTTCGTCAACAGCCCGCACATCACCAAGGCGCAGCTCTTCGAGACTTCCGGCCACCTGCCGTACTACGCCGACACGATGTTCCCGCCCATGCAGCTGGAGGGCGCGGACTACTACCTCAAGGCCATGAACTGCCCGATGCACAACCTGATCTTCAAGGCGCGCGGGCGGTCGTACCGGGAGCTGCCGCTGCGGCTGTTCGAGTTCGGCACGGTCTACCGGTACGAGAAGTCCGGCGTGGTGCACGGCCTGACCCGGGTGCGCGGCCTGACCCAGGACGACTCGCACATCTACTGCACCAAGGAGCAGATGCCGGGCGAGCTCAGCGCGCTCCTCACGTTCGTGCTGGATCTCCTGCGCGACTACGGCCTGGACGACTTCTATCTGGAGCTGTCCACCCGGGACGACTCGCCGAAGTTCATCGGCAGCGACGAGGACTGGGCGGAGGCGACCGAGGCGCTGCGCACCGCCGCCGAGCAGTCCGGCCTGGACCTGGTCCCCGACCCGGGTGGCGCGGCCTTCTACGGGCCGAAGATCTCCGTGCAGGCCAAGGACGCCATCGGCCGCACCTGGCAGATGTCCACCATCCAGGTCGACTTCAACCAGCCGGAGCGGTTCGGGTTGGAGTACCAGGCCGCCGACGGCAGCCGGCAGCGGCCAGTCATGATCCACCGGGCGCTCTTCGGCTCGATCGAGCGGTTCTTCGGGGTGCTCACCGAGCACTACGCGGGCGCGTTCCCGGCATGGCTCGCCCCGGTGCAGGTGGTCGGCATCCCGATCCGCGAGGACCACACCGACTACCTGCACGGCTTCGTCGCCGCGCTGCGGGCCGAGGGCATCCGGGCCCAGGTCGACGCGGGCGACGACCGGATGCAGAAGAAGATCCGTACGGCTCAGCAGCAGAAGATCCCCTTTATGGTCATCGCCGGCGACGACGACGTGGCGGCCGGCACGGTGTCGTTCCGCTACCGGGACGGCTCGCAGCGCAACGGCGTGCCGATCGCCGACGCGGTGGCCCACGTCCTGGATGTGGTCACCTCCCGCAGCAACATCGGGCCCTCGGCCGAGGCGTGACGCAGGCGTCCCGGGCCGCACCGATCCGTGCGGCAGGGGCGCGCCCGGGGGTGAGCGCCGCGCCCGCGCGCTCGGGGGTGAGCGCCGCGCCCGCGCGCTCGGGGGTGAGCGCCGCGCCCGCGCGCTCGGGGGTGAGCGCAGCGCCCCGGCGCGCCCGGGGTGAGCGCCGCGCACGCGCACGGGCATGATCGCGCAACAACCCGGATGTAGTGGCCTTCCGGGTAGTGGTAGGCCACTACATCCGTGTTCGAGCACGATCATGCTCGGGCGCGGCGGGCCGGGCGCAGCGGGCCGGGCGCGGCGGACGGCGGGAGGGCGTTCCGCTCCGGCGGCCGGGCTCGCCGGACTCAGATGCCGCAGTTCGGCGCCGACCAGGTCCGGGACGACTTGTGCGCGACGTGGGTGTGGTCGTTGTGGTCCGGGTAGCCGGGCCCGAGGATCTCGTTGAAGCCGTGGTTACGGGCCTGCTGGGCGAGCCGGCACAGCGAGTGTGGCCCGGCGCCCAGGTCGACGGCGTCGCCGTAGAGGTGCCGGCTGCTGGCCGAGCCACCGACCGCATTGTTGCAGGCGTGGCTGCGGAAGGCGCTGGTCACCACGATCTGCTGGTCGCCGAGGGCGTGCCGCATCGCCTGGAGCTTCCACATCGCCACCCGGGCGTTGAACTTGGCGGTGCTGGCGGACACCGCCCCGCCCGACCAGTCGCTGTTGCAGTCGTTGAGTTCCGCGTAGCTGAAGTTGACCGGGGTGCAGTCGTCGTCCTGCAACGCGTAGATCCGGTTGAAGGTCTGTGGCCCGGCGATGCCGTCGGCCGACAAGCCGTACGCCTGCTGGAACCGGGAGACCGCGGCCCGCGTCGCCGGCCCGTACGCGCCGTCGAGCGTGAGCACGTTGCCGTAGCCGGGGTAGCCCGCCACCCGGATCTGGAGCTGCCGGACGTCCTCGCCGGACATCCCCTCGGACAGGGTGCGTCCCCAGGTGTAACAGCCGTCGGCGTGTGCGGCGCCGCCACTGACGGTGACACCGACCACGGTGCTGACGATGCTCAGCGCGATGGCCGCGAGAAAGGTGCCGATTCGTCGGATCACTGATTCCTCCATCGAAAAATCTAAGTACACGAATGCACGGAAGTTTCAGCGCTGCGTGTTGAGCCGTCAACAACTTCCAATTCACGCGTAGTTGAACAGACGACATTCCGGTCGCCGGGTGGCGGCGGCCAGAGCCGGTGGGCGGTGACGGCGCGATCAGAGCCGGTGGGCGGTGACGGCGCGATCAGAGCCGGCGGGCACCGGCGGCGCGGCCTGAGCCGACCGGCGGTGCCGACGCGGCGCCGGTTCCGTGGCGGGTGCAGCGGTCACAGGTCCCCGGCCGGCGCGGCCAGAGCGGACCGGCGGTGACGCGGCGCCGACTCCCGCGGCGGGTGGCAGCCGGCACGGGTCGCCGGCCGGTCCGTAGGATCGCCCTGTGACTGGGGCGGAACGGCACACGGACAGCGGCGGGATGGCCGACGGCCTGGAGCGGCTCTGGACGCCGCACCGGATGACCTACATCTCGGGCGAGGACCGTCCCGCCGAGGGCTACGAGAAGCCGACCGGCTGCCCGTTCTGCCGGGCCCCGCAGCTGCCTCCGGAGGAGAGCCTGGTGGTGGCGCGCGGCGAGCACGTCTACGCGGTGCTGAACCTCTACCCGTACAACCCGGGCCACCTGCTGGTCTGCCCCTACCGCCACGTCGCCGACTACTCAGAGCTGGACGAGCCGGAGACCGCCGAGCTGGCCGCCTTCACTCAGACGGCGATGCGGGTGATCCGCAAGGTGAGCAACGCGCACGGCTTCAACCTGGGGATGAACCAGGGCGGCGTGGCCGGGGCGGGCATCGCCGCGCACCTGCACCAGCACGTGGTGCCGCGATGGGGTGGCGACGCCAACTTCATGCCGGTGATCGGCCGGACCAAGGTCCTGCCGCAGCTCCTCGGCGACACCCGCGACCTGCTCGCCCGCGCCTGGCCGTCCTGACCGCGCCCGGCACCGCGACCCCGCGCGGCGCCCGCGCCGCTCGGCCGCCCCGCTCGGCCGTCGCCTCGCCCCGCCGCGCTCGGCTACCGCGCCCGCCGCGCTCGGCTACCGCGCCGCATGCCCGGGTCGTTCCCGGGCGCGGCGCCCGCGCCGGCCCGGTCAGTTGCCGCGCAGCGCGGTGACCAGCTCCGGCCAGCTCTCCACCCGGTGTACGACGGGCAGATGGGCGGCGTGCGCCGCGACCTCGGCCGGCCGGGGGCGGAACAGATAGCGGTGCGGCACCGAGTCGAGGTAGCTCAGCACCTCGAGCTTGTCGTCGACGAAGTGGGTCAGCCCGAGCCGCCGGGCGATCGGCGCCTTCGCCGGCCGGGTCCGGCAGAAGTGCAGCCGAGACGTCGGAATCCCGGTCAGCCTGTGGAAGTCGTGGTGCGACAGCCACTCCCGGGTCCGCTGCTCGGTGGCCTCGCCGCACTTGCTGACCAGGTGCACCTCGTCGAACGCGCCGGCCAGCGCGGCCAGCGCGTCGAACACCCCGGCCACCGACGGCGTACGCAGGTAGTTCCTGCCGAAGAAGGAGGTGTCGGCGTCGTCGTCGGCCGGTTCGATGATCACGCCGCCGATGTCCACCCCGAGCCGTCGCATGCGGACGATCATGCCGCACCGGCCGCCGGACCGTCTTCCCCCGACCGGCCCCGCCGGGCTGCCGGACCGGGAGCGCCGCCCGCCCCGGTCGCGCCGGACCGCAGCCCGCCGGGGGCACTCCTGTCCACCCGCCCATCGGGCGGCCCGAACCGCTCCGGCGGGTCGCGGTCGCTGACCGTGCCCTCGCCCGGCGGGTCGCGTGAAGTGTTGCCGTCGAGCGGGCTCGAGGTGGCACGATCTTCCGATGGCAGTCGCGACGCGGTCGTTGGGACGCAGTGGCATCGAGGTCAGCGCCCTGGGCATGGGGTGCTGGGCGATCGGTGGTCCGTGGGCCGAGGGGAGCCAGCCGCTGGGCTGGGGCGCGGTCGACGACGAGGAGTCGGTGCGCACCGTCCGCCGGGCCCTCGACCTGGGCGTCACCCTCTTCGACACCGCCGACACGTACGGGGCGGGCCACAGCGAACGGATCCTCGGCCGGGCCCTCGTCGGCCGGCGGGACGAGGCGGTGATCGCCACCAAGTGGGGCTACACCTTCGACGAGGCGACCCGGCAGGCAACGGGCCAGGACGCCTCACCGGCGTACCTTCGCCGGGCGGTCACCGACTCGTTGCGCCGGCTGGGCACCGACCGGATCGACCTCTACCAGCTGCACCTCGCCGACCTGCCGGTGCCGCGGGCCGAGGCGCTCGTCGGCACGCTGGAGGAGCTGGTGGCCGACGGGCTAATCCGGTCGTACGGCTGGAGCACCGACCGCACCGACCGGGCCGCCACGTTCGGGCACGGAGCCGGCGGCGCGACCGCGGTGCAGCACACGCTCTCCGTGCTGCGCGACGCCCCCGAACTGCTCGCCGTCTGCGACAAGTACGACCTAGCCAGCGTCAACCGTGGGCCGCTCGGGATGGGGCTGCTCACCGGCAAGTACACGGCCGCGTCCACGCTGCCCCACGACGACGTACGCGGGCTCGCCCCCGGCTGGCTGGAGTGGTTCCGTGGCGGCCGGCCGGCGCCGGAGTGGCTGCGCCGGGTGGCCGCCGTGCGGGAGGCGTTGACCGCTGACGGCCGCACCCTGGCCCAGGGCGCGTTGGGGTGGATCTGGGCGCGCAGCGGGCGGACCGTCCCGATCCCCGGCTGCCGTACGGTCGCCCAGGTCGAGGAGAACGCCGGCGCGCTGCGCCGCGGCCCGCTCGCCCCCGACCACTTCGCCGAGGTGGAACGTCAGCTCGCCGCCCTGCGTACCGCCGCCCTCCGCGGCGCCGATCACCCCCACTGGCCCGTCCCGACCGTCCCCACCACCCACCCCTAACCACCGGCCCAGCCGCGTCGATCATGCACTTGTGGTGCCTCGCAAATGGGGCGAACGCGGACGTGCCGGCCACCACAACTTCATGATCGGCGGGGGGAGGGGCAGCGGGGGGAGGGCAGCGGGGTCAGGGGGTGGATTCCTTGCGGATCTGGTCGGCCAGGTGGGTGGGCATGGGGTCGTAGCGGACGAAGGTGCGGCGGAAGGTGCCGGTGCCGGCGGTCATCGAGCGCAGCTCCACCGCGTAGCGGAGCAGCTCGGTGGCGGGCACCTCGGCGTGGACCAGGGTGCGCCCCTCGCCGTCCGGGTCCGGTTCGGTGCCGAGCACCCGCCCGCGCCGGCCGGAGAGGTCGCCCATCACCGCGCCGACCGACGCGTCCGGCACCCGGATGGTCACCTCGTCGACCGGCTCCAGCAGCGCCGGTTGCCCCTTCTCGGCCGCGTCCCGCAGGGCCAGCGCGCCGGCGGTCTGGAAGGCGGCGTCCGAGGAGTCCACGCTGTGCGCCTTGCCGTCGAAGAGCGTGACCCGCAGGTCCACCACCGGGTAGCCGGCGACCAGGCCGCGCTCCATCTGGGCCCGGACACCCTTCTCCACGGACGGGATGTAGTTGTGCGGCACCGCGCCGCCGACCACCCGGTCGACGAACTCGAAGCCGCCGCCGGGGGGCAGCGGCTCGACCTCGATGTCGCAGACGGCGTACTGGCCGTGGCCGCCGGACTGCTTGACGTGCCGGCCGTGCCCCTTGGCCGGGACGGTGAACGTCTCCCGCAGCGCGACCCGCACCGGCTCGGTCTCCAACTCGACGCCACCGGCGCGCAGCCGGTCCAGCACCACGTCGGCGTGCGCCTCGCCCATGCACCAGAGCACCAGCTGATGGGTCTCCGGGTTGCGCTCCAGCCGCATGGTCGGGTCACCGGCCACCAGCCGCGCCAGGTTGCGGGCCAGGGCGTCCTCGTCCGACCGGCTCTTCGCCACGATCGCCACCGGCAGCAGCGGCTCGGGCATCTCCCACGGCGCGATCAGCAGCGGGTCGTCCTTGGTCGAGATGGTGTCCCCGGTCTCCGCGCTGCCGGACTTGGTGATGGCGCAGATGTCGCCCGCCACGCAGGCGGACACCTCGCGCAGCGTGGCGCCCAGCGGCGTGTAGATGTGGCCGACCCGCTCGTCGGCGTCGTGGTCGGGGTGCCCGCGCTCGGCCATGCCGTGGCCGGAGACGTGCACGGTCTGGTCGGGGCGCAGCGTGCCGGAGAAGACCCGGACCAGGGAGACCCGGCCCACGTGCCGGTCGATGGTGGTCTTGACGACCTCGGCCACCAGCGGGCCGTCCGGGTCGCAGGTCAGCGGCGGGCGGGGCGAGCCGTCCACCCCCGCGACCGCGGGCAGGTCGTGCTCCAGCGGCGACGGGAACGCGGCGGTGAGCACCTCCAGCAGCGCGTCCAGCCCCACGCGGGTCTCCGCGCACACCGGCACCACCGGGTAGAAGTGGCCCCGGGCGACGGCCTTCTCCAGGTCGTCGATGAGCAGGTCGGTGCCGATCTCCTCGCCACCGAGGTAGCGGTCCATCAGCGACTCGTCCTCGCTCTCCGCGATGATCCCCTCGATCAGCTCGTCACGGGACTCGGCGATGGCGGGCAGGTGCTCCGGGTCGGGCTCGCGCACGTCGGCGGGCAGCCCGTTGGTGTAGTCGAAGACCCGGCGGGTGATCAGGCCGAGCAGGCCGACCGTCGAGACCCCGTCGTCGCCCAGCATCGGCAGGTAGAGCGGGAGCACGTTGTCGCCGAAGACCCGCTGGCAGAGCGCCACCGCCTCGTCGAAGTCGGCGCGCGGGTGGTCCAGCCGGGTGACCGCCACGGCCCGGGGCATGTCGACCGCCGCGCACTCCTCCCAGAGCGCCGCGGTGGCCGCGTCCATCCCGTCGACCGCGGAGACGACGAAGAGCGCGGCGTCGGCGGCCCGCAGCCCGGCGCGCAGCTCACCGACGAAGTCGGCGTAGCCGGGAGTGTCCAGGAGATTGACCTTGATGCCCTCGTGCAGCAGGGGCGCGCAGGCCAGGCTCACCGAACGCTGCTGGCGCACGGCGGCCGGGTCCTGGTCGCAGACCGTGGTGCCGTCGGTGACCGTGCCGGCGCGGCCGATCGTGCCGCTCGCCGTGAGCAGCGCCTCGACCAGGGTCGTCTTGCCCGCGCCGGAGTGCCCGACGAGCACCACGTTGCGAACCCTGGCGGGCTCGGTCACCACCGGCGCGCCGCCGGTGACACCCTTCTCCTGGTTCTTCTGCGCCATCGGGCGCACCTCCCTCAGCCGGTGGTTGGTGGCGACCGCCGCGCGTGACGGGAAGCGGCCCGGGGCGAGTGCGCGGCGATATCCTCCGGTGGTCTGCTGCACGAGCGGGTACGGGACGGGTGGCAGGGTGAGCTGGCTCACCTTCCTGACCCGATCTCACACCCGTTCCCGGGCCGGCACAAGCCTTCCGCGCCGGGGTCCGCTGACCGGCCGTATCGCCGTACCAGGGCGGACCGTTATCGTGGGACCGCCATGGCGAAGATCTTCCAAGTGTCGGCCCGCGCGGGGATGGCCCGCGTCGTCGAGCCGCTCGCACGCGGCCTGCTTCGAGCAGGCGTCACCCCCAATGCGGTCACCGTGACCGGAACCGTCGGCGTGCTGGTCGGCGCGCTCGGCTTCGGCGCCCGCGGTCACCTGGTCGCCGGCGCGCTGATCGTCACCGTCTTCGCGCTCACCGACCTGCTCGACGGCACGATGGCCCGGATGAGCGGCGGCTCCACCCGGTTCGGCGCGTTCCTCGACTCGAGCATGGACCGGGTCGCCGACAGCGCCGTCTTCGGCGCCGTCGCGTACTGGCTGGCCACCCAGCACGAGTACACCGGCGTGGCCGCGGCGCTGCTCTGCCTCGCCGCCGGCAGTCTGGTCTCGTACGTGAAGGCGCGCGCCGAGGGGCTCGGCATGACAGCCAACGTGGGCGTCGCCGAACGGACCGAGCGCCTGCTGATCGTCGGGGTCGGCGGCCTGCTCACCGGCGTCGGCGTCGACCCGGCGCTGGAGATCGCGCTGTGGCTGCTCGCCGCCGTGTCGATCTTCACGGTCGGGCAGCGGATGACGCACGTCTACCGGCAGGCTCGGCGCCAACCGGACGGCGTACCGCGATGAACCTCACCGAGCTCGGCTTCGTCGCCGGGTGGCGGGTGCTCCGGGCGTTGCCCCGGCCCGTGGTGGCCGCGGCCTTCCGGGCCGGCGCCGACCGCGCCCACCGCCGCCGCGGCGGCGGCGCGACCCGACTCGCGGCGAACCTGCGCCGGGTGGTCGGGCCGGAGCTGCCCGAGGCCGAGCTCGACGTGCTGGTCCGGCGGGGCCTGCGGTCGTACGCCCGTTACTGGATGGAGGCGTTCCGGCTCCCGTCGCTGCGCCGCGAGCAGATCCTGGCCGGGTTCCGGCTCGACGGTGAGGAGCTGCTCGCCGCCGACGTGGCTGCCGGCCGGGGCGCGGTGATCGCGCTGCCGCACGCCGGCAACTGGGACGCCGCGGGCGCCTGGGTGGCCGCCAACGGCTGGCCGATCACCACGGTGGCCGAGCGGCTCAAGCCGGAGGGCGTCTTCGAGCGCTTCGTCGCCTTCCGCGAGAGCCTGGGCATGGAGATCCTGCCGACCCACGGCGGTGCGCGGCCGGCGTTCGACGTGCTGGTCGACCGGCTGCGGGCCGGCTCGGTGGTGCCGCTGCTGGCCGACCGGGACCTCTCCGCCCGCGGCATCGAGGTGGACTTCTTCGGCGCCCGGACCCGGATGCCGGCCGGTCCCGCCCTGCTGGCCCTGCGCACCGGGGCGCCGCTCTACGTGGCCTCCCTGTGGTACGACGCCGACCTGCCCCGCGCGGCGCTCGAGGGGCCGCTGCCCGTGCCCGGCCCCGAGGAGGGGCCGCTCGACGCGCGGGTGCGGACGCTGACCCAGCGCATCGCCGACCACCTCGCGGAGGGCATCGCCCGGCACCCGGAGGACTGGCACATGTTGCAGCGGCTGTGGCTCGACCAGCGGAGCACCGCAGTCGCGAACCGAGGGCGTTGACGTGCGGGTCGGCATCGTGTGCCCGTACTCCTTCGACGTTCCGGGCGGGGTGCAGAACCACGTCATGGACCTGGCCGAGGCGCTGATCGCGCTCGGTCACGAGGTCAGCGTGCTCGCCCCGGCCGACGAGGACTCGCCGCTGCCGCCGTACGTGGTGCCGGCCGGGCGCGCGGTCCCGCTGCCCTACAACGGCTCGGTGGCCCGCATCGCGTTCGGCCCGGTCTCCACCGCCCGGGTCCGGCGCTGGATCACCCGGGGCGACTTCGACGTGCTGCACGTGCACGAGCCGATGACGCTGAGCCTGTCGCTGCTCGCGGTCCTCTCCGCACGCGGCCCGGTGGTGGCCACGTTCCACACCGCGATCACCCGGTCCCGGGCGCTGGCCGCCGCGCAGGGCGTCCTCCAGATCGTGCTGGAACGCATCACCGCCCGCATCGCGGTCAGCGCGCTCGCCCGCAAGGTGCAGGTCGAGCACCTGGACGGCGGCGCGACGGAGATCCCGAACGGGGTGGCGGTGGCCAAGTTCGCGGGCGCGGAGCCGCTGCCCGGGTGGCCGGGGGAGTGCGGGCCGGGCACCGGCGGCACGCTCGGCTTCCTGGGCCGATTCACCGAGGCCCGCAAGGGCTTCCCGGTGCTCCGCGACGCGTTCGTCGAGCTGGCCCCGCGGCGACCCGGACTGCGGCTGCTGGTGGCCGGGCCGGGCGACCCGGACGACCTGTACGACCAGTTCCCGGCCGCGCTGCGCGACCGGGTCACCTTCCTCGGGCTCGTGTCCGAGGAGGTCAAGGCGCGGATGCTGCGCAGCGCGCACCTCTACGTGGCGCCGAACACCGGCGGCGAGTCGTTCGGGATGATCCTCACCGAGGCGCTCGCGGCCGGCACCACGGTGGTCGCCAGTGACCTCGACGCGTTCCGCCGGGTGCTCGACGGCGGCCGGGCCGGGCGGCTGTTCCCGACCGGGAACCCGGCGGCGCTGCGCGACGCGCTGGTCGAGCTGCTCGACGACGCGTCGGCGCGGGCCGCGCTGACCGCCTGCGGCGACCAGGTGGTGGCGACCTTCGACTGGCCCGTAGTGGCCCGGCGGGTCGTCGAGGTGTACGCGGCGGCGATCGAGGCCACCGACGGGCGGGTCATCGACCAGGAGTGGGTGGGGCTGGGCTGAGCCGTGGGGCGGGGCGGGCGTCGGCGTGACCTGACCCTCCCCGCCGGCCGGGCCGCCGCGACCGGATGGGAGCAGCACTACGATGCCGGGCATGCGGTGGGTGGTGGGCGCGATCGTGGTCGTCGGGCTGGTCTCGGCGTACCTGATCTGGACGGCCGGCCGGGTGCAGCGGCTGCACGCCCGCGCGGAGCTGGCCGCCCGTGCTCTCGAAGCCCACCTGCTGCGCCGCGCGGCGGCCGCCGCGGTGCTCGCGGAGCGGCGCTACGGCGTCGAGCTGTACGCGGCGGCGCGGATCGCGCTGGACGCCCGGCCGGAGGAGCGGGAGGCGGCCGAGAACGACCTGACCCGCCAGCTGCGGTCCGTGCAGCTGGACCCGGCCGCCCCGGACTGCGAGGCGGTGATCGCGGCCAGCCGCCGGCTCGCGCTGGCCCGGCAGGTGCACACCGACCTGGTCCGGGATGCCCGGACGGCCCGCGGCCGTCCGCTGGTGCGCCTGTTGCGGATGGGGCGCGGCCGGGAGTGGCCGCGTTATTTCGACATCGACGACCCGACCCTGACGGCCCCGGCCGACGTCCCCACCGGCTGACGGCCGGTTCGCGGCCGATCGGGTCGATTGTCGAGTCCGGCCCATCCTGCGGTCGCTGCGTCGGGCGTCCCGATCGTCTCGGCGGCGAGGCTGGATCGGTCCGTGCTCGCCCGGCCGCGGGCGCTCGCTGCCGGGCGCTGTCCCGCTGGCCCGGCGCCGGTGACGGCCGACACAATGCAGGCCACCGGGGGTCTGATTGGCTGTCGGACGGGCGTTGAGCCGGGCGTAGCATTTTCGCTGCCACCCCCCGAGCACGCCCGAGGAGCGATAACCCGTGCCCGAAACCACCGCCCAGAACACCACCGGCACCCCGGTCGTCGGCACTGCCCGCGTCAAGCGCGGCATGGCCGAGATGCTCAAGGGCGGCGTGATCATGGACGTGGTCACCCCCGAGCAGGCCAAGATCGCTGAGGACGCCGGAGCCGTCGCCGTCATGGCGCTGGAGCGGGTGCCCGCCGACATCCGCGCGCAGGGCGGCGTGTCCCGCATGAGCGACCCCGACATGATCGACGGGATCATCAACGCCGTCTCCATCCCGGTGATGGCGAAGGCCCGCATCGGTCACTTCGTGGAGGCGCAGGTCCTCCAGTCGCTCGGCGTCGACTACGTCGACGAGTCCGAGGTGCTGACCCCGGCCGACTACGAGAACCACATTGACAAGTGGGCGTTCACCGTCCCCTTCGTCTGCGGCGCGACCAACCTGGGCGAGGCGCTGCGCCGGATCACCGAGGGCGCCGCCATGATCCGCTCGAAGGGCGAGGCCGGCACCGGTGACGTCTCCAACGCCACCACCCACATGCGCAGGATCCGTCAGGAGATCCGCCGGCTCCAGTCGCTGCCCGCCGACGAGCTGTTCGTCGCGGCCAAGGAGCTGCAGGCCCCGTACGAGTTGGTCAAGGAGATCGCCGAGACCGGCAAGCTGCCGGTGGTGCTCTTCACGGCCGGTGGCATCGCCACCCCGGCCGACGCCGCCATGATGATGCAGCTCGGCGCCGAGGGCGTCTTCGTCGGCTCGGGCATCTTCAAGTCCGGCAACCCGGCCCAGCGCGCCGCCGCGATCGTCAAGGCCACCACCTTCCACGACGACCCGGACGTGCTGGCGAAGGTCTCCCGCGGTCTCGGCGAGGCGATGGTCGGCATCAACGTCGACGAGATCCCGCAGCCGCACCGGCTGGCCGAGCGCGGCTGGTGAGCGCGCGGAACGGCTCCGTGCCGAGCGGGGCGCCCGTCGTCGGGGTGCTCGCCCTGCAGGGCGACGTCCGCGAACACGTCGCGGCCCTGGCCGCGGCGGGCGCGGACGCCCGCCCGGTGCGCCGTCCGCACGAGCTGGACGCCGTCGACGGGCTGGTGATCCCCGGCGGCGAGTCCACCACGATCAGCAAGCTGGTCGACGTGTTCGAGCTGCGCGAGCCGATCGACAAGCGGATCGCGGCCGGGATGCCGGTCTACGGCTCCTGCGCCGGCATGATCATGTTGGCCACCGAGGTGCTGGACGGCCGCCCCGACCAGCGCGGTTTCGACGGGATCGCGATGACGGTCCGGCGCAACGCCTTCGGCCGGCAGGTCGACTCGTTCGAGGCGCCGGTGGAGATCAGCGGCGTCGAGGGCGAGCCGTTCCACGCGGTGTTCATCCGCGCGCCGTGGGTGGAGCGGGTCGGCGAGGGCGTCGAGGTGCTGGGCCGGGTCACCGAGGGTCCGGCGGCCGGGCGGGTCGTGGCGGTGCGGCAGGGCAACCTGCTGGCCACCTCGTTCCACCCGGAGTTGACCGGCGACCGGCGGCTGCACCGCTACTTCGTCGACCTGGTGCGCGCCGCCTGAACGCGCCGCCCGAGCCGCGTCGCTGAACCGCGTCGCCAGGGCCGCTGATCCGCGTCGCCACGGCCCCTGAGCTGTGGCGCGACCGGGCCCGCCGACGACCGCCGGGCCGGGCCGACCAGCACCCCGGCCGGACGCGACAGGTGCCGGTCGGGCATGTTTTCCGGCCGCCGGTCGTTGTCCATGGGGTGCGCCCGGACGCGCGGCGCCGTCCCCGGTGGTAGCCGGGTGTGACATGCCGGGGCACGACCTCGGTAGGATTGCCGCGGTTCGACAGGGCCGTCCGCCCGCGTGGCGTTTCCCGCGGGAGTCGACCGGCCGCCGGATCGCCCGCTGCGGCGTGAATCGGCCTTGCAGTCGACGCAGGCGTGGAATGACAGACGGAGGTAGCAGATGTCCGGCCACTCAAAGTGGGCGACCACCAAGCACAAGAAGGCCGTCATCGACGCCAAGCGCGGCAAGATGTTCGCCAAGCTGATCAAGAACGTCGAGGTGGCGGCCCGGACCGGCGGCGGTGACCCGGCCGGTAACCCGACCCTCTACGACGCCATCCAGAAGGCGAAGAAGAACTCGGTCCCCAACGACAACATCGATCGCGCGGTCAAGCGCGGCTCCGGCCTGGAGGCCGGCGGCGCCGACTGGCAGACGATCATGTACGAGGGGTACGGCCCGAGCGGTGTGGCAATGCTGATCGAGTGCCTGACCGACAACCGCAACCGCGCGGCGACCGAGGTGCGGACGGCGCTGACCCGCAACGGCGGTTCGCTGGCCGACGCCGGCTCGGTGTCGTACATGTTCTCCCGCAAGGGCGTGGTGATCGTGCCCAAGGCCGGCACGACCGAGGACGACGTCATGATGGCGGTGCTCGACGCCGGCGCCGAGGAGGTCAACGACCTCGGTGAGGCGTTCGAGGTGGTCTCCGAGCCGACCGACCTGCTCGCCGTACGCACCGCGCTGCAGGACGCCGGCATCGAGTACGAGTCGGCCGAGTCCTCGCTGATCCCGAGCGTGAACGTCCCCCTGGACGAGGAGGGCGCGCGCAAGATCTTCAAGCTGATCGACGTCCTGGAGGACTGCGACGACGTGCAGAACGTCTACGCGAACTTCGACGTCAGCGACGAGATCATGGCGGCGGTCGGCTGATCCGGCCGTGACGGACCGACGGTTCGCGCCGGGCGACGTGGTCGTCCGGCGCGAAGTTCTGCTCGGCGAGGTGTGGTTCGGCTGCCCGACGATCTGCGTCGAGGACTCACCCGACCTGCTCGCCCTCTACCTGCCGCCGGGCGCCGAGTTCGGTTTTCCGGAATCCGGCTCGTTCCCCTGCGGCCGGCACCCGTGGCAGACCGCCGGGCACCGGGCCTGGAGCGGTCACGGCAAGCTGATGCTCCAGCGCCCCGGCGAGGCCCACTCGGTCGACGTCTTCTGGTCCGGCCCGGACCGCGCCTTCGCCGGCTGGTACTTCAACCTCCAGGACCCGCTGCGGCGTACGCCCATCGGGGTCGACACCCTCGACCACGAGCTGGACCTCTGGTGGGGCGCGGACGCGGACCGCTACGTCTGGAAGGACGTGGAGATGTTCGCCCAGCGCCTCGCCGAGGGGCGCTACCCGGGGATGGCCGACGCGATCCGTGCTGAGGGCGACCGGATCGCGGGTCTGCTCGACGCCGGGCAGCGCTGGTGGGACGAGAGCTGGGCGTCGTGGAAGCCCGACCCGGCCTGGCCGGTGCCCCGGCTGCCCGCCGGCTGGCACACCGTCCCCTGCTGACCGGCTCTGCGCCGGCGAACCGGCCGGGCTCACCCGACCGGCCGCCGGCGCAGGGTCGCGGTCGGGTCAGCCGAGCGTCTCGCGCGTCCGCCAGGCCGTCCGGATCGAGGTGCGACCGTTGGTGCGCAGCAACGCACCCTCGTACACCCGCGCCCCGGCGAGCAGGAACGCGGCGGCCGTGGCGAGCAGCAGGACCAGCGACACCACCGGCTCCCAGCCGGCCGCGTCCCCGGTGAAGAGCCGCAGCGGCATCGCGGTCGGTGCGGAGAACGGCAGGTAGGACAGGATCCGCATGGCGGTCGTGTTGTCGTTCAGGAAGATCACCGCGAAGAACGGCAGCATCACCGCGAGCTGCACCGGCATCGACACCCCGCCGATGTCCTCGAGCCGGTTGACCAGCGCGCCGGCCGCCGCCCACATCGCCGCAATCAGCACGAAACCCAGCAGGAAGAACGGCAGGAACCAGCCGATCGCCGGCGCCAGCAGGGAGAGCAGCCCGCCACCGTCGCCGAACGCCATGCCGGCCACCGCGACCAGGGCGACCAGGGCGATCTGGCCGAGGGCGAGCAGGGTGCCGGCGAGCATCTTGCCGGCCAGCAGCGCCCGGACCGGCACCGCCGCGACCAGGATCTCGACGATCCGGGTCTGCTTCTCCTCGATGATGCTCTGCGCGATCTGCACGCCGAAGGTCTGCGACGTCACGAAGAAGATGAACGCGAAGGCGAACGGCACGAGGAAGGCCACCACCGGGTCCACCGCGTCCGGGTCCAGCAGCTCGACGGGAGGTTGGGTGCTCAGCGCGGACACCACGTCGTCGGGCGCCTCGTCCATGGCGAGCACCTTCGGACCGGCGACCACCGCGGCGTCGACGTCCCCGTCGCGGACGGCCTGCTCGGCGCCCCGGTCGTCGGGCACCGTGCGCACCTCCAACCCGGCCGCCCGCAGCGGCCCGGCTGCCTGCTCGGTCACCGCCACGCTGGACGGTCCGCCGGAGAGCAGCGGCGGCAGGATGGTCGCCGCGGCGGCGATGAGCAGGAAGAACAGGGTGCTGATCAGGAAGGTCCGGTCGCGCAGCTTGACCCGGATCTCCCGGGCGGCGACCAACCGGGTGGCCTGCATGGTGTTCACTGGGCGACCTCTCGGAAGATCTCGGTGAGGGACGGGCTGACCGGCCGGAACGCGCGGACCGGCCCGCGGGCGAGCGCCGCGTGCAGCACCGGCTGCTCGTCGGCGCCCGGCGCGAGGTCGAACACCGCGCGGGCGCCGTCCAGGTCGACCAGGGTCACCCCGGGCTGGTCGCGCAGCCAGCCGGCGTCGGTCTCCACCACCAGCTCGAACCGCGGCGAGGTGTACGTCTTCCGCAGCTGCTCGCGGCTGCCGGCGGCCCGGATCACGCCGTCGGCGATGATCACCAGGTCGTCGCAGAGCCGCTCCACCACGTCCAGCTGGTGGCTGGAGAACAGCACCGGGATGCCGGCGGCGGCCCGCTCCCGCAGCACCGCGACGACGGTGTCGACGGCCAGCGGGTCCAGCCCGGAGAACGGCTCGTCGAGCACGAGGACCTCGGGGTCGTGCACCAGCGCGGCGGCGATCTGGGCACGCTGCTGGTTACCCAGCGAGAGCGTCTCCAGCAGGTCGTCGCCGCGCTCGGCCAGGCCGACCCGCTCCAGCAGCGCGTCGGTGGCCCGGCGAGCCGCGTCGGCGGTCATGCCGTGCAGCCGGCCCAGGTAGACCACCTGTTCGCGCACGCTCATCTTCGGGTACAGGCCGCGTTCCTCCGGCATGTACCCGAAGCGCCGGCGAGCCTCCCGGGTCACCGGCGCCCCCTGCCAGCTCACCTCGCCGGCGTCGGCGGCGAGCACGCCGAGGATGATCCGCATGGTGGTGGTCTTGCCGGCGCCGTTGCCGCCGACGAAGCCGGTCATCCGCCCGGCGACCACGTCGAAGGACACGTTTCTGAGCACCTGGCGGTCGCCGAAGCTACGGTCGACGCCGTCCAGGTGGAGCACACTGGTCACGCGACCACGCTAGATCGACGCGCATCCGCCGCCGTCCGCCCGCCGGTGGAGAACCGGGGTCCGCCTCGCGACGGACCCCCTCAACCGCCGGCCCGGACCACCCCGTGCTCGTACGCGAAGACCACCGCCTGGACCCGGTCGCGCAGCCCCAGCTTCGCCAGCACCCGGCTCACGTGTGTCTTCACCGTCGCCTCGCCGAGGTGCAGGTCGGCGGCGATCTCCGCGTTGCTCGCGCCCCGGGCGACCAGGACCAGCACCTCACGCTCGCGTGGCGTGAGGTCGCGCAGCGCCGCGTCCCCGGTCTCCGCGCCGCCCACGTCGCTCGGCGCGCCGGGCCGGGCGAAGGTGGCGATCACCCGACGGGTGAGCTCCGGGGCGAGCAGGCCGTCGCCCCGGGCCAGCACCCGGATCGCCTCGACCAGCTCCTCCGGGGTGCCGTTCTTGAGCAGGAAGCCGCTCGCCCCGACCCGCAGCGCGGCGAACAGGTAGTCGTCCCGGTCGAAGGTGGTGAGGATCAGCACGGCCGGCCCGTCGGCGGAGGCCGAGACGCCGATCCGCCGGGTCGCCTCGAGGCCGTCGACGCCGGGCATCTCCACGTCCATCAGCACCACGTCCGGGCGGAGAGCCCGGGCCATGCTGACCGCCCGCTCGCCGTCGGCGGCCTCGCCGACCACCTCGATGTCGTCCTCCACCTCGAGGATGACCCGAAACCCGGTACGCACCAGGTGCTGGTCGTCGGCGAGCAGCACCCGGATGGGCCGGTCGGTCCCCGGCCCGGCCGCGGCGGTCACGCCGGCTCCGGCACGGCGACCGGCACCGGGAACCGGGCGCGGACCCGCCAACCGCCGCCCGCGCGCGGACCCACCTCCAGCGTGCCGTCGTGCGTGCCGACCCGCTCGCGCATGCCGACCAGGCCGAGCCCGTCGGGGTTGGGCGGGCGGGTGGGTCGTCCGTCGTCGGTCACGTCGACCTCCACCTCCCGGGCGAGGTACCGGATCCGGACGTCGAGCACGCCCGCGCCGGTCGCGTGCCGGAGCACGTTGGTCACCGCCTCCTGGACGACCCGGTACACCGCCTGGGAGACCGACTCCGGCAGCGGCGCCGGGTCCCCGTACACACCGAGGGTGGCCCGCAGACCGGCGTCGCGGGCGCGGTCGACCACCGCGGCGATCTGGTCGACCCCGGCGGGCGGCTCGGCGCGGGCCGGGTCGCTCTCGCCGGCGCGCAGCACACCGAGCATCCGGCGCAGCTCGTCCACGGCGGTGCGGGCGGTCTGCTCGATCGCGGTCAACGCCGTGCGTGCCTTGCCGAGGTCGCGGTCGAGGACCCGCCGGCACGCCGACGCCTGCACCCCCATCACCGACACGTGGTGGGCGACCACGTCGTGCAGCTCGCGGGCGATGCGTACCCGCTCGCCGATCACCGCCCGCCCGCGCGCCTCGGCCTGCGAGCGGCGCAGCTCCTCCGCCTGTGCCGCCAGCTCGTGCTGCCGGTGCGCGGCCAGCCACGCGGTCTCGCCGAAGAAGTACGCGAACCCGAAGTACAGCCCGTTGACCAGCACCCCGCTCACCATGGCGGCGAGCACCGGGGGCACCGGCCCGACGGCGTGGGCGAACGCGTCGGCCGGGATGCTGCCGACGGTGACCGCGTAGTAGACGCCGAGCCAGGCGAACATGGTGACGATGACGCCGATCCGCAGCCGGCGGGACAGCCGCCGGTCCGGCCCCCACGCGCCGAGGGAGTAGAGCGCGGCGAACAGCGCCCACGAGGAGAGCTGCGTCTCCGGCGCGGAGCGTGCCTGCGCGGCGATGAAGGTGGCCGAGATGACCAGCGTCGTGGTGGCCGGGAACCGTCGTCGCCAGATCAGCGGGAGCGTCACCGCGACGGTCCAGACGATCTGTTCGGGCCAGGAGGGCGGCGGCCCGAGCAGGAACGCGCCGGTGCTGCGGGTCAGGGTGAGGCTGAACAGGGCCAGCACGGTCACGGCCAGCCCGCCGTAGAGGTCCAGGCGTCGCTGCTCGGGGGTGGGCCCGGGCCGGCGCCAGTCATCGCCTGTGGGGGTGGTCACCTGGTCAAGGATCTCATCCCGTCGGGCACCGCCCGGGTGGGCCCTTTCGCCGTCGTCGACGCGCGGCGACCCCGACGCCGCGACACTGGTGCCCCGGCCGACGACGAGCGGGGCCGGACGTGCCGCGGCCCGGCACCCCCGTGAGTGCCGGGCCGCGTCGTGCGGGGCGTCAGTGCCGGTTGCGGTACGCCTTGACCGCGCTGTCGGCGATGTCCCAGAGGACGACCAGGACCGTGCCGACGATGACGAACGTGGCGACGTTGTTCAGGTTCTCCTCGCGGGCGAGCCACTCCCACCGGTTCACGAGGTCGGGGTTGAGCAGCCGGTCGGTCGAGACCAGCCAGATCACCGGCACCGCGAACGCCAGGTCGAGCGCGGCGTTGACCCCGACCAGCGGCCAGGTCCAGCGGCCGGCCCGGTACTTGGCGAGCTCCAGGCCGACGGTGGCGACCAGCACGGCGATCAGGAACGGCAGCCAGAAGCTCCACAGCGCCGGATCGAGGATCGGCAGGTTGTCGCCGTCGCGGTCGGGGACGAAGGAGTGGAAGTGCTGGATCGGCAGGTACGCGATGACCAGCACCAGCCAGCCGACCGAGGCGGCCACGTCGACCAGCGTGATCTGCCGGCCGGTGTGGTCCTCGGGGAGCTGGTCGACGGTCCATTCCGGCAGGTCGAGCGAGGCGTTGGTGCGCTCCAGCACCGCGAAGACCAGGGTGACCCAGAAGCCGATCTGGACCGTGGTCTGGAGCGCGGCGCCGATTCCCGTGCCGATCGCGTCACCCGCGTTTCCGTCGGTCGCCTCCACCAGGCCGACGATCACGCCGACCAGCGCCGGGATGAAGCTGAGCAGCAGCTTCATGAGCCGCTCCCAGGCCAGGTAGTAGGTCGGGCCGATGAGCTGGAGGCGCCGGTCGGCGTAGCGGGCGGCGAGCTGCGCGGGGTTGCCCAACTCGGTGAGCACCTCGCGCTCGGCGGTCTCGGTGTCCCGCCCCTCGGCGCGACGCCCGTCGATCATGTCCTCGATCGAGCCGCGCAGCTCGGTCGCGATCTCCTCGCGGCGGGCGGCCGGGACCGAACGCAGGGTCGCGGCGAGGTAGCGGTCGGTCAGGGAGGTCATCAGTGCGCTCCTTCGATCAGGCCGGTGAGGGAGGTCTGTACGGCGGCCAGGTCGTCGAGGAGCCGGTGCAGGACCGATTCACCCTCGTCGCTGGTCCGGTAGAACTTTCGGGGGCGGCTCTCCTCGGTGTTCCACTCGCTGGTCAGCAGCCCCTGCTCTTCGAGGCGGCGCAGCAGCGGGTAGAGCGTGTTGGCGTCCACCGGGAAGCCGTGGCCGGTGAGCCGTTGCAGCAGCGCGTAGCCGTAGTCGGGGCGGCGCAGGGCGACCAGGCTCGCCACCACGACCGTGCCCCGGCGTAGCTCCTGGAGGTGGGTCCGGAGGATCTCGTCGCTGACCATGCATCACACGATACTGTGTGGCACACACTATTGTCTAGCGCCATATCGTCGTGTGGCCGACGATGATGTGCCGGAGGCCCGGGCGGCGAGGACGAGACGGAGACCACCACCCTCGGCGCGGACGGTGGAGCCGCGGAGTTGACCTCGGTAGGGTGGTTTCCGGTCGGCTCCGACCGCGCAAGATCCATAGCTGGGGGGCGCACGCATGGGCGATTCGTTCGCGCATCTGCACGTACACACCGAGTACTCGATGCTCGACGGAGCGGCCCGGCTCAAGGATCTGTTCGCCGAGGTCAGCCGGCAGGAGATGCCGGCGGTGGCGATGACCGACCACGGCAACATGCACGGCGCGAACGACTTCTACAAGCAGGCGACGGCGGCCGGCGTGAAGCCGATCCTCGGCATCGAGGCGTACGTGGCGCCGGAGTCGCGGTTCCACAAGCAGCGGGTGCGGTGGGGCCGGCCGGAGCAGAAGAGCGACGACGTCTCCGGCAGCGGCGGCTACACCCACATGACGATCTGGGCGGCCAACAAGGTCGGCCTGCACAACCTGTTCAGCCTGACCAGCCGGTCGTACACCGAGGGCTACTTCGTCAAGTGGCCGCGGATGGACGCGGACATCCTCGCCGAGCACGCCTCGGGGCTGATGGCCACCACCGGCTGCCCCTCCGGCGAGGTGCAGACCCGGCTGCGGCTCGGCCAGTACGACGAGGCGCTGAAGGCCGCGGCCCGTTACCAGGAGATCTTCGGCAAGGAGAACTACTTCCTGGAGATCATGGACCACGGCATCTCGATCGAGCACCGGGTCCGCACCGAGTTGCTGGAGATCGGCCGCAAGCTGGGCATCCCGCCGGTGGTCACCAACGACTCGCACTACACCCACGAGGCCCAGGCCGAGGCGCACGACGTGCTGCTCTGCGTGCAGACCGCCGCGAACGTCGCCGACCCGAACCGATTCCGCTTCGACGGCAGCGGCTACTACATCAAGTCCGCCGACGAGATGCGTGCGGTCGACAACTCCGACGCCTGGCTGGAGGGCTGCCGCAACACCCTGCTGGTGGCCGAGAAGGTCGACCCGACGGGGATGTTCGAGTTCCACAACCTGATGCCGCGCTTCCCAGTCCCCGAGGGGGAGTCCGAGGAGTCCTGGTTCCGTAAGGAGACGTTCAAGGGGCTGGCCCGCCGGTTCCCGAACGGCGTCCCGGAGGGCCACGTCGTGCAGGCCGAGTACGAGCTGGGCGTCATCATCCAGATGGGCTTCCCGTCGTACTTCCTCGTGGTCGCCGACTTCATCCAGTGGGCCAAGAACCAGGGCATCGCGGTGGGCCCGGGCCGTGGCTCGGCGGCCGGCTCCCTGGTGGCGTACGCAATGGGCATCACCGACCTGGACCCGATCCCGCACGGGCTGATCTTCGAGCGGTTCCTCAACCCCGAGCGCGTCTCGATGCCGGACGTCGACATCGACTTCGACGAGCGTCGGCGCGGCGAGGTCATCAAGTACGTGACCGACAAGTGGGGCGAGGACAAGGTCGCGCAGATCGCCACCTTCGGCACCATCAAGGCCAAGGCCGCGATCAAGGACTCGGCCCGGGTGCTCGGCTACCCGTACGCGGTGGGCGACCGGATCACCAAGGCGATGCCCCCGGCGGTGATGGGCAAGGACATCCCGCTGACCGGCATCTTCGACCCGAAGCACCCCCGGTACGCCGAGGCCGGCGAGATCCGGGGCCTCTACGAGTCCGACCCGGACGTCAAGAAGGTCATCGACACCGCCAAGGGCATCGAGGGGCTGATCCGGCAGACCGGCGTGCACGCCGCCGGCGTCATCATGTCCGCCGAGCCCATCATCGAGCACGTCCCGCTGATGCGCCGGGACTCCGACGGGGTCATCATCACTCAGTTCGACTACCCGACGTGCGAGTCGCTCGGGCTGTTGAAGATGGACTTCCTCGGCCTGCGCAACCTGACGATCATCGACGACGCGGTCAAGAACATCCAGCTCAACCACGGCAAGGAACTCGACCTGCTGGCCCTGCCGCTGGACGACCAGGGCGCCTACGAGCTGCTGGCCCGCGGCGACACCCTGGGCGTCTTCCAGCTCGACGGCGGGCCGATGCGCTCGCTGCTGCGGCTGATGAAGCCGGACAACTTCGAGGACATCTCCGCCGTCCTCGCGCTCTACCGGCCCGGCCCGATGGGCGTCGACTCGCACACCAACTACGCGCTGCGCAAGAACAACCTCCAGGAGATCACCCCGATCCACCCGGAGTTGGAGGAGCCGCTGCGCGAGATCCTCGCCCCCACCTACGGCCTGATCGTCTACCAGGAGCAGGTGCAGCGCGCCGCGCAGATCCTCGCCGGCTACACCCTGGGCCAGGCCGACCTGCTCCGCCGGGCGATGGGCAAGAAGAAGAAGGAGATCCTCGACAAGGAGTTCATCCCCTTCCGGGACGGCTGCCGCGAACGCGGCTACTCCGACGAGGCGATCCAGAAGGTCTGGGACGTGCTGGTCCCGTTCGCCGGCTACGCCTTCAACAAGGCGCACTCCGCGGCGTACGGGCTGGTGTCCTACTGGACGGCGTACCTGAAGGCGCACTACCCGGCCGAGTACATGGCGGCGCTGCTCACCTCGGTCGGCGACGACAAGGACAAGATGGCGCTCTACCTGTCGGAGTGCCGCCGGATGGGCATCCAGGTGCTGCCGCCGGACGTGAACACCTCCGCCGGGCCGTTCACCCCGGTCGGCCGGGACATCCGCTTCGGCCTCGCCGCCATCCGCAACGTCGGGGCTAACGTGGTCGCCGCGATCATGCGCTGCCGGGACGAGAAGAGCGAGTACACCGACTTCTACGACTTCCTGTCCAAGGTGGACGCGGTGGTCTGCAACAAGAAGACCATCGAATCGCTGATCAAGGCCGGCGCGTTCGACTCGCTCAAGCACACCCGCAAGGGCCTGCTCCAGGTGCACGCCGACGCCATCGACGCGTACGCCGACGTCAAGCGCAAGGAGGCCACCGGCCAGTACGACCTGTTCGGCGCGGGCTTCGGCGACGCCGAGACCTCCGCCAGCAGCACCGTCATGCCGGTCATCGGCGAGGGGGAGTGGGACAAGCGGGACAAGCTGGCCTTCGAGCGGGAGATGCTCGGCCTGTACGTCTCCGACCACCCGCTGTTCGGGCTGGAGCACATCCTCAACGCCGCCGCCGACACCACCATCGCCGCGCTCGCCGAGGAGGGCGCGGTGCCCGACGGCGCCGTGGTCACCCTGGCCGGCATCCTCTCCGGCGTGCAGCGCCGGGTCACCAAGCAGGGCCGGGCCTGGGCCTCGGCCACCCTGGAGGACCTCGCCGGCGGGGTGGAGACGCTCTTCTTCCCCAACACCTACGAGGTGATCGGGCAGTACATCGCCGAGGACGCGATCGTGGTGGTCAAGGGACGCGTGGACCGCCGCGACGACACACCCCGGATCATGGCGATGGACATGTCGATGCCGGACGTCAGCACCAGCGCGGCGAACAAGCCGGTCACCCTCACCATCCCGGTGACCCGGTGCACGCCGCCGCTGGTCGAACGGCTGAAGGAGACCCTGGTGCTGCACCCCGGCGACGCCGAGGTGCATGTCAAGCTGCTCAACGGCAGCAAGACCACCACCCTGCGGCTCGGCCCGTTCCGGGTGGCGGCCACCACCGCCCTGATGGCCGACCTGAAGAGCGTCCTCGGCCCGGCCAACGTCAGCTGACCACCCCCGCCGGGTCCCCCCGGCCGGCCTCGCCCCGTCGATCATGAGGTTTGCGGCGACGTCGATCACCGTCGACGCCGCAAAGCTCATGATCAACCGGGTGTCGGAGCGGGGCAGGCCGCCGGGCACGGATTGGCCGTCCACCTCGGGCGGTCCCGTGGCTAGCGTCGGGCGTATGGAACTCGATGAGGCGCAGAAGCTGTGGCAGCCGGAGCCCGGCTGGCTGAACACCGCCACGTACGGGTTGCCGCCCGAGCCCGCGTGGACCGCGTTGCAGGAGGCCCTCGCGGAGTGGCGGGTCGGGGCGACCTCCTGGGAGGGGTGGGGCGAATCCGTCGGCCGGTGCCGCGCCGCCTTCGCCCGGCTGGTCGGCGGCGTACCCCTCGAGGACGTCGCGACGGGCAGCGCGGTCTCCCAACTGCTCGCGCCGGTGGCCGCGGCGCTGCCGGCCGGTGCGACCGTCGTCGTGCCCGAGGCGGAATTCACCTCCAACCTGTTCCCCTGGCTGGTCCAGGCCGAGCGTGGGGTCCAGGTACGCACCGTCCCGCTCGCCGGGCTGGTCGACGCGATCGACGCCGACACCGACCTGGTCGCGTTCAGTCTGGTGCAGTCCGCTGACGGCACGGTCGCGGCGTACGACGAGATCGTGTCCGCGGCCCGGGCGCACGGTGCGCTGGTCGCGGTGGACGCCACCCAGGCCGCCGGCTGGCTTCCGTTCGACGGGGCCCGAGCCGACGTGGTCGCGGTGGCCGCGTACAAGTGGCTGATGGGGCCGCGCGGCGTCGCGCTGGCGTACCTCGCTCCGGAGCTGCGCGAGCGGCTGCGGCCGGACGCCGCGGGCTGGTTCGCGGGCGCCGACCCCCACGCCTCCTACTACGGCCCGCCGCTGCGCCTGGCCGACGATGCCCGCCGCTTCGACATCTCCCCGGCCTGGTTCAACTGGGTGGCGCTGGCGCCGGCGCTCGACCTGCTCCTGGAGATCGGGCTGCCGGCGATCCGCGAGCACGACGTGGCGCTGGCGAACCGGCTGCTCACCGGGCTCGGCCGGCCACCGGGGGACAGCGCGATCGTGGCGGTCGAGGTGCCCGGGGCGCAGGAGCGCCTGGAACGGGCCGGTGTGCGGGCCGCAGTGCGCGCCGGCCGGGTCCGCGCCTCCTTCCACCTCTACTCCACCGTGGACGACGTCGACCTGGCCCTGGACGCGCTCACCTCCTGACCACCGCATGGTCGAGGTGGGATCACCACATGCCACGCCCCGTCCGCACGGGGCAATGACCATCCTCGATTGGCGCCGTGCCGGGCGGTCGGCCCGGCCGGTGGTGACCGGCTACGGTTCGACACATAGGAATATGTGGCTGATCGACATGGCTCGACCCGCGCACCCGGCCGTAGGTTTCCTGCACGCGACGGCCATGTGACCACGGTCACCGTTCCGACCGTCGCCGGAGACCTTCGGAGGACATGGCGATGGCCGGGCAAGCGCTCCTGTCGGCTCGCGGGCTGACCCGCGACTTCCGGGGCTTCCGGGCGGTCGACGGCGTCGACCTCGACGTCGCGCCGGAGAGCGTCCACGCGCTGGTCGGCCCCAACGGCGCCGGCAAGACCACGCTGTTCAACCTGCTGACCGGGTTCCTACGGCCCAGCGGTGGCCGGATCGAGCTGGCCGGGCGGGACGTCACCGGGCTGCCACCGGAACAGGTCGCCCGGCTCGGCGTGGCCCGCTCCTTCCAGATCACCAGCCTCTTCCCGCAACTCTCCGCGCAGGAGCACGTCGAGCTGGCGTTGCAGTCGTCGAGCGGGCTGGGCTGGCGCTTCTGGCGCTCGGCGAAGCTGATGGGCCGCTACCACGACCGTGCCGCCGAACTGCTCGACATGGTCGGCCTCACCGAACTCGCGCAGGCACCCGCCGAGGCGCTGGCGTACGGACGCAAGCGCGCGCTGGAGCTGGCCATCGCCCTCGCCCTGGACCCGAAGGTGCTGCTGCTCGACGAGCCGACCGCGGGCATGGGCCTGGAGGACGTCGACCGGACCGTCGAGCTGATCGCCCGCGTCCGCGAAGGGCGGACCGTGGTGATGGTCGAGCACAACATGAGCGTGGTGGGTCGACTGGCCGACACGGTCACCGTGCTCCAGGCCGGCAAGGTCCTGGTCGAGGGCCCGTACGACGAGGTCCGCGCGGACGAGCGCGTGATCACCGCCTACCTGGGAGCCGCTGATGCTGCGCATTGAGAACCTCTCCGCCTGGTACGGAGAGGCGCAGGTGCTGCGAAACGTCAGCCTCGACGTCGCCGCCGGCGAGGTGGTCACCCTGGTCGGCCGCAACGGTGCCGGAAAATCCACCCTGCTGCGCGCGGTCATGGGGCTGCACCCGGGCCAGCGGGGCACGGTGGAGCTGGACGGGCGGGACATCGGCCGGCTGCCGGCGCACCGGCGGGCCCGGCTCGGGCTCGGCTGGGTGCCCGACGACCGCGGCAGCTACGCCACGCTGAGCGTCACGGAGAACCTCACCCTGCCGCCGGCGGTCGGCCCCGACCCGTGGTCGCTGGAGCGGGTGTACGAGGCGTTCCCCGCCCTCCACGCCCGGCGCGACTCGGCGGCCACCATGCTCTCCGGCGGCGAGCAGCAGATGCTCGCCCTGGCTCGGGTGCTGCGGATGGGCGCCCGGCTGCTGCTCTGCGACGAACCGACCGAGGGGCTCTCCCCGTTGCTGGTGCAGCAGGTCGGCGACCTGCTGCGCGAGGCCAAGCGGCACGGCGTCACCGTGCTGCTCGTCGAGCAGAACCTGCACTTCGCCACCGGCGTCGCCGACCGGCACTACCTGCTGGCCGAGGGACGCGTCGTGGAGGCGATGGACAACTCCGAGGTGCGCTCGCGGGAACGCGAGCTGCTGTCGTACCTCGGAATCTGATGTCGGAGCTGACCCGCGCGTCGTGCGCGGATGGAGGGAATGGCATGCGTAGGACCGTGGGTGTGGCCGCGGCGTCGGCCGCGGTGGTGCTGGTCGCCGGCTGCGGCGGCGGTGGCCCCCAGTCGGGCGGCGACCAGAAGCTGACCGGCGACAAGATCGTGCTGGGCGTGCTGAACGACCAGTCCGGGGCGTACTCAGAGCTGTCCGGCAAGAACTCGGTCAAGGCCGTCGAGATGGCCATCGCCGATTTCAAGGCGAAGCACGGCGACCAGGCGGTGACCAAGAACATCACCGTGGAGACCGCCGACCACCAGAACAAGCCGGACGTCGCCAACAGCAAGGCCGCCGAGATGTACGACCGCAAGGGCGCCGACATCATCCTCGACGTGCCCACCTCCTCGGCCGCGCTGAAGGTGGCCGACGTGGCCAAGGAGAAGAAGAAGCTCTACTTCAACATCGGCGCCGCCACCACCGACCTGACCGGCAAGAGCTGCAACAAGTACACGTTCCACTACGCGTACGACACGTACATGCTGGCCAACGGCACCGGCAAGGTGACCACCGAGCAGGTGGGGAAGAACTGGTACATCCTCTACCCCAACTACGCCTTCGGCCAGGACATGGAGAAGAGCTTCTCGACCGCCATCGGCGAGGCCGGCGGGCAGGTGGTCGGCAAGGACGGCGCGCCGTTCCCGAACACCAGCGGCGACTACTCCACCTACCTGCTCAAGGCGCCGACGCTGAACCCGAAGCCGCAGGTGCTCGGCACCATGCAGGCCGGCGCCGAGCTGGTGAACGTCGTCAAGCAGTACAACGAGTTCAAGCTGCGGGACAAGGGTGTCGGCCTCGCGGTCGGCCTGATGTTCATCACCGACATCCACTCGCTCACCCCGGCCGCGCTCGCCGGCACCACCTACACCGACGCCTGGTACTGGAACTTCGACCAGGAGAACCGGGCGTTCGCCGACCGGTTCCAGAAGGAGACGGGCACCCGGCCGTCGTTCGCGCACGCGGCCAACTACTCGGCGGCGCTGCAGTACCTGGAGGCGGTCCAGGCCGCCGGCACGGACGACGCCGACACCGTGGTCAAGGGGCTGGAGGGCAAGGAGGTCAACGACGTCTTCCTGCGCAACGGCAAGATCCGCGCCGAGGACCACCGCGTCATCCACGACGCGTACCTGGCCCAGGTCAAGCCGCAGTCCGAGGTGACCGAGCCGTGGGACTACGTGAAGGTCCTCAAGACCATCCCCGCCGCCGAGGCGTTCCGCGCCCCGTCGGCGGACTGCAAGATGTGAACAGGGCATGACGGGCTTCCTGCAGAACACGTTCAACGGGCTGGTGAGCGGGGCGTTCTACGCCCTGCTCGCCCTCGGGCTCGCGGTCATCTTCGGCATGCTGCGGGTGGTCAACTTCGCCCACGGCGCCTTCTACATGCTCGGCGCCTTCGGCGCGTACGTGCTGCTCACCGAGGCGGGCGTGCCGTTCTGGGCAGCGCTGGTCATCATGCCGGTGGGGCTCGGCCTGCTCGGCATGGCCCTGGAGCGGGCCTTCATCCACCGGCTCACCCGGCTCGACCCGCTTTACAACTTCCTGCTCACCTTCGGCCTGACGCTGATCCTCCAGGACCTGGTGAAGCTGCGGTACGGCGTCCAGTCCAGCCCGTACGCCACCCCGTCGGCGCTCGGCGGCTCGGTGAACTTCGGGCTGTTCGACTTCCCCACCTACCGGGTGTTCATCCTCGGCTTCGCGGTCGCCGTCTGCGTCGCCGTCTGGTGGGTGCTGACCCGCACCCGGATCGGCATGGTGGTCCGCGCGTCCACCGAGCGGCCGGAGCTGACCCGGGCGTTCGGCATCAACGTCGGACGCTGGGTCACCCCGGTCTTCGGCTTCGGCATCGGCCTCGCCGGCCTCGCCGGGGTGCTGGCCGCGCCGATGCGGGCCGTCAACCCGCTGATGGGCGCCGACCTCATCATCGTGGTCTTCGCCGTGGTGGTGATCGGCGGGCTGGGCTCCATCTTCGGCTCCGTGGCCGCCGGCTTCGGCATCGGCCTCGTGCAGGCGTGGGGCGAGGCGTACCTCTCGGACTTCCCCATCGTGTCCCAGACGATCGTCTTCATCGTGATGGCCGTCGTGCTGCTCTGGCGCCCGGCCGGGCTCTTCGGCCGTGAGGAGGCACCGGCATGACCAGCACCGTCGACAGCCCGGCCGAGGCCGGCCGCCCGGCGCCGCCGTCCGGCCTGGTCGCCGTCGCCCGCGCACCGGGCTGGATCCGGTACGCGCTGCTCGCGCTCGCGCTCGTCGCCGCGCTGTGGCTGCCGAACGGGCTCTACCCGGCGGTAGCGGTGGACATCCTCTGCTGGGCGCTCTTCGCGGTCGCGGTGGACCTGCTGCTCGGCTTCACCGGGCTGATGTCCTTCGGGCACGCCGCGTTCTGGGGCACGTCCGCGTACGTCACCGGCCTGGTGGCGATCCACGCCGGCCTGCCGTTCCCCGCCGCCGTGCTGGCCGGGGCGCTCGCCGCCGCGGTGCTCGCCGTGCCGATCGGCTACCTGGCGGTGAAGCGCACCGGCATCTACTTCGCCATGGTGACCCTGGCGTTCGCCCAGATGGTCTACTACGTGGCCAACGAGTGGCGCTCGGTCACCCGCGGCGAGAACGGCCTGCAGGGCGTGCCGCGGGAGCTGTTCGGGCTCGACCTGACCGACGACTACTACTTCTACTACGCGATCCTGCCGATCGTGCTGCTCGGCCTGGCAGCCGCGTGGCGGATCGTGAACTCGCCCTTCGGCCGGGTGCTGGTCGGCATCCGTGACAATCCGGCGCGGGCCCGGGCGCTCGGCTATCCGGTGCACCGGTACAAGCTCACCGCGTTCGTGCTGTCCGGGTTCATCGCCGGGCTTGGCGGCGGACTCTTCGCCGTGGGGCACCGCTTCGTCTCCCTCGACGTACTGCACTGGACGACCTCCGGCAAGGCGGTCATCGTGGTGGTACTCGGCGGGATCGGCACGCTGTGGGGCGGGGTGCTCGGCGCGGCCATCGTGGTCCGGCTGGAGGACTGGCTGTCGTTCTCCGGCTTCGAGGCGATCGGCCTGGTCACCGGTGGCATCTTCGTCCTCGTCGTACTGCTGTTCCGGCGCGGGATCTGGGGGAGCGTCGCGACCCTCGCCCGACGCTGGATGGCCCGGAGGCAGCGCTAGTCGGCCGCCGGTGACGGTCCCGTGCGGACGGTGGCTCGCCGTCGCGGCCGGACATGCCGCTGGCCGGCACCCCCTTGGTTGGGGGTGCCGGCCAGTGGTGTTGTTGTTCGTGTTCGGTTGTTGCTCTAGTTCGCTGGGGTCAGCTGTTCCAGTGCTGGGCGACGAGGTCGGCGGCCTGCTGCTCCCACTGCGCGTACGCGTCGGGGTAGGCCGAGACCTGCACGGTCTGGGCGGCGTCGGTCAGCGGCATGTCGTGCCAGCCGTCGACCTGCTTGAGGCCCTTGAGGAACGCCTGGGTGGAGTAGATCGGGTCGGTGATCTGCTCCGGGCTGCCCCAACCCGAGCTCGGGCGCTGCTGGAACAGGCCCAGCGAGTCATGGTCGTTGCGGTCGCCGAGGTGGCCCAGGTTCTCCAGCTTCGACTCCTGCAGGCTGGTGGCGATCGAGATGACCGCGGCCCGCTCGTCCAGACCGGACTTCTTCGTCGCGGCGATGATCGCCTTGACGTTGGCGGTCTGCTCGTCGTTCAGGTCGATGCGCGACTGCGCGCCCTGCACACCGTGCGGGATCAGCTTGCCCGCGTCCACACCCGGCTTGTCCACGTGCACGACCGCGACGGGCTTGGCATCGACGGTGGGGGTGGCGGCGTGCGCGGCCACCGGACCGGCGAAGATCCCACCAGCGAAAGCCACACCAGCGATACCCAGAACACTCTTGCGCATGATCGTGTTCATCACAAAGGCTCCTTCGGGGGTGAGACACCCGCACACCAGACGGGGGACGGTGATGCGGGACGCGGCACGCCCACGGCGTCCGCAAGGGGGAAGTCTGTAAACCGGGATCGACGAACGCGGGGGACGGTCCGCGGCCCGGGGGTTCCGGTCGGGAGCGATGCTCACCGTGACCGGGGGCCGGCGGGTGGTGGGCGGGGGTGCCGCACCGCGCCGGGTCCATATCCAACGACCGACAGCCCACCATCATTCCGGGGCCGGCCGATCGCCGGGTCCGTGTGCAACGACCGGCGACCCGCCATCATTCCGGGGCCGGCCATCGCGCCGGGTCCGTTGTGCAACGACCGGCCGCCCGCCGTCATTCCGGGGGCCAGGCCATCCGCGTCACCCGGCCAGGTCAGCCGGCGACCGGCGCGCTACCTCGGCCGTCGCCCATGTTCAACGACCCGGCGCCGCCCACGATTCCAGCCCAGGGATGCCCCCGGTCACACGCCAAAGCACCCACACCGGCCCAGCCGGCCGGAAACCACCGCCCCGTGTCTCGCCGGAACCGGACACCAACCCCACACGGCCCCGGCCCGAACCGCACGCCCCACCCACCCCGCCTGGGCGTCCGACAGCCGGGCCACCCGGCACGGCACAAACCCGGCTCCGGGCACCCCACCCGCTCATCCGCCCACCAGACCCCCCGCTCATCCCCCGCACCGTCAGGAGACCGCGAACCTCAACGGGCGACCACGAGGCCGCAGGCCCGACGCGGGGCAGACCAGACCGCGTCCTTTAGAGCTGACAGCACAAACGACTCGCCCGCCCGCCCGCCCGCCACCCGGCCCGCCAGCCCCCATCGCGGCCGCCAGCCCACCGGCCCCGTCAGCCCGCCCCCCACCGCCGCGCCAGTCCACCCGGCCCGGCCAGCCCACCCGGCCCGGCCAAGCCCACCCGCCCCGGCCAGCCCACCCGGCCCGGCCAAGCCCACCCGGCCCGGCCAGGCCGCCCCGTCAGCGCGGTGGCCCCGTCAGCCCACCAGCCCACCGCCCACCTCCGCGCCAGCTGTCAGCCCACCCCCACCGCCGCGCCAGCCAACCCGGCCCGGCCAGCTCACCGGCCCAGGGCCCGCCCCGTCAGCCCGCTGGCCCCGTCAGCCCACCGGCCCGCTAGGGTTCCGGCCCGCTGGTCCTTCTGCCCGCACGACCACCACCGTCGCCTCCGAACCCGGCCGATTCCTGATCCCAGGTGCGGAAAGGGTCGAATCGAGTGTGCGGTATCACCCTGGCCGGGACCCCCACGGGCCGGGGCAGTTGGGTCGATCAATCCGTCAGCCGTGTTGGTCAACACCAGATCGCTGATATGGCGGTATCCAAGTAGGTGGGACCCCGCCACGTGGGCTACATGTTGTCGATCAAGGTCACCGTCTGCTAGATCCACTCGGGTTCCTTGAAGTCGGGGTGTGCGAGTCAGTAGGACACCGCGACTTCATGGAAGTCGAGTCGATCTGTCGGCGCTTGTTGGGTGAGTCGATCAGGTCGGGACGGCGTCGACCGGCTCGGGTGGTTCGGGCGGCGCGTCGGTGGGTGTCGCGGGGCGGGGCGAGGCGCGGTGCGCTGGGCAAGCCGACGCCTCTGTGCCCTGCGCCGCCACCCGCCGTGCCGCCCTGTGCCGCCGACGCCGTGCCGCCCGCGCCACTGCCGCCGTCGCCGTGCCTTGCGCCGCCGCCCGTCGTGCCGCCCGCGCCACCGTCGCCAGTGCCGCCAGTGCCGCCCGCGCCACCCCCGCCCGCGCCACCGCCGCCCGCGCCACCGTCGCGTGCCCTGCGCCCGTCGCCGTGCCCCGCGTCATCGCCGTGCGCGCGCCGCCGGCCCGTCCTTCGCCGCCGCCGGCCTGCCCTTCCGTGCCGTGGGCAGGCCCTTCGCCGCCCGGCCTTCCCTGCGCCACCGACGGCCGGCCCTTCGCTGGCGAGGCCGAGGAGCGGGGTTCCAGGTCGGTTCGTGGGAGCGGGGGCACGTGACGCCGGACACATACGATACGGATCGGTTCCGTATCGTTAATGGCCGTCGTAGGCTGACCACTGTTTCGAGTCTGCCCCGTATCGTATTTTCCGGCGGGGCTACCGGGGGGAGAACCACCACATGGAAATCCGCGACAACACGGGCCACCCGAGGAGGTGGGCGATCCTGGGAGTGCTGGTGATCAGCCTCCTCGTGGTCGTCCTCGACAACACCATCCTGAACGTCGCCCTGCGTACGCTCGCCGACCCGGTGCACGGCCTGGGTGCCAGCCAGGGCGAGCTGGAGTGGGCGATCAACTCGTACACGCTGGTCTTCGCGGGCCTGCTCTTCACCTTCGGGGTGCTCGGTGACCGGGCCGGCCGCAAGCGGTTCCTGCTGATCGGGCTGGTGCTCTTCGGGCTGTCGTCGCTGCTGTCGGCGTACGCGGACAGCCCGGGGCAGCTGATCGCGGCCCGCGCGCTGATGGGGGTCGGCGGCGCGGCCATCATGCCGGTGACGCTCTCGATCATCTCCAACGTCTTCGACCCGCGGGAGCGCGGCCGGGCGATCGGCGTCTGGGCCGGCGCGGTCGGGCTGGCCGTCGCGATCGGCCCGGTCCTCGGCGGCGCGCTGCTCGAGCACTTCTGGTGGGGTTCGGTCTTCCTGATCAACGTGCCGGTGGTCGCGCTCGGCGTGGTGCTGGTCGCGCTGCTGGTGCCCGAGTCGCGGGACCCGAAGCCGGGCCGGGTCGACGTGTTCGGCGTGGTGCTCTCGGTGATCGGCCTGGTCGCGTTGACCTACGGCATCATCGACGGCGGCGAGCACGGCTTCGGTCGGCCGGTGGTGTGGGCCTCGATCGTCGGTGGCCTGGCGGTGCTGGCCTGGTTCGTGGTGATCGAGCGGCGCAGCAGCCACCCGTCGCTGGACGTCCGGCTCTTCAAGGTGCCGCAGTTCGCCGCGCCGGTCGCGATCGTCGGCCTGATCTTCTTCGCCGCAATGGGCGTGATGTTCTTCGGCTCGTTCTACCTCCAGCTGGTGCGTGGCTACAGCCCGCTGGAGACCGGCCTGCTCTTCCTGCCGTTCGCCGGCGCCCAGCTGATCTTCGCCCCGCGTAGCGCGGCGATGGTCCGCAAGTACGGCGGCAAGGCGGTCGCGGCGGTCGGGTTGACGCTGACGGTGATCTCGCTCGCCGCCTTCGCCTTCATCGACGCGCAGACCCCGATCTGGGTCGTGCTGGTCTTCTACTTCATCCAGGGTGTCGGCATGGCCAACATCATGCCGCCGGCGACCGAGTCGATCATGTCGGCGCTGCCCCGGGAGAAGGCCGGTGTGGGTTCGGCGGTCAGCAACACCATCCGCCAGGTCGGCGGCGCGCTCGGCGTGGCGGTGCTCGGTTCGGTGCTCTCCGCGGTCTACCGGGGCGACGTCGAGCCGGCTCTGAACGGCCTGCCGGCCGAGGCCCGAGACGCCGCGAACGAGTCCATCTCCGGGGCGTACGCGACGGCCGGTCAGCTCGGTCCGGCGGCGCCGAAGCTGCTCGCGGCCGCGAACGACTCGTTCATCACGGCCATGCACTGGGCGGCTGTGCTCTCCGCGCTGGTGGCCGCGCTCGGCATCCTCGTGGCGCTGCGCTGGCTGCCCGGCCGGGCAGCCACGGCTCCGGCGCCGACGGCGCCGGCCGCCGAACCCGAGTTGGCCGGCACCGCCTAGGTTCGGCGACAATGTCCGACATGATGTCCAGTGCCGATGCTCCGCGGTCGCCCGGGCGACCGCGGAGCCTCCGCGCCGACGAGGCGATCATCGAAGCCACGCTCGACCTGCTCGCCGAGGGCAGCACGATCGAGGCGCTCTCGATCGAGGCGATCGCCAGCCGCGCCGGCGTGGGCAAGGCGACCATCTACCGTCGCTGGTCCGGCAAGGAGGCGCTGCTGCGCGACGCGCTGGGCATCCTCAAGGGCACGCCACCGGAGACGACCGGCCGGTCGGTCCGGGAGGACCTGATCGTGCTGGTCGGCGGGGTCGGCCGCAACGCCGACCCGCGGGCCTCGAAGATCATGCCCTGCCTGATACCCGAGGTGAACCGCGACCCGGACCGCTACCAGCTCTACCAGAGCATCATCGAGCCCCGCCGGGCGCGGGTGCGCGAGGTGCTGCGGCGCGGGGTGAGCACTGGCGAGCTGCGCGCCGACCTCGACATCGAGCTGGCCCTGGCCATGCTCACCGGGCCGATGCTCATCCAGCGGGTGCTGCGCTGGCACCCCGAGCTGGACGACACCGTGCTGCCGGAGCGGGTCGTCGACGGGGTGCTGGAGGGCATCCGCGCCCGCTGACCCGAACGGGGCGGACGCACCGCCGTCCTCCCGTTGGCCCGGATCGGCGTGCGACGCCGGCTCGTCCGAGTCGGGCGGTGGGCGACCAGCGGCTTCGCCGCCGCCGATGCTGGCCGCCCACCGTCAGCGCCGGTGCCGACCGCCGGACGCCGACCGCCGGACAACGCTCGTCGGCCTTGGTGCCACCCGCAGCCGACCCGCCCGGTGCACCGAGTCACCGGCGGGTGCGAGCCGGCCCGGCAGCCGGCCGGTGAGCACGGCACCGGTCGGGCCGCAAGCGGGTAAAGGGGCGCGACGCTCAGCCGGCGGGGGAGCGGAGGCGGTGCAGGCGCAGCGCCAGCTGCACCTCCAGCGCCCGCTCCGGCCGCTGCCAGTCCGCGCCGAGCAGCTGCCCGACGCGCTCCAGCCGCTGGGTCACCGTGTTCACGTGCACGTGCAGCTGCTCGGCGGCGCGGGCCAGGCTGCCACCCACCCCGAAGTACGCCTCCAACGTCCGGACCAGCGCGGTGCCGCGCCGGGCGTCGTACTCCACCACCGGCCCCACCGTCGCGGTCAGGAACCGGTCCACGTCCCGGTCGCCCCCGTCGCCGACCGCGCCGAGCAGCAGCCCGACGAAGCCCAGTTCAGAGGTGCTCGCACCCTGGCCGGCGCGACCCAGCGCGCCGAGCGCGGTGAGGCAGCGGTCCGCCTCGCGGAACGTGGCCGCCAGCGACGCCGGCCCGGTGGACGGGCCGCTCGCCCCGGCGGTCACCGGCCGGCCGGTGATCCGGGACAGATCCCGGGACACCGCCCGGGCGCTGCCGCCGGCGTCCTGACCGGGCAGCATCAGCACCACCCGGCCGTCGCGCGCCGCGGCCAGGCCGCCGCGGGTCGAGGCGTACGTGGTGGCCCAGGAGAGCACCCGCTGGCGGGCCGAGCCGGTCGCGGCGATCGCGTCGTCCCCGACCGCCACGAGCACGTGCGGCGCGTCCAGGTCGACCCCGAGCCGTCGGGCCCGGCTGCGCAGCGCGTCGGTGTCGCGCAGCGGCCGGGCGATCAGGTCGTCGAGCAGCTCGCCGCGGACCCGACCCTCCGCCTCGGCGACCGTACGGCGGAACAGCAGCAGCAGCGCCGTCACCAGCGCGGCCCGCTCCAGGATCCGCTGGTCGGCGTCGACCAGCTCCTCGTCGGGACGCAGCACCAGCGCGCCGAGGTTCTCCGCCCCGGCCACCACCGCCGCGTACCAGAGCGCGCCCCGCCGGACGCTGCGCCCCTCGGTCCGCGAGGCGGCCACCGCCTCGACGATGTCCGACCGGTCCGGCTCGTCGATCTCCCCGACCCGGGCGAGCAGGCGGCCCTCCGCGTCCAGCGCCAGCAGCGCGCCGCCGAGCACCTCGGTCACCGCCGCCGCCACGTCCTCGACGCCGCCGCCGCGCAGCACCAGCGCCGTCATCCGGTCGTGGGCGGCCGCCGCCCGTTCCACGGAGCTGCTGTGCGCCCGGATCGTGGTGTTCGCGGCGGACAGCTCGGCCAACGCCGAGCGGGTCTCGGTGAGCAGGCGGGCGGTGTCGATCGCGACCGCCGCGTGCGCGGCGAGCGAGACCAGCAGGGCGACCTCCTCGCGGGCGAACGGCCGGGCCGAGCGGTTCGCCGAGTAGAGCACCCCGATGGAGGTCGACCCGAGCCGCAGCGGCACGCCCAGGATCGCCACCAGGCCCTCCTCGCCCACCCCGGCGTCGATCTCACCGGTGTGGTGGAAGCGGTCGTCCTCCGGGTAGTTCGCCGTCACGTAGGGGGCGCCGGTCTGTGCGACCAGGCCGCCGAGGCCGGCGCCCATCGGCAGCCGCAACCGCTGGAACCGGGCGGAGACCGAGCCGTCGGTGACCCGCATGTAGGTGTCGCCGCGCTCGTCGTCGTTCAGCGTCATGTACGCCACGTCGGCCCCGAGCAGGGTGCGCGCCCGGTGCACGATGGCCCGCAGCACGTCGTCCAGGTCGCGGAGGCCGGCCAGGTCGCTCACCGTGTCGTACAGCCCGGAGAGCTCGGTCTCCCGGCGGCGCCGGCGCTCCAGCAGCGCGCGGACCCGCAGCGCCACGGTCTTGGCCTGCTCCAGTTCGGCGAGTTGGTCCGGGGGGAGGCCGGCGGCGCGGGCGGCGACCAGCGGGCCCTCGAACTCGACCGCGGCCGCCTCCCGGGCGAGCAGTTCGAGGAACTCCACCGGCGAGGACATGACGCCCATTGTGCTCAGGGCCACTAGTTCGCCGTCCAGCCCCCGTCGAGCGCGATGGACGCGCCGGTGATGAATGCCGCCGGCGGCGTGCAGAGGTACGCCATCAGCTCGGCGACCTCCTCCGGCTCGATCAGCCGTTTGATCGCCGCCCGGGCCAGCATGATCTTCTCCACGACCTCGGACTCCGGGATGCCGTGGCTGGCGGCCTGGTCGGCGATCTGGCTCTCCACGAGGGCGGTGCGCACGTACGCCGGGTTGATGCAGTTGGCGGTGACACCGTGCTCCGCGCCCTCCAACGCGACCACCTTCGACAGCCCTTCGAGGGCGTGCTTGGCCGAGACGTACGCCGCCTTGTAGGGCGAGGCGCGCAGCCCGTGCACCGACGAGATGTTGATGATCCGACCCCAGCCGTTCGCGTACATGTGCGGAAGCGCGCGCCGGATGATCAGGAACGGCGCCTCGACCATGACCCGGTGCAGGTACGCGAACCGCTCCGCCGGGAAGTCCGGCACCGGGGCGACGTGCTGCAACCCGGCGTTGTTGATCACGATGTCCACGTCGGTGTCGAGCCGGTCCACGGCCTCGGCGTCGGCGAGGTCGATCCCCTCGGCCCGCCCGCTGGCCTCGGCGGCCACCGCCTTCGCCGCCTCGACGTTGCGATCCACCACCAGGACCGAGGCCCCGGCCGCCGCCAACCGCAGGGCGCAGGCCCGGCCGATGCCGCTGCCGCCCCCGGTCACCAGGGCGGTCCGACCGGCGAGGTCGACGTTCACGACGTGGGGGACCGCCACGGGTTCTGCCGTCATGGCGCAAGAAGTTACGAGCTGTGTGGCCGGGCGCACATGGGGTGGCGACACATACTCGATGGCCAGGGTGTGTGGGAGCGCCGCACGACGGCGGCCGGTACGTCGTGGACCGTTCCCGCCCGCCGCCCGGCGTGTCCGCGCCCGTCGTCGATCCCGGCGTGTCCCGCCCGGCACCCGTTCCGGGCCATCGGTAGGGTGTCGAACACACGTACTGCTGGCGGTGTGGGGGGAGGAGGCGGCGTGCGGGTGCTCGGCGTCGACCCGGGGCTGACCCGGTGCGGGGTGGGTGTGGTCGAGGGCGTGCCCGGCCGGCCCTGCACCCTGGTCGCCTACTACGTGGTCTACACCGACCCGGCCGACGAGCTGCCCGTCCGACTGCTGCACCTGGACCGTTCGCTGACCAAGCTGGTGGCCGAGCACCAGCCGGACAGCGTGGCGGTCGAGCGCGTGTTCAGCCAGCACAACGTCCGCACCGTGATGGGCACCGCCCAGGCCAGCGGGATCGCGGTGCTCGCCGGCGCGCGCGCCGGGTTGCCGGTGCAGACGTACACCCCGAGCGAGGTGAAGGCGGCGGTGACCGGCTCGGGTCAGGCGGACAAGGCGCAGATGACCGCGATGGTCACCCGCCTGCTGCGGCTGCCCGAACCACCCCGCCCGGCCGACGCCGCGGACGCGCTCGCCCTGGCCATCTGCCACGTGTGGCGCGGCGGCACCCGCTCCAAGCTGGCCGCCGCGGCCGACCGGGTACGACGAGGAGGATCCAGATGATCGCCAGCGTGCGCGGCGTGGTGACCGCGACCGGCCCCGACCAGGCGGTGATCGAGGTCGGCGGGGTGGGCCTGGCGGTGCACTGCGCCCCGGCCACCCTCGCCGACCTGCGGATCGGCCAGCCCGCCCGGCTCGCCACCAGTCTGGTCGTCCGCGAGGACTCGCTCACCCTCTACGGTTTCGCCGACGACGACGCCAAGCAGCTCTTCGAGCTGTTGCAGACCGCCAGTGGGGTCGGCCCCCGGCTGGCGCAGGCGGTGCTCGCCGTGCACACGCCGGACGCGGTGCGCAAGGCGATCGCCAACGCCGACACGGCCGCGTTGACCCGGGTGCCCGGCATCGGCAAAAAGGGCGCCGAGCGGCTCGTGCTGGAGCTGCGCGACCGGATCGGCCCGGTGCCGGTGGGCGTCGACGGCGCGGCCGGCGTGACCGGCGGCGCCTGGCCCGAGCAGGTCCGCCAGGCGCTCGTCGGGCTGGGCTGGACGGGCGCGCAGGCCGACCAGGCGGTGGCCGCGGTCGCGGAGACCGTCGACGGCCCGACCCCGCCCGTACCGGTCCTGCTCAAGCAGGCCATCCGGCTGCTGGGCCGCACCCGATGACGGCTCCCGACGGCGGCCTGGTCTCGGCGTACGTCAACGACGCGGAACTGGACGCGGAGGCCAGCGTCCGGCCGAAGCGGCTGGACGAGTTCATCGCCCAGCACCGGGTGCGCGACCAGCTCGACCTGTTGCTGAAGGGCGCGATGCGGCGCGGCAGCCCGCCCGACCACATCCTCCTGTCCGGGCCGCCCGGCCTGGGTAAGACCACCCTGGCCAACATCGTCGCCGCCGAGCTGGGCTCGGGCATCCGGGTGACCAGCGGCCCGGCCATCGAGCGCTCGGGCGACCTCGCGGCCATCCTGACGAGCCTCGCCGAGGGCGACGTGCTCTTCATCGACGAGATCCACCGGATCGCGAAGCCGGCCGAGGAGCTGCTCTACAGCGCGATGGAGGACTTCCGGGTCGACGTGGTGGTCGGCAAGGGGCCGGGCGCCACCGCGATCCCGCTGGACGTCGAGCCGTTCACCCTGGTGGGCGCGACCACCCGCTCCGGTCTGCTGACCGGGCCGATGCGGGACCGGTTCGGTTTCGTCGCCCACCTCGACTTCTACGCCCCGGCCGACCTCGAGGCGCTGCTGCACCGCTCGGCGCGGATCCTGAACGTGCCGATCACCGACGACGGCGCCGCCGAGATCGCCGGCCGGTCGCGGGGGACGCCCCGGATCGCCAACCGGCTGCTGCGCCGGGTGCGGGACTTCGCCGAGGTCCGGGCCGAGGGCGTGGTCACCCTGGAGACCGCCCGGGCGGCCCTGACGGTGTACGACGTCGACGCGCTCGGGCTGGACCGGCTGGACCGGGCGGTGCTCACCGCGCTGGTCGACTCGTTCCGGGGTGGCCCGGTCGGTCTCTCCACCCTCGCGGTGGCGGTGGGGGAGCAGCCGGACACCGTCGAGGAGGTGTGCGAGCCGTTCCTGGTACGGGCCGGTCTGCTGGCGCGTACGCCCCGGGGGCGGGTGGCGACCGAGGCTGCCTGGCACCATCTGGGCCGTACGCCGCCTAATGGTACATTTGGCGCGGATGCCCCTCCCACGCCCGATCTGTTCTCGACCGCGCCCGAACAGCCGTGATCCGAACGTGATCTGTGCCGCATTCGGCGTTCCCAGGTGCAGGGATTAGACTTCGCCGCGGTCTGTACAGGACGTGAGAATCCGCCTCCGCTCCGGCGCGCCCCGCGCCGGCAGGGGGGTCAATGGGAAGGTCTGTAACCGTGCAATACCTCGCAGCGGGCAGTGGGGGAGCCGGCGGTCTGACGCCGATCCTCATGATCGTTCTGCTCTTCGGCGTCATGTACTTCATGATGATCCGCCCCCAGCAGAAGCGTCGCCGCGAGGCCGAGGCGATGCAGTCCGCGCTCTCCCCGGGCGACGAGGTGGTCACCATCGGCGGGCTCTACGGCACCGTGACCGGTGTGGACGACGACACCGTCCTGCTCGAGGTCGCCCCCGGCGTGCAGACCCGCTACGCCCGGCCGGCGATCGCCCGGGTGGTCACCCGGGCCGAGCTCCCGGCCGAGCCGACCACCGAGGACGCGGACACCGTCAAGGAGTGACCCACCTCCCCTCGGGGCGGCCGGCCCGCGCCGGTGGCCCGACGGGGTGGCGGACGTGACGTGAAAACTGGATAGTCGGGTCGACGTAGGGCGTCGGCACGCCTCCGTGGCCGGTCGGCGCCCTTCGCGCCGGCCGCCGTGGCGCCGTGCCGCCGCCCGTCGCCGGCCCGGGTGGACCGTCGGCCGGGACCCCCGGCCGACCCCGTCGCCGCTGATCGGCGGCGCGACTGTTACAGGGAGACAGGACAGCCGTGGCACCACCTCAGGGACAGATGCGCCCCGGACGGCAGATCGCCGTGCTCGGGCTCGTCTTCGTGGTCCTCTATCTTCTGGTGTTCTTCTCGGGCGGCGCCAAGGGCAGCTTCACGGATCGGCTCGAGCCCCGGCTCGGCTTGGACCTGATCGGCGGCACCCGGCTGACGCTCGAGGCGAAGAACACCCTCGACGGCCGGCCCCCGACGGCGGAGAACCTCGAAGAGGCCCGCCAGATCATCGAGAACCGGGTCAACGCGTTCGGCGTGGCCGAGGCCGAGGTGGTCACCGAGGGCAACCGGAACATCGTGATCTCCCTGCCCGGTGAGAACCGGGACCTGACCAACGTGGGCAGCGCGGCCGAGCTGCGCTTCCGCAAGGTGCTCAAGGCCGCGGACGGCAGCGGTGCGGTCGCCGCACCGGCGCCGACCCCGTCCGGCAGCGCCAGCCCGGCGCCGTCCGGCAGCGCGGCCCCGACCCCGTCGGGCAGCGCGACCCCGTCCGGCAGCCCGGCGCCGAAGGTGACCAGCTCCCCGACGGGCGGCCAGGGCGGCATGGCGCCGGCGCCGAGCGCCACTCCGTCGGCGTCGGCGTCGGCATCGGCCTCGCCGAGCGCCGCGGCGCCCTCGCCGAGCGCCAGTGACGAACCGGTGTCGGCCAGCATCGAGGAGCAGCGCAAGGCCGTCGAGCAGAAGGTCGGCGCGGCCGCCTGGTCGGCCGCGAGCGGCCTGCAGGGCCCCGCGGACCTCTCCGCCGACCCCTCGCTGGCGGACAAGCTCAAGCCCTTCGGCACGCTGAGCCCGGAGGAGGTCGCCGTCCTGCCGGCGCAGATGCAGTTCAACGTGCCGACCATCGGCTGCGCCCAGCTCGACAAGCGTCCGCCGGCGTCGATTTCCGACCCGAACCAGCAGGCCGTGGCCTGTGAGGACGGCGCCGCGAAGTACCTGCTCGACAAGGCGAAGGTGCTCGGCACCGACGTGAGCGACGCCAGCGCGGTGATGGACCAGACCAGCTCCTGGGTGGTCAGCCTCGACTTCACCGGCAGCGGTCAGGAAAAGTGGACCAACCTGACCCGCGAGTCGTTCAACAACGACGGGCAGGCCTGCGACGCCTCCGCCCTCGGCCAGGACGGCAAGTGCCGGGTCGCCGTGGTGCTGGACAACGAGATCGTCTCGTCGCCGGAGATCCAGGGCGTGCTCACCGGTGACTCGCAGATCACCGGAAACTTCACCCAGAAGGACGCCAGCGACCTCGCCAGCCAGCTGCGCTACGGCGCCCTGCCGGTGACCTTCGAGCAGCAGGAGCAGCAGAACGTCTCCGCCACGCTGGGCGCCAGCCACCTGCGGGCCGGTCTGCTCGCGGCCGGCATCGGCATGCTGCTGGTCATCATCTACGCGTTCTTCTACTACCGCCTGCTCGGCTCGGTGATCTTCCTGAGCCTGCTGCTCTCCGCCCTGCTGGTCTTCGGCGCGCTGATCGTGCTCGGGCGGCAGATCGGCTTCACCCTGACCCTCGCCGGCATCGCCGGTTTCATCGTCTCGCTCGGTGTGGCGGCGGACTCGTTCGTCATCTACTTCGAACGGTTGAAGGACGAGATCCGGGAGGGCCGCAGCCCACGTAGCGCGGTGCCGCGGGCCTGGGCCCGGGCCCGACGGACGATCATCTCGGCGAACACGATCTCGATCCTCGCGGCGGTGGTCCTCTACGTGGTCTCGGTCGGCACGGTGAAGGGCTTCGCCTTCGCCCTCGGCCTGGCGACGGTGCTGGACCTGGTCGTGGTGTTCCTCTTCCGGCACCCGATCATGACGATGTTCGCGCGGACCGGTGCCTTCCTCTCGCCGCGGGTCAGTGGCCTTGGCCGCGTCCTGCGGACGGCCGAAGCCGAGCGCGACACCACCACCCGCCCGTCCCGCGTGAAGGAGGCCTGACATGGCCCGCAGCGGTCTGGCTACCCGCCTCTACCGGGGCGAGGCCGGTCTCAACATCATCGGCAAGCGCAAGCTCTGGTTCTCGATCGCGGGCGCTCTGGTGCTCGCCGCGGTGCTGAGCTTCGCCTTCCGGGGCTTCACCCTGGGCATCGAGTTCGAGGGCGGCAACTCCTTCCAGGTCCCGGCCAGTGTCGGCACGCTGTCCGGCACCGAGGAGCGGGTCAACGGCGTCCTCGACAGCGTGGCCGGCGGCACCGAGGTCGAGTCGGCCCAGACGGTCGGCGGCGGAAGCGGGGAGTTCTACGAGTTCCGCACCGCCGTGCTGAGCTCTGAGGACGCCAACGCGGTCAAGGCCGGGTTGACGCAGGAGTTCGGCCTCAACGCGGACCAGATCAGCTCGAACCAGGTCAGCGCGGCCTGGGGCGGCCAGTACACCGAGCGCGCGCTGCTCGGTCTGGTCATCTTCATCGCGCTGGTGACGCTCTACCTGATCATCCGCTTCGAGTGGCGGATGGCGGTCAGCGCGGTCTCCTCGCTGCTGCTCAACCTGGTCCTCACCGCCGGGGTCTACTCGCTGGTCGGGTTCGAGGTCACCCCGTCGACGATCATCGGGTTCCTCACCATCCTGGGCTTCGCGCTCTACGACGTCGTCGTGGTGTTCGACAAGGTCCAGGAGAACACCCGGGGCATCACGGCGAGCAACAACCAGACGTACGGCGAGGCGGCCAACCTCGCGGTCAACCAGACCCTGATGCGCTCGATCAACACCAGCCTGGTGGCGCTGCTGCCCGTGGGTGGTCTGCTCTTCATCGGTGTCCCGCTCGGCGCGGTCACCCTGAAGGACCTCGGTCTGGTGCTCTTCGTCGGCATGCTCGTCGCGGTCTTCTCGTCCCTCTTCTTCGCCACCCCGGTGCTGGCGACGCTGAAGGACTTCGAGCCGCGGATCCAGGCGCACACCAAGCGGGTCCTGGCCCGGCGGGGCGCCATCGCCCGCGGCGAGCTGACCCCGAAGGGCGCCCCGGCGCGGCCCACCGGCGGCGGCGAACCGGCCGCCGACGTGGAGAACGCCGCGCTGGCCGGCGCCGCGCCCAAGGTGGGTGCGCGGCCGGCGGCCAAGCGGTCCACCGGCGCCCGGGGCGGGCGGCCCAGCGGCGGCGGCGGAAACCGGCCGGGCGGCGCGAAGCGGCGCTGACCGGCCGCCGGGGGCCGACCCGGTAGGAAGCGACCTGACGGCGTCCTTCATGCTGTGCGAGCAGCATGAAGGACGCCGTCGTCGTCGGAAGGAAACGGGAACTGCCGTGACGGAGACCCACAGCGCCGAGGTACGCGGGGACAGCGGTGCCGAGACGGCCCGGCTGGTGGCCAGCCGGGTGCTGGACGTGCCCGACTTTCCCAAGCCTGGTGTCGTGTTCAAGGACCTGATGCCGCTCTTCGCCGACGGCGCGGCGTTCCGCGAGGTGATCGACGGGATCGTGGCGTACCACGGGCGGGACACGTTCGACGCCGTGGTCGGGATCGAGGCGCGCGGGTTCGTGGTCGCGGCGGCCATCGCGTACGCGACCGGTGTGGGCGTGGTGCCGGTGCGCAAGGCGGGCAAGCTGCCCCGGGCGGCGTACTCGGCCTCGTACGAGCTGGAGTACGGCGAGGCCACCCTCGAGGTGCACCAGGACGCGTTCACGGCCGGGCACCGGGTGCTGGTGGTGGACGACGTGCTGGCCACCGGGGGCACCGCCGCGGCGACCCTGGACCTGGTCGAGCGGGCCGGCGGCACCGTCGCCGGGTTCACCGTGCTGCTGGAGCTGAGCTTCCTGGGCGGCCGGGACCGGCTCGCCCCACGTCCGGTCCATGCCCTGCTGACCGTTTGACGCCGACGACCGTCGGACGGACCCGGCGCGGTCCGTCCGGCGGAGCGGCGGGGCACCGTGCGTGCGGGTAGCATTGCCCTTTGCTGACGCCGGCGGTAGACCGTCCGGCGGCACGAGACCAGGCCGACCGGCGCGGTCGGCGTGATTCCGGCGAGCGGTGAGGAGGCCGGTGTCCCACGATGTCGTCCCTCCGATGGAGGGCACGGTGCACCCGACAGGCGACGCGGACGGCTCGGTGACCGACCGGAACGGCGACGCGACGGCCCGGGTGACGGGCTCTGGCAACGGCGCTGCCGCGACCGCCCCGGCCGAGTCCGCCCGGTCCGCGTCCGTTCCTCCCGCCGACAGCGTGGTCGTCCCGTTCCGGCCCGACGGGTCGGTCGAGCCGACGCCGAGCGCGGGTTTCGGCCTCTCCAACGCGCCCACCGGCCGCCGCGTGCGGGCCCGGCTGGCCCGGTTCAACGCGCCCTGGCAGACCTCCCAGGTCAGCGAGGTGCTCGAGCCGCTCATCTCGACCCACCGGGAGAACCACCCCAAGGCCGACGCGCGGCTGCTCCAGCGCGCCTTCGACACCGCGGCCCGCTGGCACTCCGGTCAGTACCGCAAGTCCGGCGACCCGTACATCACGCACCCGCTGGCGGTGGCGACCATCCTGGCCAACCTCGGGATGGACACCACCACGCTGGTCGCGGCGCTGCTGCACGACACGATCGAGGACACCGAGTACACCCTCGACCAGATGCGCGCCGACTTCGGCGGCGAGGTCGCGCTCCTGGTCGACGGGGTCACCAAGCTCGACAAGGTCAAGCTGGGCGACGCGGCCAAGGCCGAGACCATCCGCAAGATGGTCGTGGCCATGGCGAAGGACCCGCGCGTCTTGGTGATCAAGCTGGCCGACCGGCTGCACAACATGCGCACCCTCACCTTCCTGCCCCGCCCCAAGCAGGAGCAGAAGGCGAAGGAGACGCTGGAGATCCTGGCGCCGCTGGCCCACCGCCTTGGTATGAACACGATCAAGTGGGAGCTGGAGGACCTCGCCTTCGGCACCCTCTTCCCGAAGCGGTACGAGGAGATCAACCGCCTGATCGGCGAGCACCAGCCGCAGCGCGAGGCGCTGCTGCGCCAGGTGACCCAGAAGGTGCAGACCGACCTGAAGGCCGCCAAGATCAAGGCGGAGACCACCGGGCGGCCGAAGCACCTCTACTCGATCTACCAGAAGATGATCGTGCGGGGTCGCGACTTCAACGACATCTACGACCTGGTCGGTGTGCGGATCCTGGTCGACACGGTGCGCGACTGCTACGCGGCGTTGGGCGTCATCCACGCCAACTGGCAGCCGGTGCCGGGCCGGTTCAAGGACTACATCGCCATGCCCAAGTTCAACATGTACCAGTCGCTGCACACGACGGTCATCGGGCCCACCGGCAAGCCGGTGGAGATGCAGATCCGCACGTACGCGATGCACCGCACCGCCGAGTTCGGCATCGCCGCGCACTGGAAGTACAAGGAGCACAAGGGCACCCAGATCGTCGGCCCGCCGGCGCACATCGACGAGATGACCTGGCTGCGCCAGCTGCTGGACTGGCAGCGGGAGGCGGCCGACCCGAGCGAGTTCCTCGACGCGCTGCGGTTCGACCTGTCGAGCCAGGAGGTGTACGTCTTCACCCCGAAGGGTGACGTCATCCCGCTGCCGACCGGGTCGACGCCGGTGGACTTCGCGTACGCGGTGCACACCGAGGTCGGGCACAAGTGCATCGGCGCCCGGGTCAACGGCAAGCTGGTGCCGTTGGAGTCGACGCTCTCCAACGGCGACGTGATCGAGATCTTCACCTCGAAGTCCGACACCGCCGGCCCCACGCAGGACTGGCTCGGCTTCGTCAAGAGCCCCCGCGCCCGGACGAAGATCCGCCAGTACTTCAACAAGGAGCGGCGCGAGGAGGCGATCGAGGCCGGCAAGGACGCGATCGTCAAGGCGATGCGCAAGCAGGGCATGCCGCTTCAGCGGATGCTCACCTCGGATGCGCTGATGGCGGTCTCCCGGGACCTGCACCTGGCCGACGTGGCGTCGCTGTACGCGGCGGTCGGCGACAGCCAGGTCAGCGCCCAGTCGGTCGTGCAGAAGCTGATGGCCACGTACGGCGGCGAGGAGGGCGCGGCGGAGGACATCGCCGAGACCGCCGTCGCCACGCGGCCGCCACGCAGCCGGGCGAGCAGTCACGACCCGGGTGTGGTGGTCCGCGGCGTCAGCGACGTCTGGATCAAGCTGGCGCGGTGCTGCACGCCGGTGCCGCCGGACGCGGTCTTCGGGTTCGTCACCCGCTCCGGCGGGGTGAGCGTGCACCGGGACGACTGCGCCAACGCCGAGGACCTGAAGGCCCAGGGCGAGCGGGTGGTCGAGGTGAGCTGGAAGCTCACCTCCGCCTCGACGTTCCTGGTCGCCATCCAGGTGGAGGCGCTCGACCGGCACAAGCTGCTCGCCGACGTCACCCGGGTGCTCTCCGAGGAGCGGGTCAACATCCTGTCCGCCACGGTCACCACCACCCGCGACCGGGTGGCGGTGAGCCGGTTCAGCTTCGAGATGGCCGACCCGAAGCACCTCGGCCACCTGCTGGCCGCGGTCCGCAAGGTGGACGGCGTCTTCGACGCCTACCGGGTCACCTCCGGGGCCTGACGCCGCCCCGATCGCCCCTCCGCACACACGACAGCGCCCGCCGGTCCGTGACCGGCGGGCGCTTCGTCGTACGCGTCGGGCTCAGCCCTGCGGCGCGCTCATCGCCAGCTTGGTGATGGTGATCTCCTTCTTCGGGTGACCGCCACCGGCCTGCTGCGCGAAGGCCTTGTCGTCGCCGGCCTTGGCCACGTCGTTGACGATGTCCATGCCACCGGTGATCGTGCCGAGCACCGTGTAGTTCGGGTCCAGCGGCGAGTCGCCGTAGACGATGAAGAACTGGCTGCCCGTGCTGCCCGGCTGGCCGGAGTTGGCCATCGCGATGACCCCCGCCGGGTACGGCGGCCGCTTGTCGGTCGGCAGGTTCTCCTCGGCCATCCGGAAGCTCGGGCCGCCGGTGCCGTCGGTCTCCCGCCAGCCCTTGCCGGTCGCGCTCGGGTCACCGCACTGGAGCACCTTGATGCCCTCGGTCACCAGACGGTGGCACTTGCTGTTGTCGAAGAAGTTCTTCTCGGCCAGGTGGGTGAAGGCGCCCGCGGTGCAGGGCGCCAGGGACCGGTCGACCTTGGCGGTGATCGGCCCCAGGTTGGTGTCGATCGTCATGGTCTGGACGCCGGTGGTCGACTGCTGGGTGGCCGGCAGCCCGACGTCCTTGGTCTCCTTGGTCCGCTGGTCGGACGGGATCTCGGTGTAGGCGCACTGGGCCTGCCCGCTCGCCGCCGTGTCGGTGCCGGTCTTGTCGTCGTCGCCACCCAGGCTGGTGGCCAGCCAGACGGTGCCGGCCACCACGAGCAGCAGGGCGAGGGTCGCCCCGGCGATCGCCTGGGTCTGCCGGCGCTTGCGGGCGCGGGCCGCGCGCTCGGCCATCTCCTTCTCGAGCCGGGCGCGTGCCGCCGCGCGCTGCCGCTCTCTGGTGGACGTCACGCCTGGATCCTCCTGGACTGTCTGTCTGGGTGCCGCTGCGGGTGGGGTGGGTCGCCCGGTCAGCCGGCGCTGGTGCTGGCCGCCGGGGCGCCGGAGCCGGTGGGCGCCGGTGCCGACGCGCCGGTGGCCGGCTCACCGACGGTGAGGCTCTGGATCACCACGTCGTTCTTGGGCTTGACCTGCGCCCCGGTCCCATTGTCCACGGTCGGCAGGGCACCGATCTTCTCCAGGACGTCCAAGCCGCCGGTGACCTTTCCGATGACCGGGTAGACCGCCTTGTCCGGGTTGAAGTCCTTGAAGAAGAGCAGGAACTGGCTGCCGTTCGCGCCCGGCGGGTTGGCGATCATCGCCACCGTGCCCTTCGGGTACGCCGGTGGCTGACCGGGGGCGGGGCTGGCGGACGGGCTCGCCTCGGGCGCGCTGGGCACGTTCTCGTCGTAGAACGAGTAGGTCGGGCCGCCCAGGCCGGTGCCGCTGGGGTCACCGCAGCGCAGCGCGCCCTCGGCGGTGATCTCGTGGCACTTGGTGTTGTCGTAGAACGACCGGCTCGCCAGGTGGGCGATGCTCGCGCCGGCACACGGGGCCGAGGCCAGGTCGAGTTCGGCGGTGATCGGCGCGCCCTGGTTGGTGGTCACCGTCATCGCTCGGGTGCCGTCGGTGGGCAGGCCGGTGGTGGCCGGGGTGCCCACGTCCTTGAGGTTGGTGTTCGCGGTGGCGTCCTGCGGGGTCCAGAGGCAGACCTCGTCCGCCGCGGTGTTCTCCTTCGGGTCGGAGTCGAAGGCGCCGAGCGCCCACGCCGAGCCGACCACGATCAGCGCGAGCACCAGAGCGGCGCCGACACCGGCCTGGATCTGCCGCCGGCGCCGGACCCGCCCGGCCCTGCGGGCCATCTGCCGGTCGAGCTTGGCCCGCGCCAGTTTGCGCTGCCGGTCCCTGCTGGAAGCCACCCGTGCTCCCCTTCCTTCACCCTGGTCGTCACCGGCGTCCCGGGCGCCGTCGCCCGTGCGGGCCAGTGCGCCACGCCACACGCCCGCCAGAGTGTACGGCCACCGGCTGGGAATGTGGTGTACGAGGTCGGGGCTGGGCCTATCGGAGCGCATCACTGTGCCGGGCGGGGACGGCGGGACTGGTGGGTCCGCCGAATACGGTCGTGCCGCCGGTTAGGCTGCTGACAGGAACACCGCGGCTCGACGGAAGGGGAGCGGACGTGCTCGTGGCCGGCTTTCCCGCCGACGCCTTCGGCACCAACTGCTACGTGGTCGCCACGGCGCCGGGGGAGCAGTGCGTGGTCGTCGACCCGGGGATCGGTGTGCTCGACCGGCTCGACGCCCTGCTCGCCGAGCACCGCCTGCACCCGGCCGCCGTCCTGCTCACCCACGGCCACCTCGACCACACCTTCTCGGTGGCGCCGGTCTGCGGCGCCCGGGGGATCACCGCGTACGTGCACCCCGGTGACCGGGAGCTGCTGGCGGACCCGGCCAAGGGGCTGTCCGCCGACCTCAGGGCGCTCTTCGGTGGGCGGCTGCCCTACAGCGAGCCGGAGGACGTCGCCGAGTTGACCGACGGCGCCGCTCTCGCGCTGGCCGGGTTGGAGATCACCGTCGACCACGCGCCGGGCCATACCGGCGGGTCGGTGCTGTTCCGGATGCCCGGCGCCGGCTCGCCCTGGGAGGCCGACGAGATCTGCCTCTCCGGCGACGTGCTGTTCGCGGGCTCGATCGGCCGCATCGACCTGCCGGGCGGCAGCATGCCCGCCATGCTGGCCAGCCTGCGGGACAAGATCCTCCCGCTGGCCGACGACACCGTCGTCCTGCCCGGCCACGGCCCCACGACCACGATCGGCCGCGAGCGCGCGACCAACCCGTACCTCGTCGAGGTGGCGGAGTCCGGCGACGCGCGCCCGGCCGCACCCACCCGAGGCTGGTGACCCCGCCCGCGCCGCGCGCGGGCCCCGAGCTGACCGCGCCCCGCGCGGGAGTCAAGGAGTACGTGATGAGCAAGCCCACGCCCATCTCCGGTTTCCCGGAGTGGACGCCGCCGCAGCGGATGATCGAGCAGTACGTGCTGGACCGGATCCGGAGCACCTTCGAGCTGTACGGCTTCGCCCCGCTGGAGACCCGGGCCGTCGAGCCGCTGGACCAGCTGCTGCGCAAGGGGGAGACCTCCAAGGAGGTCTACGTGATCCGGCGGCTGCAGGCCGACGAGACCGGCCCCGCCGGCGACGACTCGCTCGGCCTGCACTTCGACCTGACCGTGCCGTTCGCCCGATACGTGCTGGAGAACGCCGGCAAGCTGCAGTTCCCGTTCCGCCGCTACCAGATCCAGAAGGTGTGGCGGGGGGAGCGACCGCAGGAGGGGCGCTACCGCGAGTTCGTCCAGGCCGACATCGACATCGTCGACCGGGACACCCTCGCCCCGCACCACGAGGCGGAGATGCCGCTGGTGATCGGGGACGCGCTGCGGTCGCTGCCGATCCCACCGGTGTTGATCCAGGTCAACAACCGCAAGATCTGCGAGGGCTTCTACCGCGGCATCGGGCTGACCGACCCGGAGGCGGCGCTGCGCGCCGTGGACAAGCTCGACAAGATCGGCCCGGCGAAGGTGGCGGAGCTGCTGGCGCAGACCGCCGGGGCGAGCGAGGCGCAGGCCAAGGCGTGCCTGGCGCTGGCCGAGATCTCCGCGCCGGACGCGTCGTTCGCCGACGCCGTACGAGCCCTCGGGGTGAGCGACCCGCTGCTCGAGGAGGGGATCGACGAGCTGGTCCGGGTGGTGGAGACCGCCGCTGAGCACTCGCCGGGGCTCTGCGTGGCCGACCTGCGGATCGCCCGTGGCCTGGACTACTACACCGGCACGGTCTACGAGACCCAGCTGCGCGGCTACGAGCGGTACGGCTCGATCTGCTCCGGCGGCCGATACGACAACCTGGCCAGCTCGGGGAACGTGCGGTTCCCCGGGGTGGGCATCTCGATCGGAGTCACCCGGCTGCTCGGCCTGCTCTTCGGCACCGGCGGGTTGTCCGTCTCCCGGGACGTGCCGACGTGCGTCCTGGTGGCGGTGACCAGCGAGGAGCAGCGTCCCGCCAGCAACCGGGTGGCCGACGCGCTGCGCCGCCGTGGTGTGCCGACGGAGGTGTCGCCGAGCGCCGCGAAGTTCGGCCGGCAGATCCGCTACGCCGAGCGGCGCGGCATCCCGTACGTCTGGTTCCCCGGCACGGACGGCGCCGCCGACGAGGTGAAGGACATCCGCTCCGGCGACCAGGTCCAGGCCGCCCCGGAAATCTGGACCCCACCCGCCACGGACCTGAAGCCCCTGGTGAGCTGACCGCACCCCGATCTCCCCGCGATCTTGCACTTTGTGCCCGGGCGAAAGCCGCGTAAGCCGCGAGCGAGGGGCCGAAAGTGCAAGATCGCGGGGGAGGGGCGCCTAGAGTTCGACGACGACGCGGCCGTGGGAGCCGGACCGCTCCGCGGCGTCGTGGGCGTCGGCGATGCGGTCGAGCGGGTACCGGCCCACGATCGGGTAGCGGAGGTCGCCCGCCTCGAGCGCCTCGGTCAGCGCGGTGGCCGCGGCCTGGTTGGCGTCCTCGGGGAAGTCGTCGTTGCTGAGGAACCGCACAGTGATGTTCTTGAAACCGAGCGGCCAGTACGGGATCCGCGGCTCGGCGTCGCCGGTCGCGTATGTGGCGACGGTGCCGCCGATGCGCAGGATCTCCAGGTCGGTCGCGATGTTGGTGTCGAACGCGACCTCGGCGACTCGGTCCACGCCGTCGGGCGCGAGGGCGCGGATCTGTTCCACGTCCGCCGCGGTTCCGGTCGCGACGACGACGTGGTGGGCGCCGGCCGCCAGGGCCGGGGTCCGCTGGTCGGGGTGCCGGACGGTGGCGATCACCGTCGCCCCGCCGCGGCGGGCGACGGCGAGGGCGGCCCGGCCGACGGCCCCGAGCGCCCCGGTCACCAGGACCGTCCGCGCCGTCACCGGCCCGTCGGCGAAGACCGCCCGGTGGGCGGTGATGCCCGGGATCCCGAGCAGGGCGCCCTGCTCCAGCGGCACGCCGTCGGGCAGGTCCACGGCGTGCGCCGCCGGGACGATCACGTACTCCGCCGCCGTGCCGAACGGCCGGTACGACTGGGCGAGATAGACCCAGACCCGGCTCCCGACGCGCGCCGGGTCGACCCCGGGTCCGACGGCGTCGATCGTGCCGGCGCCGTCGCCGTGCGGGATCACGCGCGGGTACGCCATCGTGGAGCCCCACCACCCTCTCCGCTTGCCGAGGTCGCCCACGTGCACGCCGGAGAACGCCACCCGGACGCGGACCTCGCCGGGCCCCGGATCCGGCGTCGGCACCTCACCGACCTGCAGAACGTCGTGCGCGTCGCCCTGCCGGTCGTAGAAGGCCGCCCGCATCAGTGCTCACCGCCGGCCAGGGTGCCCTGCTCGGCGCTGACCACGCTGTCGATCGCGGCGAAGAACGCGGCGATCCCCGGCAGGTTCGCCCCCTTCGCGCGCGAGGCCGCGAAGTCCTCGGCGCTCCGCCAGCGCACGATGTCCAACCACTCGTCGTCCGGCAACCGGACGAGTTCGGCGTCGAGGAAGCCGGCCCGGTCGGCGCGGAATTCGGTCAGCATCGCCGGTCGCGCCGCCAGCAACGCGTCGGCCTGCTCCGGCCGAACGCGGAATCGCGTCAGTTCCACCGTCGTCATCGCACACCCCCATTAGTCACCTGTGCTGATAGTATCCGACGGTGACTAAATCAGAGCGGCGAAGCGAACGGAAGCGACGTGATCCGGATCTCGGTGTCCTCGTCGGGCAGCTGCTGTTCGCGTTCCAGGACGAGCTGTTCGCCACTCTCGCCGCGCAGGGGCACCCCGACCTGCGGCCACGTCACGGCATCGTGCTCGCGTACCTCGATGCCGAGGGCAGCCGCGCGACGGAGATCGCCCGACAGTCCGGCCAGCACAAGCAGGTGGTCGGCAAGCTGGTCGACGAGCTGGAGGCGCTCGGATACGTGGAGCGGCGGCCCGACCCGACCGACCGGCGGGCCAAGCTCGTCGCGCCGACCGCCCGGGGTCTGGACCAGATGGCGCGATCGGACGCCGTCGTCGCGGCGATCGAGGCCCGGCACGCGCACGCCGTCGGCGCGGAGACCTACCAGGCGTTCAAGACGGTCCTCCGCGCGGTGACCGAGGGTCAGCGGGGCGGGTCTCGAGCCGGGTGAGTCGACGGCGGCCTCGGTGTGTCCGGCGCGAACCGCGACCCGGCCACGAACCGTGGCCCTCGTCCCGGCTCGGCTCGCGCGCCGGCCGGAGCCCCTTCCGGCTCCCGGCGCTCGCGCGGGCGGTCAGCCGTCGGGCCCGTGGAGGGCTCGGGGCGATCAGGGTTCGGGGGTGACCGGGAACAGCAGGCAGCTGCTGGTGGCGTGGGCCACCAGACGGTCGCGCGCGTCGAGGAGCCGGGCCTCGGCCAGGGCGGTGCGGCGACCGCTCTGCAGCACGGTGCCCACGCAGCGCAGGGTGCCGGAGTCGACGGTGATCGGCCGGAGGAACTTCACGTTCAGGTCCAGCGAGGTGTAACCGACGCCGGCGGGCAGCGTGCTGTGCACGGCGCAGCCGGCGGCGGTGTCCAGCAGGGTGGAGATGACGCCACCATGGACGGTGCCGAGCGGGTTGTAGTGGAACTCCTGCGGCACCAGTTCGACCGTCACCCGGCCCTCGTCGGCCGACAGTCGGGACATGTCGAGCAGGTGCATGACCGGCGGCGGAGGCAGCTCGCCCGCGATCATCGACCGGAGCATCTCGAGGCCGCTGCGACGGCCGATCTGGGTGGCGTTCTCCGCCGGGTCGGACCACGAGAAGGTGCGGCTGCGCGTGAGGTCCTGCGTCTGCGTCATGGACTCAGCCTGGCAGTCCGTTGCTGAGTCTGTCAACGAGACCTAGCCTGGTGGGCATGAGACCCGCGGCACTGGACTGGTCGATCGAGAACTGCACCATCGCCCGGGCGATGGAGATCCTCGGCGAGCGGTGGACCCTCGTGGTGCTCCGCGAGGTCTTCAACGGCATCCGCCGCTTCGACGACATGCGGATCCGCACCGGGGTCCCGCGCCAGGTACTCACCAACCGCCTGGCCACCCTCGTCGCGCAGGGGGTGCTGCGCCGCGAGCCGTACCGGGAGCCGGGCAGTCGGGTGCGCCACGAGTACCGGTTGACCGAGAAGGGGCTCGACCTCTGGCCGGTGCTGGTCGCCGTGCTCGGCTGGGGGGACCGCTACCTCGCCGACCCGGAGGGCCCGCCGCTGGCCGTCGTGCACCGCGACTGCGGGGCGCCGGTCGGTGTGGCGTTGCGCTGCGGGCACGGCCACGAGGTGAGCGCCCCCCGGGACGTGCTGCCGACGCCCGGTCCGGGCGCCCGCCGGCGGACCGACTGACCGCGGGTGTGCGGACGGCGTCGGCCGCCCGCACACCCGGCGGGGTCACCAGCGGAAGCCGGCGGCGTACGACACGTTGGCCAGCACCGTCTGCCCGGCGCTGTTGGGGTGGAAGTAGTCCCAGCCGGAGAGCTGGCTCAGGGTGAACGGGTAGCTGAAGACGGCGTTGTCGTCGAAGTCGCAGTTCGGCCCGTACGCCGCGCAGGCCTGGGCGAGCTGGCTGTTGTAGTCGACGACCCGCTGGCGTACCCGGTTCCGCCGGTCCACGTCCGCCTGGGCCGTGGAGGTCGGATTGGCCAGCATCGACGGGCAGATGCCGAAGAGCGACCAGGCGGTGCGGGCGCTGCCGCTGTCCTTGCCGACCGACCAGAGTCGATGGATGTCCGGGACGCTGATGAGCTGCACCCGGGCGTTCGGCAGGCCCGCCTTGAGGCGGTTCAGCGCGGCGTCGATGTTGGCCCGGTAGGTGCCCACCGGCGTCATGCCCGACTCCGCGCTGGTGCAGGCGTCGTTGGCGCCGATCAGGATCGTGACGTACCCGACGCCCTGGCCGACCGCCGTGCCGGCCTGCCCGTACATGTCGGCGGACTTCGCGCCCGAGCGGGCGTCGTTGTGGTTGCGGCCGGCGATGGCCGGGTTGACCGCGCGGATGCGCAGGTAGTGGCTGTTGACGGCGGAGTTGTCGCCGGTGCTGAAGGACCGGGACGTGCAGTCGACGTACCAGCCGCAGGCGTTGAAGCCGCGGGTGATCGAGTCGCCGAGACTGGCCATCGCGCTGGGCGGCGGGCCGGGGTCGGCGGCGGCGGGGGCGGCCGGGAGCAGGGCGGGCAGTAGGGCGAGAGCGGTGAGGGTGGCGAGCGGGACGAGCAGGCGCCGGATGGGGGACATGATGGCCTCCGGGTCGCGGGTGCCGAGGGGTGGAGGTGCGGTGACCAGATGGTATAGACAGCCATCTGTGTCCACAATGTTTCCGGCCGGTGACCCCGGTTCGCCGGGCGAAAAGGACAAGTTGGGTCTTGCCTATGATCTTAAGCATGTGAATACTTCAGTGAGTCGCGGCCGATTCCCCCAGTTCGGCCGGATTGTCCCGTGGCCCCGCCAGCCCCGGCGCGGGCCGTCGCTCCCTCCCTGGAGGTTCGTACATGCGACCCACGAGGTCATCGATCCGCCACGCCGCCACCCTCGCCGTGGCCGGAACGCTGGTCGTCGGCGCGCTCGCCGGCGCGCCCGCTCAGGCGGCACCCGCCGCCTCGCCCGACACCGCCGCCGCCCTCGCCGCCCAGCTCGGCGACCGATCCGCCGGCTCGTACATCGACGCCAACGGCACGTCGGTCGTCACCGTGACCGACGCGGCGGCCGCCCGCCAGGCGAGCAACGCCGGCGCCACCGTCCGCTACGTCACCCGCGGCGCCGCCGAACTCAACCGCGCCACCGCGGAGCTGGAGCGCTCCGCGAAGATCCCGGGCACCGCGTGGTGGAGCGACCCGGTCACCAACCAGGTCGTCGTCTCCGTCGACAGCACCGTCACCGGGGCGAAGCTGGAGCGGGTCAAGGCCGCCGCCGCGCGGGCCAACGGCGCGGTCCGGATCGAGGCCGAGGCCGGCGTGCTGAGCACCCGGATCTCGGGCGGCCAGGCCATCTACGCCGGCGGTGGCGGTCGCTGCTCGCTCGGCTTCAACGTCCGCAGCGGCAGCACCTACTACTTCCTGACCGCCGGGCACTGCACCAACATCTCCGCGAGCTGGTACTCGAACTCCGCGCAGACCAACCTGCTCGGCACCCGGGCGGGCACCAGCTTCCCGGGCAACGACTACGGCATCGTCCGGCACAACAACTCGGCCAACGCGGCCGGCAACGTCTACCTCTACAACGGCAGCTACCGGGACATCACCGGGGCCGGCAACGCCTCCGTCGGCCAGTCCGTGCAGCGCTCCGGCAGCACCACCGGCCTGCGCAGCGGCTCGGTGACCGCGACCAACGCCACGGTCAACTACGCCGAGGGCTCGGTCTCCGGCCTCATCCGGACCAACGTCTGCGCCGAGCCGGGTGACAGCGGCGGCTCGCTGTTCAGCGGCAGCACCGCCCTGGGCCTCACCTCCGGCGGCAGCGGCAACTGCCGCACCGGCGGCACCACCTTCTTCCAGCCGGTCACCGAGGCCCTGAGCCGCTACGGCGTCAGCGTCTTCTGATCAAACGCGTCATCTCAGCGGGCCGCCGGATCCGTCCGGCGGCCCGCGTCGTGCGTCCGGCCGGGCGGGCTCACGGAAGACGGCCGGGTCGTCGCGGCGCGGGCCCGTGAGTCGGCCGGCCAGGATCGGGCGCCACGACACCGGCCGCCGGGTGGTCCAGGGCGACGGGCGTGCCGCCGGCGGCCCACGCGAGCTGTGCCCGGCGGGCGGAGAGGACCGCCAGCAGCGGCCAGAGCGCGACGGCCACCGCGGTCACCCGCTCGGCCAGCCCGGCCCGGGACCCACCGGTCACCTCGATCGCGAACCAGCCGAACAGCCCCAGCATCAGCACGGTGACGCCCAGCCCGACCGCCCGGCGGAACGCCCACGGAGGCTCCGGCCGGATCCCGTGCCCGGCGCCTCGGCCGCGGGGCAGCGACAGCGCCGACGCGGCCGGCCAGAGCGCCATGGCGAGGACGGCCACGGTGGCCACGATGCCGTGGCCGAGGGAGCCGCCGACGGTCGGCCGGGGGAAGGCGATCAGCGCCACGGTCGCCATCCCGCCGACGGCGAGCAGGAAGCGGCTGGGTAGTCCGGCCGCGTGCAGCACGGCGGCGATCGCCACGTAGCAGGCGCCGAGCAGCACCAGACAGCTCGTCATGATCCACGCGTCGGTGGCGTCCTGACCGGCCAGCTCGCTGATGGTGTCCCGGATCGGGTCGTAGCCGGCGGGCTGTCGGGCTCCCGAGACCGTCCAGCCGGTCACCAGCAGCACGGGTGCCGCCGCCGCGGTGGCGACGGCCCAGGTCGGTACGGCGCGCATTCGGTCACGGTAACCGCCCGGGCGTCCCGTCGAGTCCGGTTCGCCGCCCCTCCCGGCGAATCGCCCCGGCCTGCCGGGTGCCCGGGAGGAACGACCGCCGCCCCTGACAGAATGCCGGTGAGAACTGGTCCACGATGAGGAGTTGCCAGCCGTGATCCGTACCCACAATGCCGGAAGCCTGCGCGCCGCGGACGCGGGCTCGACGGTGACGCTGGCCGGCTGGGTGGCCCGCCGGCGCGACCACGGCGGCGTCATCTTCGTCGACCTGCGCGACGGCTCCGGTGTGGTCCAGGTGGTCTTCCGCGAGGAGGACGCGCACGCGCTGCGCAACGAGTTCTGCGTGAAGGTCACCGGCGAGGTGACCCGCCGCCCCGAGGGCAACGAGAACCCGGACCTGCCCACCGGCGAGGTCGAGGTGACCGCGACCGCGCTGGACGTGCTCTCCGAGGCGGCGCCGCTGCCGCTGCCGGTGGACGACCAGGTCGAGGCCGGCGACGACATCCGGCTCAAGTACCGCTACCTGGACCTGCGCCGCAGCGGCCCGGCGAAGGCGATGCGGCTGCGCTCGCGGGCCAGCCAGCTCGCCCGCACCGTGCTGCACGACCGGGACTTCCTGGAGATCGAGACGCCGACCCTGACGCGCTCCACTCCGGAGGGTGCCCGCGACTTCCTGGTCCCGGTCCGCCTCCAGCCGGGCAGCTGGTACGCGCTGCCGCAGTCGCCGCAGCTGTTCAAGCAGCTGCTCATGGTCGGCGGCATGGAGCGCTACTACCAGATCGCCCGCTGCTACCGGGACGAGGACTTCCGCGCCGACCGGCAGCCGGAGTTCACGCAGCTCGACATCGAGATGTCCTTCGTCACCGAGGACGACGTCATCGACCTGGGCGAGGCGATCGTCTCGGCGCTCTGGTCCGACCTGGCCGGCTACGAGATCCCCCGGCCGATTCCGCGGATCACCTGGCACGACGCCATGGCCCGGTACGGCTCCGACAAGCCGGACCTGCGCTACGGCGTCGAGCTGACCGAGCTGACCGACTACCTGCGCGGCACCGAGTTCCGGGTGTTCGCCGGCGCGATCGACGCGGGCGGTTACGTCGGCGCGGTGGTCATGCCGGGCGGCGCCGGCCAGACCCGCAAGGAGCTGGACGGCTGGCAGGACTGGGCCAAGGCGCGCGGCGCGCGTGGCCTGGCGTACGTGGTGCTGGACGCGGAGACCGGCGAGGCCCGTGGCCCGGTGGCCAAGAACCTCTCCGAGGCGCACCTCGCCGGGCTGGCCGACGCGGTCGGCGCGAAGCCGGGCGACGCGATCTTCTTCGCCGCCGGCGCGAACACCCGCGAGGCGCAGGAGCTGCTCGGCGCGGCCCGGATCGAGATCGCCAAGCGGTCGGGGCTCGTCGACGAGAGCGCCTGGGCGTTCTGCTGGGTGGTCGACGCCCCGATGTTCGAGCGCACGGACGAGGGCGGCTGGACGGCCGTGCACCACCCGTTCACCTCGCCGAACGCCGAGTGGGTGGACCGGTTCGAGGAAGCGCCCGACCGCGCCCTCGCGTACGCGTACGACATCGTCTGCAACGGCAACGAGATCGGTGGCGGCTCGATCCGTATCCACCGCGGCGACGTGCAGCAGCGGGTCTTCGACCTGCTCGGCATCACCCCGGAGGAGGCCCAGGACAAGTTCGGCTTCCTGCTCGAGGCGTTCAAGTACGGCGCCCCGCCGCACGGCGGCATCGCGTTCGGCTGGGACCGGGTCTGCATGCTGCTCGCCGGCGCCGACTCGATCCGCGAGGTCATCGCCTTCCCGAAGACCCGGGGCGGCTTCGACCCGCTCACCGGCGCGCCGACGCCGATCACCGCGCAGCAGCGCGCCGAGGCCGGCATCGACGCCAAGCCGAAGCCGCAGGTGGCGCCGCACGCCGGCACCGCCGGCCCGGCCGCGCCGGTCGCCGACCCGACCTGACCGTCCTCGTCCCCGGCCCCGTCGACCCTCGGTTCGGCGGGGCCGCGGCCTGCGGGTCACCCCGATAGCCTCATGATCGACGGCGGCGGGCGGAGGGGGACGGCGTGACGGTTCTGGTGGTGGGGGCGAGCGGGTTTCTCGGCGCCGAGGTGTGCCGGCAGGCGGTCGCCGTGGGGCGGCGGGTGGTCGGCACGTACCACGGCGGCGCCGTGGCGGTGCCGGGCGTCGTCACGCGCCGGCTGGACGTCACGGACCGGGCCGCGGTCCGCGCGCTGGTCGCCGAGGTTCGCCCCGACGCCGTCGTCGGCACCCCCTACCGGTACGGCGACTGGGCGGTGACCGCCGACGGGGCGGCGCACGTCGCGTACGCCGCCGCCGAGGCGGGGGCGCGGTTGGTGCACATCTCCAGCGACGCGCTGCACGGCGGCCGCCCTGAGCCGTACCGCGACGACGAGCCGCCCACGCCCGTCTTCCCGTACGGGGCGGCGAAGGCCGCGGCCGAGACGGCGGTGCGGGCGATCGACCCGGGTGCCGCGCTGGTGCGGACCTCGCTGATCCTGGGGGAGCGGAGCAAGCAGATCCAGCTCTGCCGGGACGCGCTCGCCGGTCGGGCCACGCTGTTCACCGACGAGCTCCGCTGCCCGGTCGACGTGACCGACCTGGCCGCCGCCGTGCTCGAACTGGTCGACCATCCCTACGCCGGCCCGCTGAACGTGGCCGGGACGGACGCGGTCAGCCGCGCCGACCTCGGCCTGCTGGTGGCCCGGGCCGAGGGCCTCGACCCGGCGGGCCTGAAGACCAGCACCGGCGCGGCGGCCGGCGTGCTCCGCCCCACCGACGTACGTCTCGACTCCACGCGCGCGGCCGGCCTGCTGCGGACGCGGCTGCGCGGCGTCCGCGAACTCCTCGCCGCCTGACCCTCCGGGACGCGCCGGGCAGTTCGTGCACACTTCCTGTGCATAACTATTGTGCACAGGAAGTGTGCACAGCTATTGTGCAACCATGGCCAACGAGGATCCCGCCACGCCCCCGGCCCCGCGCACCGTCCACCTGGACGCGCGCCAGGTCCGCACTCTCGCCCATCCGCTGCGGATGCGGCTGCTCGGCACCCTGCGGGTGGACGGGCCTGCCACGGCCACCTCGCTCGCGGAGAAGCTCGGCACCAACACCGGCGCGACGAGTTACCACCTGCGGCAGCTCGCCGAGGTAGGGCTGGTCACCGAGGACCCGGACCGGGGCACCGGCCGCCAGCGGTGGTGGCGGGCCGAGCACGACATCAGCAACTTCGATCCCACCGACTTCGACGACGACCCGGACGCGCGGGCGGCGGTGCGGTGGATCGAGGCCAACCACGTCCGGCTGATGGCGGAGCAGGCGGAGCGGTGGATGGCCGTCGCGGCGGAGCAGCCGCGTGCGTGGCGCGACGCCGCCAGCCTGAGCGACATGGTCCTGACGCTCGGCCCGGCCCGCCTCCGGGCACTGAACGACGAGCTGTGGCGGGTGCTCATGCGCTACCACGAGGAGCCGGCGTCGGACGAGCCGGACGCCCGGCAGGTGCACGTCTTCCTGTCCGCCTTCCCCCGACTGGAGGAGCAGTGACCGCCCTCACCGTGACCCAGGTCCGCCGCCGCTTCCTGGTGCTGCACGCGCTGCGCTGGCTGCCCACCGGGCTGATGGTCCCGGTGATGATCCTGCTGATGCAGGAGCGCGGCCTGACGCTGTCGCAGATCGGTCTGGTGTCCGTCGCGCAGGGCCTGGTCGTGCTGGCCCTCGAACTGCCGACCGGCGGGCTCGCCGACGCCGTCGGCCGGCGGCCGGTCCTGCTGGTGGCCTGGATTCTCAACCTGGCGTCCCTGCTGGTCTTCGCCGTGGCCGACTCGTTCGCGCTGTTCTTCCTGGTCTGGGCCCTGCAGGGGGTCTTCCGCGCGCTGGACAGCGGCCCGCTGGAGTCCTGGTACGTGGACGCGACGCTGGCCGCCGACCCGGACGCGACCTACGAGCCCGGCCTCGGCTACGCCGGCACCGTCATCGGCGTCGCCATCGGCGCCGGTGCACTGATCAGCGGCGGGCTGGTCGCGCTCGGCCCGATCGGGCCGGTCAGCGCGCTCACCGTCCCTGTCCTGGTCGCCGCCGCGCTCCAGGTGGTGGCCCTGCTGGTCCTGCTGGTCCTGCTGGTCGAGGTCCGCCCGGCGAAGGTCAGTGGCGCGCTGCGGGCGTCGGTCCTGCAGGCGCCGCGGATGGTCGGGCAGGCGATCGGGCTGCTGCGCCGGTCCCGGGTGCTGTTCGCCCTGGTGGCCGTCGAGCTGTTCTGGGGCTTCGGCATGGTGACGTTCGAGTCGCTGCTCCCGGTCCGCCTCGCCGAGGTGGTCGGCGGCGCCGAGCGGGCGGCGACGTTGCTCGGGCCGGCGAGTTCGGCGGCCTGGCTCGCCCAGGCGGCGGGCGCGGCGCTCACCCCGCTGCTGCTGCGCTCGCTCGGGGCGGCGCCGGCGGCCGCGCTGTTGCGCGTCCTGCAGGGCGTCACGGTGGTCGGCATGGGCCTGTTCGCCGGCCCGGTCGGGGTGCTGATCGCCTATCTCGCCTGCTACAGCGTGCACGGGGCGTCCAACCCGCTGCACATGGGACTGCTGCACCGCCAGGTCGACGGCCCGTACCGGACCAGCGTCATCTCGCTGAACTCGATGATGGGCCAGCCCGGCTTCGCGATCGGGGCGGTCGCCCTCACCGCGCTCGCCGACACGGTCAGCGTGACCGCCGCGATGCTGGTCGGCGCGGTGGTGTTGGCCGTCGCCGCCCCCCTGTACCTGCCCGCCTGGTCGGCGGACCGTCGGAAGAAGGCGACCGACACAGCGGAGCCCGGCGAGGGGACCGGCGGCCCGGCCGATCCGACCCCCGTGGTGGTGGACCGGGCCGGCCTGACCAGTGGAGCCTGAGCCGGGCCGGCGCCAGCGCCGCCGCCGCGGGCTCAGGCGAGACGGATGGAGTTGCGGGTCGCCGTGTTGGTGAAGCCGAGCCGCCGATAGAGCCGGATCGCACCGACGTTGACCGGATAGACGCCGAGCGCGGCGTGGTCGTGCCGGGCAAGCATCGCCCGGGTCATCGCCGCGGTGAGCGCCGCGCCGAGCCCTCGCCCGCGCTCCTGCGGGGCGACGGTGAGTCCGGCGAGGAACCCGATGTCGCCCCGGCTGCGGTCCGCCCCGCAGGCGACGAGGCGGTCGCCGTAGCGGATGCCGTACCAGCCGACCACCCCCGGGTCGCCCGGCCGGGAGGTGGTGCTCGGGAACGCCTCGTCGATCAACGCGGCCAGCGCCGGCTGGTCGGCCTCGGTGAGACGGACGACCTGTTCCTCGCCCGGCTGGCGCGGCGGCGCGACCGTAGTCCACAGGAAGTACCACTCGTCGCGCTGTGCCACCTGAAGCCGACCGGCCAGGTCGGCCGGATCGAGCCCGGGCAGGTTCAGCCACTGGCCCGACCCGAGCAACCCCTCGGCCACCAGATCGCCGCAGACGTCCAGGGCCGGCCCGGCGGCGCCCAGAGCCGCCGCGGCCGGCCGCTGCCCCTCCGGCAGCAGCCATACCACCGCGCCGTCGCGCCGATAGCCGCGCGGCTCCACGTCCCACCGCAGCATGTGCCGGGCGTACGGGTGGTGGCCGGTGGCCGCCAGGATGGCGTCCCGGCCGGGCAGGACCTGGTCGGCGATGATCACGCGTTCAGCCTAGAAGCCCCCGCCGGAGCGTGTCCGCGGGTATCGGTCGGGACCGGTCCCGTCCAGGGTGGAGATTGACGAACGGACCGATTGGGTACATCCCGCGCCGACCTACTGGGACCCCCCACCGGAGGAACGACATGCTCGCCATTCTCGCGGCGATCGTATTCGGATTCGCCCTGCTGCTCGACCTGATGGACACCAACTTCGGCGCACCGGACCTGTTCAACTGGAACACCCTCGTCCTCATCGGCCTGCTGCTCCTCGCGCTCTACCTGGCCGGCGTCGGTCGTGGCCCGGGTGGCGGCGGCGGTCGCTGGTACCGGGGCCGGCGGCCGGGTCGAGGCTGACCGGAACCGATCAGCGAGGGCCGGGCCCGTGGCGCGATTCCGGCGTTGCGGACCCGGCCCGGTACTGTTCTCGTGATGGAATCCGACGCCCTCTTCTCCCTCGGCGAACCCGCCGGAGCGCCCAGCGCCCCCGCGGGTTCCGGCGGTGTCGACGGGTTCACCGCCGTGGGGCCGGATTCGCCCCTGCCCGTCCGGATGCGCCCCGCGAACCTCGACGAGCTGGTCGGGCAGGACCACCTGCTCGCGCCCGGGGCGCCGCTGCGGCAGCTGGTCAACGGCGGCGCGCCGATGTCGGTGATCCTTTGGGGGCCGCCGGGCAGTGGCAAGACCACCATCGCGCACCTGGTCGCCCGGGCCACCGACCGCCGGTTCGTCGCCATGTCGGCGCTGTCCGCCGGGGTCAAGGACGTCCGGGCGGTGATCGAGACCGCCCGCCGGCAGCGCCGCAGCGGCGGGCCGCAGACCGTGCTCTTCATCGACGAGGTGCACCGGTTCAGCAAGACCCAGCAGGACTCCCTGCTCGCCGCAGTCGAGGACCGTACGGTCACACTGCTCGCGGCCACCACCGAGAACCCGTACTTCTCCGTGATCTCGCCGCTGCTGTCGCGGTGCGTCCTGCTCACGCTCCAGCCGCTGGACGACGACGCGGTCCGCGGTCTGCTGCGCCGGGCGGTCGCCGACGAGCGAGGGCTGGGCGGCCACCTCACCCTGCAGCCGGCGGCCGAGGACCATCTCGTACGGCTCGCCGCCGGCGACGTCCGCAAGGCGCTGACCGCGCTGGAGGCCGCCGCGGCCTCCGCCACCGCGCTCGGCGCCGGCCGCATCGACCTGGGCACCGCCGAGCAGGCCGTGGACGTCGCCGCCGTTCGCTACGACCGTGACGGCGACGCGCACTACGACGTGATCAGCGCGTTCATCAAGAGCATGCGCGGCTCGGACGTGGACGCCGCGCTGCACTGGCTGGCCCGGATGCTGGTCGCCGGGGAGGACGCACGATTCATCGCCCGCCGCCTGGTGATCTTCGCGAGCGAGGACGTCGGTATGGCCGACCCGAGCGCGTTGACCGTGGCCACCGCCGCCGCGCACGCGGTGGAGTACGTCGGCCTGCCGGAGGTCCAGCTCAACCTCGCCCAGGCGGTGATCCACCTGGCCACCGCCCCGAAGTCCAACTCGGCCACCACCGCGATCGGCGCGGCCATCGCCGACGTGCGGGCCGGGCGGGGCGGGCCGGTGCCCCGTACGCTGCGCGACGCGCACTACTCCGGAGCACGCGGGCTCGGCCACGGCGCCGGCTACCGCTATCCCCACGACGACCAGCGCGGCGTGGTCACCCAGCAGTACGTGCCCGACGACCTGGTCGGCGCCGACTACTACCAGCCGAGCCAGCACGGCGCCGAGCGATCGGTGGCCACCCGGCTGCCGCTGCTGCGGCGCATTGTGCGCGGCCTGCCCGCCCCGGCGGCCCGCACCGAGCCGGCGACGACGCCGGTGGCGCCGGCGGCCGCGGAGCCGGTGGCGCCGACCACGAGGCCCGGGACACCGGCTCCGGTCGCGGCGGGCAACGGCGGTCGACCGGCGGGCCTCGGCGGTGCCGGCGCGGCGGAGGAGGGCGGCACTGACGCCGCCGGAGAGGGTCAGCAGTGAGATCGCGTGGTGGGGAGCAGCCGGAGGACGGCCCCGACGAGCGGCGCGATCCCCGCGCCAAGGGCCGCCGCTGGGGGCGGGGTCGGGCCGAGGCCGAACCGGAGGAGCCGGTCAGCGGCGAGGAGCTCGGCTGGATCGACGACCTGCGCTCGGCCAAGCAGCAACGCTCCGACCTGGGACCCGACGGCCCGGCCTCCGGGCCGGCCCCGCGTGGTGGCCCGGTGCCGCCCGGCCCCGCCCGACCGGGTCCGGACGGCCCGCCACCCGGCCACGGGCCGGCGGGCCCGCCCGCCGCGCCCCCGATGCGTCGCGGCGGGCCCGAGACCGCCGGCGCGCGGCGTCCGGCCGACGGCCCCTGGCCCGGCGCGCCGGAACCGCCCGGCCCGGGCCGCCGCCCGGAGCAGCGGCCGCCCGCGACGCCCGCCGGCGGCCCGGCCGCGCCCCAGCAGCCCGGCCGGCGTGGCGCCGCGGCTGCTCCCGGCCCGCACCCGACCACCGGCACCCCGGTAGGCCCGCCCGGTCCCCGGCCGCCCGCCGGTCCGCCGCCGGGCTCCCGCCCGACCTCCGCCGGTGCGGCCGGCCCGCAGGCGCCGCGACCGGTCTCCGGCGCCCCGACGGTCCCGCCGCCCGCCCCCCGCGCGGGTACCGGCGGCCCGGCCGGTCCGCGAGGCGCCCGGCCGACCTCCGGCGGCCCGGTCGCGCCGCACGGCGCCGTCGGTCCCGTCCCTGGCGGCCCTGCCGCCGCGCCGACCGGGACCCACCCGACGTCGGGCGCCCCCGCCGCTCCGGGGCCGCACCCGACCTCCGGTGCGCCCGTCGGGCGGCGACCGGAGGCGGCGCAGCCCGGACGGCGGCCCCGGCCCGAGCCCACCGACCCGCGTGGCGTCGGGCCCGCCGGCATGCCAGCCGGTCGGCGTGCGGTCGGCGAACCGACCGACCCGGCCGGCGTAGCCCGTGGTGGTGCCGCGCCGACCACGACGCGAAACCTTCCCCCGGTCGGCCCGTCGGCGGTGCCGGGCGGGCTGCGCCCCGATCCGGCCGCGGATCGCGACCCCCGGCCGGAACCGCGCCCCGACCGGCGTCGCCGGGGGCCCGTCGACCCCGGCGCGCCCGCCCCCGGCGTCGGTCCGGTCACCGACCGCGGGCCGGGAGGTCCGGCCACCGACCGGGCCTCGGCTGGTGGTCCGGTCACCGATCGGGCCCCGGCTGGTGGTCGCAGGCGGGCGCCGGAATCCGATGCGCCGCCGGTGCCGCCGTCCGGCAACGCTCCGCTGGTCCCGGACGTGCCGACAGGCGAGCTGGGGAGCGGTGCGACCACCGCCGGTGGGCGTCGCCGTCGGGCCACACCGGACGACACCGACGCCACACCGGGTCGCCGGCGGGCGGTATCGGACGACGCCGACGCCACCGCGGGTCGTCGGCGCGGGGCGCTGGACGAGGCGGGGACGGCGACGGGTCGACGGCGCGCGCCGTCGGACGAGACGGAGACCACCGGCGGCCGCCGTCATGCGACGCCGGACGAGGCGGACTCCGCAACGGGTCGTCGGCGTGCGGGGTCGGACGAGACCGACGCCGCCACCCGTTCACCGGGTACGGCCGGGGCCAACGCGGCCCGCGGTGGGCGCCCGGAACGCCCGGCCGACTGGCTCCGGCAGGCGGGCCGGACGCCGCACACCGACCCGAAGCTCCCGGTGATCAACCGGCGCGGCGGAGCGGCCTCCGCCCCGGTGCCCCCGCCGGCACCGGACCGGTCCACCGGGCGTCGACCCGCTCCCGGCCTCGTCCCACCGGGCCAGGAGCCCGGTCCCACCCGGCCCGGCCCGGACGCCCCGACCCGCGGCGCGGCCCGGCCCGGTCCCGGCCCCGACGTGCCGGCCCGGTCCGGCCCCGACGTCGCGGGTCCGGCCGGTCCCACCCGGGGCACGGCCCGGCCCGGCGTCGACGGCCCGCCACGGCCCGGTGCCGACGGTCCCGCGCGGGGGGCGGCGCGTCCCGGCGGGGATGGTCCGGCCCGTGGGGTCGTCCGACCCGGCCCGGACGCTCCGGCCCGTGGGGCGGCCCGACCCGGCACGGAGGGTCCCGCCCGTGGGGCCGCGCGACCGGGCGCGGACGGTCCGCCGCATCCCGGTCCCGACCCGGCTGGCCGGCCCGGCCCGGGCGGTCCCGGCCGGCCCCCGATGGCAGCCGGCGACGAGCCCCCGCACCCCGGTGTCGGCCCTCGACCCGGCGCGCCCGCGGCGGCCCGTGCGGCCGCCCCCGGGCGACCGGCCCCTGAGGACCGTGTCGCCGGTCGGGCCCTGCCGCCGCAGCGGGAGCCGGGCCGTCCCGAACCGTCCGGCGTGCCGCCGGTCCCGGTTCCGGGCCGCCCGGTCGAGCCGCCCGCGGTCGCCCGGGCCGCCGCCGTCGTCCCGCCGCCCGGCCCGGCGTCGGACCGACCCGGCCCCGCACCGGAACCGGTCGGCCCTCCGCCGCTGCGCGACGCCGCCGCCGACGCGGACGGTTCGCACGACGACTCCGGCGGGGCGGACGGTGGCCTGCGCGGCGCCCGCTCCGAGCTGCGTCGACAGATGCGCGAGCGGCGCCGGCTGCGGATGGCCGTGCTGGCGACCGTCACCCTGGTGCTGCTCGGCGCCGTGCCCGTCTTCTTCGGCATCCGGACGTTGAGTCGCGACCCGGTCTTCGACACCCTCGACGCGCTGGACGTGCCCGGGTGGGCGGCGGTGACGACGGTCGACGACGTCAGCGGCAGCCGGTGGTGCCTGCTCGACTGCCGGTTGCGCGAGCGCACCGTCACCTCGGACAAGTCCCCACAGGAGACCACGCAGGTCTACGAGGACGCGTTGCGGCGCGACGGCTGGCAGCCGTGGAAGGTGGACCGTTGCCCGGAGAAGCAGGAGAAGGGCACCTACACCTGCTGGCGCCGGGACGAACTCACCCTCGACCTGTGGGTGCGCGAGCCGACCTGCGTGCCGCCGCCGGTCGACGGGGAGCCGGCCATCGTGCCGTCTCCCGACCCGTCGGCCGCTGCGGGAGCGTGCGCCGGCTCGTTGGTGTCGGTGAAGGTCCGCAACGCGATCGACGACGAGCGGACGCGGCCACAGCCGACCACCGACCCGTCGCTCACCGGTGAGGATCCGTTCCCGACCGTCAGCGGTGATCCGTTGGGTGAGTTGACACCCTCACCGTCGTGAGCCGGTTTCCATCACGGACGGTAGGGTCTGGGGCTGGCAGGCCCGCCTGCTCCCGTTGACCCGGCACGGGTCGTCGAGCGCCGGTGTGGGTACCACGGTCGCACGTTCCCGGGGCGTCCGGTCCCCGGAACTCTGCTTGAGGAGGACAGGCGTGGACATATTGGAGGTCGCGGCGCTGATCGCCGCGATCGCGTTCGCGATGCTGGTGTTGATCCTGACGCTGCCCATCCTGCGGCTGCGGCACACGGTGGACGCCACCACCCGCATGATCAACGACCTCAACGACCGGACCGCGCCGTTGCTCGGCGACGTGAACACCACGGTGAAGAACGTCAACACCACCCTGGAGCAGGTGCAGACCTCGCTCGACGGCGTCAACCTCCAGCTGGCCAAGGTCGACACGATGACCGGCCACGCCCAGAACGTCACCGCCAACGTCGCCAACCTGGTCGCCGTCGTCTCCGCCGCCGCGGCGAACCCGCTGGTCAAGGTGGCCGCGTTCGGCTACGGCGTCCGCAAGGCCGCCGCCGCGCGCCGGCATGCCGAGACCGAGCGTGAGGTGCGCGACACGATCAAGCAGCAGCGGCGGGCCGCCCGCCGCGGCGAGCACTGACCCGACCGGCGCGACCAGGAGGGCGAGGAGCATGAGACGGTTGTTCTGGCTGGGTGTCGGGCTCGCCGTCGGGGTGGTGGTGGTCCGCAAGGCGACCCGCACCGCGCAGTCGTACACCCCGGCCGGTATCGCGAGCACGATGTCCCAATCCGCTGGCGGCCTGGTCGAGTCGCTGCGTAGCTTCGTGGAGGACGTCCGGGTCGGGATGGCCGAGCGCGAGCAGGAGATCCACTACGCGTTCGCTCAGGGCGAGGCGTTCGACGACCAGTTCGCCGACCTGCGGGAGGATCCGCGGATCGGTGACCGAGAGATCTTTCCGGAGGAACACCAGCGATGAAGACGGCGGAGATCAAGCGGCGGTACCTCGCCCACTTCGAGGCGAACGGCCACACCGTGGTGCCGTCCGCTCCGCTGCCCGCCATCAGCGACCCGAACCTGCTGTTCGTCAACGCCGGTATGGTGCAGTTCGTCCCGTACTTCCTGGGACAGCAGGCCCCGCCGTACCGGCGGGCGGTCAGTGTGCAGAAGTGCATCCGCACCCCGGACATCGACGAGGTCGGCAAGACCAGCCGGCACGGCACGTTCTTCCAGATGAACGGCAACTTCTCCTTCGGCGACTACTTCAAGGACGGGGCGATCCCGCTCGCCTGGGACCTGGTCACCAAGTCCCAGGAGCAGGGTGGTTTCGGTCTCGATCCGGAGCGGATCTGGCCGACGGTCTACCTGGACGACGACGAGGCGTACGAGATCTGGCGGTCGGTGGGTGTGCCGGCCGAGCGGATCGTGCGTCGCGGCAAGGCGGACAACTTCTGGTCCATGGGCATTCCCGGCCCGTGTGGTCCGTGTTCCGAGCTGTTCTACGACCGGGGGCCGGAGTACGGCCGCGAGGGCGGCCCGGCGGTCGACGAGGACCGCTACATGGAGTTCTGGAACCTCGTCTTCATGCAGTACGAGCGGGGCCCGGGCACGTCGAAGGACGACTACCCGATCCTCGGGGAACTGCCGGCGAAGAACATCGACACCGGCATGGGCCTGGAGCGGATGGCGTCGATCCTGCAGGGTGTGGACAACCTGTACGAGATCGACGAGGTGCGGCCGATCCTGGACAAGGCGGCCCAGCTCACCGGGAAGCGGTACGGCGCGCACTCCGGGCACGTGGCCAGCGAGTCGCACCCGGACGACGTGCGGCTGCGGGTGATCGCCGACCACGTGCGGACGGCGCTGATGCTGATCGGTGACGGGGTGACTCCGTCGAACGAGGGGCGCGGTTACGTGCTTCGCCGGATCATGCGTCGGGCGATCCGGGCGGTGCGGCTGCTCGGCTGGCAGGAGCGGGCGCTGCCGGAGTTGCTGCCGGTGGCCCGGGACTGCATGGCGCCGTCCTACCCGGAGCTGGCCACGGACTTCGACCGGATCGCCGACTACGCGTACGCGGAGGAGGATGCGTTCCTGTCGACGCTGCGTGCGGGCACCACGATCCTGGACGTCGCGATCGCCGAGACCCGGACGGCCGGGGGCAAGGCGCTCTCCGGTGAGAAGGCGTTCCAGCTGCACGACACGTACGGCTTCCCGATCGATCTGACGTTGGAGATCGCCGGCGAGCAGGGCCTGCAGGTGGACGCGGAGGGCTTCCGCCGGCTGATGGCCGACCAGCGGGCCCGGGCGAAGGCGGACGCGCAGGCCCGCAAGACCGGCCACACCGACCTGTCCGCCTACCGGGCGGTGCTGGACGCCGGCGGCCCGGTGCGGTTCACCGGCTACAGCGAGGTGGCCCGGGAGTCCCAGGTCCGGGCGCTGCTCGGTGCCACCGGCCCGCTGGGTGCCGCCGTGGAGGGGGACACCGTCGAGTTGGTGCTCGACACCACCCCGTTCTATGCCGAGGGCGGCGGCCAGCAGCCGGACCAGGGCATGATCACCGTCGGCGCCGGCCAGCTCGAGGTGCTCGACGTGCAGCAGCCGGTGCCCGGCCTGATCGTGCACCGGGCCCGGGTGGTCCGGGGCGAGGTGCGCCCGGGTGAGACCGGCTTCGCCGAGATCGACACCACGCGGCGTCGCGCCATCTCCCGGTCGCACACCGCGACGCACCTGGTGCACCAGACCATGCGCAACTTCCTCGGCGAGTCGGCCACGCAGGCTGGGTCGCTGAACGCCCCGGGCCGGCTGCGCTTCGACTTCAACACCCCGACCGGGGTGGCGCCGAGCGTTCTGCGCGACGTCGAGCAGCAGGTCAACGAGGTGCTCCTGGCCGACCTGGAGGTGCACGCCTTCATCACCTCGCTGGAGGAGGCGCGGCGGATCGGGGCGATGGCGCTCTTCGGCGAGAAGTACGGCGAGGAGGTGCGGGTCGTCGAGGTCGGCGACTACGCCCGGGAGCTGTGCGGCGGCACCCACGTGGCCCGCTCCGCCCAGCTCGGCCTCGTGAAGATCCTCTCCGAGGCGTCGATCGGTTCGGGTGTACGCCGGGTCGAGGCGCTCGTCGGCATGGACGCGTTCAACTTCCTGGCCCGGGAACACCTGCTGGTGTCCCGCCTCGCCGAGCTCTACCGGGTGCCGTCCGACCAGGTCGCCGACCGGGTCGAGCAGACCGTCACCCAGCTCCGCGACGCGGAGAAGGAGCTGGAGAAGCTCCGCGCGCAGCTGGTGCTGGGCGGGGCGGCGGCGCTCGCCGCGCAGGCCAAGGACGTGCGCGGGGTCGCGTACGTCGGGACCGAGGCGCCGGAGGGCGCGGGCGGCAACGACGTGCGGACGCTGGCTCAGGAGATTCGCGGCAAGATCGACCCGGCGCGGCCGGCGGTCGTCGCCGTGGCGGCCCGGAGCAACGGGAAGGCGTCGCTGGTGGTCGCCGTGAACCAGGCGGCCCGCAGCCGCGGCCTGGCCGCGTCGGACCTGGTGAAGGCGGCCTTTTCCGGCCGGGGCGGCGGCAGCCCGGACCTGGCCCAGGGTGGCGGCCTGCCGGCGGCCGAGGCGCCGAACCTGCTGCTCACCGTCGAGAAGGCGGTTGCCGAGGCGTGATGGACGGCCATCGGCAGCCGGGGCGGACCGCGCGGTCCGCCCCGGCTCGTCCACCGGGGGGTGACCCTCGGTGAGTGAGGTGTCGCGCGGTGTGCGGCTCGGTGTGGATGTCGGGCAGGTCCGGGTGGGCGTTGCCCGCTCGGATCCGCACGGGGTGCTCGCCACGCCGTTGGTCACCCTGGCGCGGGACCTCACGACGGCGCCGGAGGCGGTGCCGAGCGACCTTGCCGAGCTGGCCGCCCTGGTGGCCGAGCACGAGGCGGTCGAGGTTGTCGTCGGCCTTCCGGTCAATCTCGCCGGCAAGCATGGCCCGGCGGCGGTCCACGTGAAGGCGTACGCTGGCCGACTGGCCGATGTAATAAGGCCCGTCCCGGTAACGCTCACCGACGAGAGGATGTCCACCGTCGTGGCTTCTCGTAGGCTTGCCGAGCGTGGTGTCCGGGGCAAACGTCAACGTGCGGTTGTCGACCAGGCCGCCGCGGTGGAGATTCTGCAGAGCTGGCTGGACGCGCAGCGGAGGCGGACGTAATGATCGACGATCTGGACTTGGGCTTCGATGAGGCGGAGCGGGGGGAGAAGGGCCGGCACCGGCGCGGCTTCGTCAACAAGCGGAAGCGCAAGTCCGGTGGGCGTGGCAAGACGGTTCTCGCCCTGCTGCTCGCACTGGTCCTGCTCGGCGGGATCGGCGGCGGCGCGTTCTACGGATTCGACCGGATCCAGAACTACTTCGTCACCCCGGACTTCGAGGGCGCCGGCACCAGCGAGGTGACGGTCGAGATCAAGCAGGGCGCGCTGATCGCCGACATGGCCGACGCGCTCTACACCGCCGGCGTGGTGAAGAGCTCGAAGGCGTTCGTCGAGGCGGCGGCGGACAACTCCCGGAGCAAGAACATCCAGCCCGGGACGTACAAGCTGCGCAAGGAGATGAGCGGCGAGCACGCCGTCACCGCGCTGCTCGACTTGAAGAACCGGATCGTCAACGGGATCACCATCCCCGAGGGGCGCACCGCCAAGAACATCTACAAGCTGCTCTCCGAGAAGACCAAGATCCCGGTCAAGGAGTTCGAGACCGCGGCGAAGGACCCGATCGGGCTGGGCGTGCCGGACTGGTGGTTCAAGCGCAGCGACGGTAAGAAGGTCACCCCCTCGATCGAGGGCTTCCTCTTCCCGGACACGTACGAGATCCCGCCGAAGGCGACCGCGGAGACCGTCCTCAAGCAAATGGTGGACAACTTCCTCTCGGTCACCGGCACCATGCAGTTCGCCGACCGGGTGCAGAAGGAGCGGGGCGGGATCACCCCGTACGAGGCGCTGATCGTCGCGTCGCTGGCGCAGGCGGAGGCGGGCAACAAGGACGACCTGGGCAAGGTCGCCCGGGTGGCCTACAACCGGGTGTACGGCGACTTCCAGTGCAACTGCCTGGAGATGGACGTCACGGTCAACTACTACCTGGAGTCGATCGGCCGGCCGACCAAGGCGTCCAAGGACATGACCGACGCCGAACTCGACGACCCGAAGAACCCGTACAACCGGAAGCTCAAGGGCCTGCCGCCGACCCCGATCGACAACCCGGGCAAGCAGGCCATGGAGGGCGCGATGGCGCCGCCGCCCGGCAAGTGGCTCTTTTTCGTGGCGATCGACAAGCAGGGGCACTCCGCGTTCGCCGACACCTACGAGCAGCACCAGGCGAACGAGGCGAGGGCCCGGGAGGCCGGCATCATCTGATGACGACCGCACGACGCGCGGCCGTGCTCGGCAAGCCCATCGCGCACTCGCTCTCCCCGGTGATCCACAACGCCGGTTACGCGGCGGCGGGGCTGGCCGGGTGGTCGTACACCCGGATCGAGTGTGCGGAGTCGGAGCTGCCGGGGCTGGTTGCCGGCCTCGGCCCCGAGTGGGCCGGGCTGTCGGTGACCATGCCGGGCAAGGAGGCGGCGCTCGCGGTGGCCGACGCCGCCTCGCCCGTCGCGACCGCGGTCGGTGCGGCCAACACGCTGGTACGCCGCCCGGACGGCTCCTGGTACGCGGACAACACCGACGTCGGCGGCATGGTCGAGGTGCTGACCGTGGCCGGTGTGCGCCCGGGCGCCGCGGTGACCGTGCTGGGCGCGGGCGGGACCGCCCGGGCGGCGCTGGCCGCGGCGGCCGGCCTGGGCGCGCGCGGTGCGACCGTGGTGGCCCGGCGCCCGGGGGCGGTCGCGCAGCTCCGGGCGGTGGCCGACGCGGTCGGTCTGCCGCTGGCCGGTGCGGGCTGGGCCGACGCCGCCCGGTACGCCGAGGCGGACGTGGTGGTCGCCACCGTGCCGAAGGGGGTCGCCGATCCCCTCGCCGCGGCGGTCGACTGGCGGGCCGGGACGGTGCTCTTCGACGCGCTCTACGACCCCTGGCCGACCCCGCTGGCCGCCGCCGCGGTGGCCGCCGGCTGCCGGGTCGTGTCCGGTCTCGACCTTCTGCTGGCCCAGGCGGTCGGCCAGTTCGAGCAGTTCACCGGCGTCGCCGCGCCGCGCGCCGCGATGGCCGCCGCGCTCGCCGCCGCCCGTCGCTGACCTGCGTCGCGCCCCGCGCCCTCCCGCCTCTCGGTGGGACGGGGGCGGTTCCCCGTGGCGGCCCTTAGCCGACGGTTAAGACCTGCTTAGGTCGTTCTGACCTCCCCGTGACCTGCCATGTTCACCGATACGCTGCTCTGCGTCACCACGATGGACACAGGGAGTCATCTGTGCGTAGGCCAGGACTGCACCGCCTCCGACACCACGGCGCCCGGCGCAAGGCCGTGCTCCTCGGCGTGCTCGCCGCGTCGGTGGTCACCGGCGTCGTGGCGACGATGATGCCGTTGCTGGCCGCCGACGACCCGGCCACCGCGGTGGTGGCCGACACCACGGCGACCACGGTGCCGCAGGACGGGAACAACGCGGTCAAGACGACGTTGGCGACCTGCCCGGCCCCGTGCGACGGCAACCCGCGTGGCCGCCGGGACGCGGTCGTCGAGTTCGCGGTGACCAGCGTTCCGGCCCACGCGGTCAACGTCCGGGCCACCCTGCGCGTGCACGCGTGGCGCACGGCCGCCGCCACGGTGACCGCGTACGCCTCCCGGGTCGACGCCCGGGCGGCGCGCCCGGCCCCGGGGGTGCCGGGTCCGGCCCTGGACGCGCTGACCGGCGTCCGCCCGGGCTTCAACGAGTGGGACGTCTCCGGCCTGGTCACCGGCAACGGCCTCTGGACGGTCTCGCTGGCCCAGGCGGGCCTGGACACCCGGATCTACTGGGCCTCCGTCGAGCACCGGGACGCCGGGCTGCGTCCCCGCCTGCTCGTCACGTACGACGTCGGGGTACCGCCGGCGCCGGTCGTCACCACCCGCCCGGCGCCTCCGTCGTCGCCGACCACGTCGCCTTCCCGGCCGAGGCCGTCGCCGACGGCGAGCGCGACCCGGCCCACGGTGCCGAGCGCGACGCCGAGCCCGCCCGTCGACTCCTCGGGGCGCTGCGGCGCGGTGTCCGCGACGCTGGTGCCGTCCTGCGGCGCCTGGTGGGGCATGTACGCGCCCGCCGGCCCGGCGGACGGCTGGGATCACGGTCGAGCCTTCGCCGAGGTGGAGGCGCAGGTCGGGCGACGGTTCGACATCGTGCACCGCTACCACGACTTCTCGAACACCGGCAGCAACGGCGCCTTCCCGGACGTGTACGAGCGGCAGCAGATGCGCGAGGGGCGACTGCTCTTCTTCGCCTGGGAGTCCCGGATCTTCGCCAGCGGCACCGTGCTGACCTGGGCGGATGTCTACAGTGGCCGGTACGACACGACCATCGACGCGGTGGCGGGCCGGATCCGCGACACCGGCGTGCCGGTCTTTCTGGGCTTCGACCACGAGCCGGAGGACGAGCCGGCCAAGGGTGGTGACGCCGACTTCGTCCGCGCCTGGCGGCACGTGCACGACCGGTTCGCCGCGGCCGGGGCGCACAACGCGGTCTGGGTCTGGACGATGATGGGCTGGTCCGGGCACTACGACCGGTACCGCGGGCTCTACCCCGGCGACCGGTACGTCGACTGGGTGGCCTACGACCCGTACAACTTCCACGTCTGCAACGGCAACCGCGTGTGGAAGAGCCCGAGCACGACGATCGGCGCCTTCTACCGATGGCTGGACGAGCACGGCGTGGGCGCGGGCAAGCCGCGGATGCTCGCCGAGTTCGGCACGAACTTCGACGCGGCCGACCGCGCGGCGAAGCAGCGGTGGTTCGAGGAGTTCCCGGCGGCGCTGAAGGCGCACCCGAAGATCAAGGCGGCCGTCTACTTCAACTCGGCCGGCATGACCAGCACATCCGCCACCTGTGACATGACGATGAACCACGACACGGCGGCGCTGGCCGGCTTCGCCCGCGCCGGCCGGGACAGCTACCTGCGCCAGCCCACCGAGCCGGCAACTGTGACGGGGCGGTGAACAGACGTCGATGAACGGGGTCGGACTTCCGACTCGCTACGCAGTGTCATCTTGCGGATACACTGACGGCCCAATCGGTGGATATCACCCACCTGTGTCGGCGAGGCACGCTACCCAGGTCCTCGTCCACCATGGAGGCGTAGCGTGCCCGAACTCCCGTTCCGTCGGCCTTTCGCCGGCAGACTTCGCATCTGGGCGGGGGCGGTCGCGTCGGCCACCGTCGCCGCGGTGCTCACCGTGCCGGCCCCGGCCTCCGCCGCGGTGGTCCCCGTTCCGGAGCCGGCGACGCTGGTGTCGGCGAACCCCGCCGACGTGACGCCGCACGCTCGCGACGGTGAGACGCGCGCCTTCGCGCAGGTCGGCACCACCGTCTTCGTCGGCGGCAGCTTCACCCAGGTCCGGCAGACCGCCGGCTCCGCGTGGGTCACCCGCCGCTACCTCTTCGCGTACGACCGGAGCACCGGCGCGATCTCCACCAGCTTCGCCCCCGTGCTGGACGGCGCGGTCAACACGCTGGTCGCCGGCCCGGGTGGGACGCTCATCGTCGGCGGCGCGTTCAAGACCGTCAACGGCGTCTCGCGGAAGAACCTGGTGGCGCTCAACCCCGCCACCGGCGCGATCCTCGCCAGCTGGGTCGGCCGATCCGACGGCGGGACGGTCCGCGACCTCGTGCTGCGCGGCAACCGCCTCTACGTCGCCGGGGCCTTCAACTGGCTCAACGGCACCGCGCACGTCGGTCTCGGCCGGCTCGACGCCAGCACCGGCGCGATCGACCCGGGCTTCACGGTCGACGCCACCGTCGGGCGGCACGGCACCGCCCCGTACGTCTGGACCATCGACGTCTCGCCGGACGGCGGCACCCTGGCCGTCGGCGGCAACTTCCTGGCCGTCAACGGCCTGCCCCGAAACCAGATGGCGCTGGTCGACCTGACCGGCACGCCGACCGTGCTGGACTGGAGCACCGAGAAGTTCGTGCCGCCGTGCGCCGCGCCGGCGACGTTCGTCCACTACGTCCAGGACGTCAAGTTCGGCGGTGGCGGCAGCTGGTTCGTGGTCGGCACCAACGGCGGCGCCGGCTGGCCGGCGGCGTACTGCGACGCGCTGGTGCGGTTCGAGACCGCCGCCCGGGGCGGCGGCCAGCTCGCCACCTGGGTCGACTACACCGGCACCGACACCATCACGTCGGTCGAGGTGGCCGACAACGTCATCTACCTCGGCGGGCACTTCCGGTGGTTGAACAACCCGAACGCCACCGACGCCGCCGGTCCCGGCGCGGTCGACCGGCTCGGCATCGGCGCGGTCAGCACAGCGACCGGCATGCCGGTCAACTGGAACCCGCGGCGCAGCGGAGGCTCGGCGCTGCCGGCCGGCGCGAGCGCGTGGGGCTCCTCGGTGCCGGTGCTCTGGCGTGGCCCCGACGGCCTCTACTTCGGTCACAACTCCGACGGGATGGCCGACGAGTACCACGGCCGGCTGGGCATGTTCCCGCTGGCCGGCGGTCGCACCGTCACCCCGCGGAACCCGCCCGCCGCCACCACCGGTCACCTCTACCTCGGCGTCGGGTCGGGTCAGCTGGCCCGGGTGCCGTTCGACGGCGTCGCGCTGGGCGCGGCGACCACGGTGAACCAGCCCAACTACACGGCGGCCGGCGCGACCTGGCGGGTCGACGACCGGATCTACTGGTCGCACACCGTGCCCGGCATGCCCACCGGGAGCCGGATCGACATCTCCATGTTCACCGGCGGAGCGATCGGTGTCCCGTGGGAGGCCTCCGGCTACAACGACTGGTTCACCCCGTCGACGCTGACCGGCGCGTTCTTCCTCGACGGCCGGCTCTACTACACCCGAAGCGGCGCCAACGCGCTCTACTACCGCTACTTCGAGACCGACGGCAACTACCTGGGCGGGACCGAGTTCAGCCTGCCCACGAGTGGGGTGACCTGGTCGAACGTGCGCGGGATGGCCTGGGTCGGCGGCCGGATCGTCTTCGGCGCGACCGACGGCGCGCTGCGCGGCGTCCCGTTCGACCCGACGGCCACCCCGGTGGTGAACGGCGCGGCGACGACGCTGATCGCGTCGGCGGCGCCCGGGCGGAGCTGGTCCACACCGTCGATGTTCTTCTCCGTGCAGTGACCGTGGTCCCGCCGCGGCGGGACATCGACAATCGTCCACATCGGCCCGGCGGGGGCGGCAACCGCCGCCGGGCACCACGACAGGGGGAGGGGTCGGTGGCGGGTGCCGGTGGCCTGCGCGGTCGGCGCACGGTGCGTGCGGTCTTCGCGGCCAAACGGGCCTGGTACCGGCTGCGCTACCGGGGGCTGTCGCTGGGCCGCGACGTCGAGATCCGCGGGCGGATCCGGCTGCGCCGAGGGGTGCGGGTCACCATCGGCGACCGGACGCGGCTCAACAAGCTGGTCCGCTTCGCCGGCCCGGGTGAGGTGCGGGTCGGCGCGGACTGCCTGCTGAACGCGACCTGGATCGGCAGCTGGACGTCGGTCCGCATCGGCGACCGCTGCCTGCTGTCCGACTGCGAACTGCTGGACAACGACTTCCACAACCTGCCACCCGGGCAGCGGCACGACCCACCCACCCCGGCCACCCGCGCCCCGATCGTCGTCGAGGAGAACGTCTGGATCGGTGCGCACGCGCTGGTGCTCAAGGGGGTGCGGATCGGCCGCGACTCCGTCGTCGGCGCCGCGACGGTCGTACGGGAGGACGTCCCGCCCGGGGCCGTGGTCGCCGGTAACCCACAACAGACGGTGAAGAAGTTCCATGACTGAACCAGAACACGGTCCCTGGCCGGCCGGCCGCCCGACCGGCGGCCCACCGGCCCGCAGCGTCACCCTCACCGACCTGCTCCGCGTGCCGCTGCACCGGTCCCGGCTGGTGGCCGCCCTCGCCGCGGCGGGCCTGCTGGCCGCGCTCGGCTACCTGCTGCTGGTGCCCCCGGCCGTCACCGCCAGCGCGGTGGTGGCGGTGCGACCGGTCGTCACCGACGCGTTCACCCCGAGCGGCGCGGGGGCGGACCGCGCGGTGAACATGAACGTGGAGAGCGGCATCGCCACCGGCACCGAGGTGGTACGACGGCTCGCCGACGCGGTCGGCGACGACCCGCGGGACGTCCGCGACGCGCTCGAGGTGGAGGTGCCCACGGGCGGGCAGATCCTGCGCTTCCTCTACCGGGCGCCCGGTCCGCAGCGCGCGGTGCGCAGCGTCAACCTCGCGGCCGATGCCTACCTGAACGTGCGCCGCACCATGTACGAGCAGCAGCGCGCCGAGATGCTGCGCTCCTACGACGAGAGCATCGCGAAGGTCGTCGCCCAGCAGGGCGAGGTGCAGAAGCGGGCCGGTGGAGCGCGGGACGCCGCCGTCGCCGAGCTGGCCGGGATCAACAGCCAGCTGACCCAGCTCAACGCCGCGCGCACCGAGATCGCCGCGGTCGACGTGAACCCCGGCTGGGTCACCCAGGTCGCGGAGAAGGCACTGGTCTCCTCCGCCGGGAGCCGGGTGCTGCAGCCGCTCGCCGGCCTGCTCGGCGGGCTGCTCTGCGGGGTGGTGCTGGCGTACCTCTGGGAGTCGGTGGACCGGCGGGTCCGGTCGGTCGGGGACGGCCGGGAGGTCAGCGGCCTGCCGCTGCTGGGCACGATCCGCCGACCGCCGTTGCGCGGCGCCCGCCGGGCGGCCGACGCCGATCTGCGCTACGTGGCGATGGCGATCGCCGAGCGGGTCCGCCAGCCGGTCCGGGTGTCCCTGGTGACCGCCCGGGAGGATCCGACCGCGTTCACCGCCGGCCTCGCGGTGGCGCTGGCCGCCGATGGGCGGGAGGTGTTCGTGGCCGACGACAGCGGGCGCGTCGAGCGGCTGCGCGCCGCCGTGCTGGGCGACCGGGGGCGGCTGGCGGCGCCCGCCGACCCGGCCCGGTCAGTCGTGCCGAAGCCGCGCCCGGCGGGAACGGCGGCCGCCGGCGGCGGCCCGGTGGCGAGGCCGGTGGCGGCCCGCCGGCCGTCTCCGCACCCACCCGGCGCCCGCCCGTCGACCGACCCGGACGCCACCCTGACCCTGCCCCGGGAGACCGTCGCCCGGGCCGTCGTGAACGGGCGGCCGGTCGCCGACGAGGTGCCGGTGGGCCTCGGTCGCGTCCGGTTCGGCAGTTGGCGACAGGGCGCCGACCACGGCCTGGTGCTCTACAACGCCCCGCCGGCCGAGGCGGACGAGCGCGGCGTGTCGATCGCCCGCCAGGGCACCGCGGTGGTCGTGGTGGAACGCGACCGCACCCGGCAGAGCGACCTGCGCCGCCTCGTCGAGCGGCTGCGCGCCGCGGGGGTGACACCGCTCGGCTTCGTGCTCACCGGCAACGGCCGAGCCTGACCGTGGTCGCGACCCGCGCCCCGGCGACCAGCGAACCGGCCGGGGGAGACCCCCGACCGGCGCCACCGCCGGAGTCGCCGCCGGCGTCCGCGCCGCCGCTGCTGCCGCTCTGGCCGCTGGCGGTGATGTTCGGCCTGGTGCCGGTCTGGTGGCTGGCCGGCGTCTTCTACCTCGGCTGGCCCCTGCTCGGCGCGCTGCTGCTCGCGCTGCTGCTGACCCGGGGGCGGGTGCCGCTGCCGCCGGCGGCGGGGATCTGGCTGCTGTTCCTTGCCGTGGTCGTGTTGAGCGCCACGCAACTGCCGTCGGCGTCCGCGGTGCTGACGTTCGCGTTGCGTCTGGCGTTCTACGTCACCGCGCTGGTCGTCGGGGTGTACGTCCACGCCGCCGCCCGCGAGCGCACCGACCTGGTGCCCGTGCTCGCCCCGCTCTGCGCGTTCTGGCTCGGGCTGGTCGTGCTGGGCTGGCTCGGGGTGCTGGCGCCGCGGCTGGCGCTGGCCACGCCGACGGAGGTGCTGCTGCCGGACGGGGTGGCCCGCATCCCGTTCGTCCACGACATGGTGCACCTGACCACGACGGAGTTCAGCGACCGTTCACTCGACCCGATCTACCGGCCCGCCGCGCCGTTCGCCTACACCAACAACTACGGCAGCGCGTACGCGATGACCCTGCCCTGCGTGGTGGCCGTCGCCATGCTGCGACGGCGCGGTGCGCTGCGCTGGGTGTTGCTGGCCTCGGTGCCGCTCTCGCTGGCCCCCGCGTTCCTCACCCTCAACCGGGCGATGTTCCTCAGCCTCGGCGTCGGTCTGGCCGTGCTCGCCGTCCGGGCCGGCCTGCGCGGCAACGTCCGGGTGGCCGTGTCGGTCGTCGGTGTGGTGGTGGTCGCCGCGGCGGCCACCCTGTTCATCCCGGTCGCCGACCTGATCAGCCGGCGACTCGAGAGCAGCGACACGAACACCGACCGGCTCTCCCTCTACCTCGAGGTGCTCCGCCGGGTGCGGGAGTCGCCGTGGCTGGGGTACGGCGCTCCGGTCGACGTGGACACCGTCTCGGCGGACGCTCCCATCGGCACGCAGGGGCAACTGTGGATGGTGCTGTTCAGCCACGGCGTTCCCGCGCTGATCTGCTTCGTCGCCTGGTTCGTCGTCGCCGCGGTGGTCTGCGCCCGGGCCACCTCGGCCGCCGGGCAGTGGCTGGCGGCGGTGCCGGTGGTCTGCCTGGCGCAGATCCCGTTCTACGGCATGGCCAACCAGAACCTCGCGGTCGCCTTCTTCGCGATCGCCTTCGCCATGGCGCTGGCCGCGCGGGAGGCGCCGGCCGGGCCGGCGGGGCCCACCCACCCCGTCCGGGCGGTGGTGCCGGCGTGACCGCGGCGACCCGGCCGGCCGGGATCGGCGCGGCGCCGGCCGCCGGCTCCGGCGTCGACGGGGCGACGGAGAGCCGGCGTGGCGCCCGCACCGGCGTCGCCGGCCTGGCCGGCGCCGCGGCCAGCGGTCTGTTCGGCTTCCTCCTCGCGGTGGTGATCACCCGTGGCTGGGGTCCGGTCGGCGCGGGCGCCTTCTTCGCCGCGATCGGGGTGGTCACCGTCGCCACCGCGGTCTGCACACTCGGCGCGGAGACCGGCCTGATGTGGGCGCTGCCCCGACGGCGTGCCGGGGCGCGGGGCGACGCCGCCCGGGTGCTGCCGGTGGCACTGATCCCGCCTCTGGTCGCGGCGGTGCTGGTGGCCGTCGCCGGGGTACTGGCCGCGGCGGCGCTCGCCCCGCGGCTGCTGAGCGGCTCGGGCGCCGAGGGTCCGCCGCTGCTGGCGGTCACCTTCGCGGCGGTCCCGGTGGTGGTCGGGATGACCCTCCTGCTCGCGGCGGTGCGCTGCTTACGGCCCATCCGGGCGTACGTCGGGGTGCAGTTCCTCCTGCTGCCGATCGCCCGGCCGGCGCTGGTCGGCGCGGCGGCCCTCGCCGGCGGCGGTCTGCTCGTCGGGATGACCGGATGGTTGGTTCCGGCGGCGCTCGCCCTGCTGGTCTGCCTCACCCTGGTCGCCGGCCCGCTCGGCCTGACCCGGGGCGCCCGGCTGCGGCCGGCGCCGGCCGACTGGTCGACGTTCTGGTCGTTCGCGCTGCCCCGGGCCGCCTCCGCGGCGATCGACGCGGGCAGCATGTGGGTGGGCGTGCTGCTGACCTCGGTGCTCGCGGGGCAGGCCGATGCCGGAGTGTTCGGCGCGGTCGGCCGCTACGTGCTCGCCGGGCAGTTGGCCCTGCAGGGGCTGCGGGTGGCCGTGTCGCCCCAACTGTCGCGCCTGCTCGGCCAGGGGGAGCGGGCCGCCGCGGCGGCGGTGCACCGGCACCTCACGGTCTGGGCGTTGGTGCTCTCCTGGCCGGTCTACCTGCTGCTGGCCGCCTTCGCGCCGGCGTTCCTCCGGCTCTTCGGCCCCGAGTTCGACGCCGGCGCGCCCGCGATGACCGTGCTCGCGCTGGCGATGCTGGTCAACACCGGGGTGGGCAACGTGCAGAGTCTGCTGCTGATGGGCGGCCGCAGCGGTCTGCACCTGGCCGCCACGCTCGCCGGGCTGGTGGTCACCGTCTCCCTCGCGCTCTGGCTCGTCCCGGGACACGGCGCGACCGGCGCGGCGCTGGCCTGGGCGGCCGGCATCGTCACCGAGAACCTCACCGCCGCCGGCTGCGCGCGAGCGGTGGTCGGCCAACCCCTGGTCGACGCGGCGCTGCTGCGCGCCGCGGCCGGGACGGTCGCCGGGGTGGGGGTCGCCGCGCTGGCCGGCGTGCTCGTCGCCGGCCGGGGGATCCCCGGCCTGGTGGTGGCGCTGGCCGTGCTGACCATTGGTTGCGCCGGCCTCGTGACGGTGCCCGGGGTGCGGCGACGCATCCGGGCGGGCATCAGGCGGATCCGCGGGCCGGAGCGGGCGGCGCCGACGCGCCCCCGCACTCCGGCCCCGACGAAGGGCAGGTGAGGGCGGTCGTGTCGTCCATCCGGGACCGGGTCAAGCAGCTCGTGCCGACCCAGGTGAGCCGGCGGGTGAAGGACTCGCTGGTCGACTACGGGGTGCGGACCAGCGACCGCCGGCCACCGCCGGACTTCCTCATCATCGGCACCAAGCGCGGTGGCACCACCTCGCTGTGGAACTACCTCGTCGACCATCCGCTGGTGCCGCGACTGTTCCCGGCCTGGAACACCAAGGCCACGCACTACTTCGAGGAGAACTGGCACCGGGGCGAGGCCTGGTACCGCTCGCACTTCCCGACCGCCCGGCAGCGAACGGCGCTGGAGAACCGGCACGGCGGGCCGGTGCGGGTCGGCGAGGCCGCGCCGCTCTACATGTTCCACCCGCTGGCCGCCCAGCGGGTTTCCGCGTTGATGCCGTCGGTACGGCTGATCGTGCTGCTGCGCGACCCGGTGGAGCGGGCGTACTCGCACTGGAAGGAGCGGCGCACGCACGGCGTCGAGCCGCTGGACTTCGCCGAGGCGCTGACCGCGGAGGAGGAACGGACGGCGGGGGAGCGGGAACGGCTGATCGCGGAGCCGGGGTACCACAGCGAGCGCCACGACTGGTACAGCTATCGGGCCCGGGGACGCTACCTGGAGCACCTGGAGCCGTGGCTGGACCGGTTCGACCGACGGCAGATCCTCGTCCTGCCCAGCGAGGACCTCTACCGCGACGCCCGCGCCACCTACCGCCGGACGCTGGAGTTCCTCGAACTGCCCGCGTTCGACCCGCCCGACTTCCGGGTCTACAACGACCGGCGGTCGGCCCCACTGGAGCCGGCGCTGCGGGCCGAGCTGGCGGCGTACTACCGGCCCTACAACGACGCGCTCCGGCGGCACCTCGGGCTGGACCTCGACTGGCCGGACCGGACGGCGTGAGCGGGCGGTTCGCCGGATCCGCCGACCCGCGGTCGCGCGCCGACGGGCTGGGCTGGGTGTGCCGGGCGGTCTTCGGTGACGCGCGGATCGCGCTGACCGTGGGCGGGGCCCCGCCGGCCGGACACCGCGCCGTGGCCCGGTACGCGGTGGTGCCGTCGCTGTCCCGGCCCCGGTTCCTGCTGCCGCTCGGGGCGTCCCGGGTCACCGCGGCGTCGCTGCTGGCGTACAACGCGTTGCGGCCACCGCGGGTGCGGGCGGTGCGGGCCGCCCTCGGCGGGCTGTCCCGCCTCGGCGCGGCCGGCCCGGCCTTCCCGACCCTCACCGTGTCGGTGCCCGCCGGCACGTGCCCTGCCGACGTCGTACTGGCCGCGCGGCTCGCCTTGGACCTCGGGGGCGCGCCGCTGCACGCCGCGTGCGGCGTACGGCCCCCGGACCCGAACCACAAGCCCACCCTCCAACTCTTCGCCGCGGACGGCCGCCCCCGCGGCTACGCGAAGATCGGCTGGAACGGGGCGACCCGGGCGCTGGTGGCCGCCGAGGCCGCCGCTCTCCGCGCCCTCGGCGCGCTGGGCGGCGCGCCCGGGCACCCGGTGACGCCCCGGCTGCTCACCGAGGTCCACTGGTCGGGGCAGGTGGTCGCGGTGGTCGAGCCGCTGCCGCCCCGGGTGCGCGGGCTTCCGGTCACCGACCCGCCGTCGGCCGAGGCGCTGCTCGCGGTCGCCCGGCGGGCTCGGCCGCCGGCGGCGCCACGGCCGCTGGCCGGATCGCCGTTCCTGTCCCGCCTGGCGGCCGAGGCGAGCCGGGCCGCCAGCGCCGACCCGGCCGGGGCGCGGGCGATCGCCGGAGTGGCCGACCTCGAGCGGCGGCACGGTGACACCGCGGTCGAGTTCGGACACTGGCACGGCGATTGGGTGCCGTGGAACCTGGGCCGCCACGCCGGGCGGCTGGTGGCCTGGGACTGGGAGCACAGTGGAGCGGACGTCCCGCTCGGGCTCGACCTGGCGCACGACGCGTTCCAGCGGGCCCTGGTGCTGCGCGGGGAGCCGGCGGCCGCCGCGGCGCGGGCCGTCGACACGCAGCTCGACCGGTACGGCGGCCGGCTCGGCCTCGGTCCGGCGCAGCGGCGGCTCGTGGCCGACGCGTACCTGCTGGAGCTGTGGCTGCGGACGTGGCGGTTGGCGGACGCCGGTGCGGGCTGGAACGCCGCGCTGCATCCCGCGTTGCTGCAGGTCATGGCGGAGCGATCAGGCAGGATCCGGACTTATCGCCACGCCGATGGACGTTGACCCGCACCGGAGAGTGACGGGAGAATTGCCACTCGTGACGGAGGCCCACGGGCCGCGGCTGGCCGCGCTACGCCCGCCGACCTGGGACCTCGACTGACCGTCCGGTCGTCACCTTTTCCCGGCCGGTCGACCGGCCGTTCGCCACCGCGTGGCGACGGTCGGAACTCCAAGCGAACGTGTGGGGAGTCGCGTGGACAGGAACATCGACGACGGGGGTCCCGCGACCCTGCTGCTGGTCAGCTCCAGCGGCGGCCACCTGGCCCAACTGCTGGCCCTGCGCCCCTGGTACGAGCGGTGGCCTCGCTGCTGGGTCACCTTCGATACCCCCGAGGCGGTGTCGCTGCTCGCCGGCGAGGAGCTGGTGCCCGCCCACCACCCGACCACCCGGAACCTGCCGAACCTGCTGCGCAACGCGGTGCTGGCCTGGCGGGTGCTGCGCCGCCGCCGGATCGCCGCGGTGGTCACCACCGGCGCGGGGGTCGCTGTGCCCTTCGTGGTGCTGGCCCGGCTGCGGGGCGTGCCGACCGTCTACATCGAGGTGTACGACCGGATCGACACCCCGACGCTGACCGCCCGGCTCTGCCGCCCGTTCCTCTCCGTGATGCTCGTGCAGTGGGACGAGCAGCGCCGGCAGTACCCGGAGGCGACCGTCGTGGGGACGTTGCTGTGAGCGAGGACGCCACGAACGGGACGGCGCCGGAGCCCCGGGTCGCCCCGGCCCGGCCGGCCGCGCAGCTCGCCGGCCCGCCCGGGCACCCCGACCCGGCTCGGCCGGCCGCGCAGCTCGCCGGCCCGCCCGGGCACCCCGACCCGGCTCGGCCGGCCGCGCAGCTCGCCGGCTCGCCCGACCCGGCGCGGGTGCCCCGCCAGCGCGACCGCGCCGACGCCGCCCGACTCCAACTGCTGCTCGCCGTCGGCACCGACGCCCACCCGTTCGACCGGCTGCTCGACTGGCTGGAGGAGTGGCACGGTGACGCCGCCGCCCTGGTCCACCTCACCGTCCAGCACGGGCACACCCGACCCCCGGCGGTGCCCGGCGCGGTGCCGTTCCTCAGCCACGAGGCGTTGCAGGCCGCGCTCGCCGGTGCCGACCTGGTCGTCTGTCACGGCGGCCCGGCGACCATCCTGGAGGCGCGCCGGCACGGCCGCCTGCCGATCGTCGTGCCCCGGGATCCCGGCCGCGGCGAACACGTCGACGACCACCAGCAGCTGTTCGCGCGCCGGCTCGGCGCGGCCGGCATGGTCGCGCTCTGCGAGTCCCGGCAGGCGCTGCGCGACGCGCTGGCCGTCGGGCTGGCCGACCCGGCCCGGTTCGCGGTCGCGGCCGACCAGGGGGCGCAGGCGGCGCAACGAGCGGCGGTGGCCCGGGTCGGGCAGATCGTGGACAACCTGGTCGCCGCCGCGTCCCGGCCACGCCGACCCTGGTGGCGGGCGTGGACCCGGCCGGTCCGGGTCGACGGGCGGAACCGGTGACGCCGCCCGCCTCCGGTCGCCCGGCAGTGTCGGCGACCGTGACCGCCCCGCCGACCGTCGGCGTCGTGGTGCCCACCCGCGACCGGCCGGAGCTGCTGCGCGCCGCGGTGCGGGCCATCCTCGACCAGGACCACCCCGGCGCGATCGAGGTCGTGGCGGTGTACGACCAGTCCGAGCCGGACCGGTCGCTCGCCGACCTGTCCCGCCCCGGCCGGCGGGTCCGGGTGATCCGCAACGACCGCACGCCCGGGCTGGCCGGGGCCCGCAACGCGGGCACCCTGGCCGTCGACGGCGAGCTGGTCGCGTTCTGCGACGACGACGACGAGTGGTTGCCGGGCAAGCTGGCCGCGCAGGTCGCCGCTCTCGCCGCCGCGCCCGGGGCGCAGTTCGTGAGCTGCGGCATCCGGGTCAGCTACGACGGGCGCCCTGTCGACCGGGTGCTCCACCTCGACCGGGTCACCCTCGCCGACCTGCTCCGGGACCGGATGACCGAGCTGCATCCGTCCACGTTCCTGATCCGCGCCGCGGCGCTGCGCGACGGGTTCGGGCTCGTCGACGAGGAGATCCCCGGCAGCTACGCGGAGGACTACGAGTTTCTGCTCCGGGCCGCGCGCAGCGCGCCGTTGGTGAACCTGCGCACCCCGTACGTGCTGGTGCGCTGGCACAAGCGGTCGTACTTCGCGCAGCGGTGGGACACCATCTCCGCGGCGCTGCAGTGGCTGCTGGACCGCTATCCCGAGTTCGCCACCGAGCCGGCGGGCGAGGCGCGGGTCACCGGGCAGATCGCCTTCGCCCGCGCCGCCTCCGGCGACCGGCGGGACGCGCTGCGCTGGGCCCGGCGCACGCTGCGGCACAACCTCCGGGAGCCCCGGGCCTACCTGGCGCTCGCGGTGGCCGGCCGGGTGGTCCGCCCCGACGCGGTGCTGCGCGCCCTGCACCGGCGGGGTCGGGGGATCTGAGCGGGGGCCGGACGCCGCCGTCCGCAGGGCGGGACGAGGCGGGCACCGCACGGAAGTGACCACCCGGCGTGACAGACTGACCGCTGTGTTGCGCTGGTTGACTGCAGGTGAATCGCACGGACCCGCCCTCGTCGCGCTGCTCGAGGGGGTGCCCGCTGGGGTCGAGGTGACCACCGGCGAGATCTCCGCCGAGCTGGCCCGACGCCGGCTCGGTTACGGCCGGGGCGCGCGGATGTCGTTCGAGCAGGACGAGGTCGAGATCATCGGCGGCCTGCGGCACGGCCGCACCATCGGCAGCCCGGTCGCCATCCGGATCGGCAACTCCGAGTGGCCCAAGTGGCGCACGGTGATGGCGGCCGACCCGGTGGACGCCGACGAGCTGGCCGGGCAGGCGCGCAACGCCCCGCTCACCCGGCCCCGACCGGGCCACGCGGACCTCGCCGGTATGCAGAAGTACGGCCACACCGACGCCCGGCCGATCCTGGAGCGGGCCAGCGCCCGGGAGACCGCCGCCCGGGTGGCCGTCGGCACCGTCGCCAAGGCGCTGGTCCAGCAGACCCTCGGCATCGAGATCGTCTCGCACGTGGTGGAGCTGGGGTCGGTCGCCGCCAAGCCCGGCCTGCGCCCGCTCCCGGAGGACGCCGGCCGCATCGACGCCGACCCGCTGCGCTGCCTCGACCCCGAGGCGAGCGCCCGGATGGTCGCCGAGGTCGACGCCGCGAAGAAGGCCGCCGACACGCTCGGTGGCGTGGTCGAGGTGCTGGCGTACGGGGTGCCGCCGGGTCTGGGCAGCCACGTGCAGTGGGACCGGAAGCTCGACGCCCGGCTGGCCGCCGCGCTGATGTCCATCCAGGCGATCAAGGGCGTGGAGATCGGCGACGGTTGGCAGCAGGCCCGCTCCCGAGGCTCCGAGGCGCACGACGAGATCATGCCCACCGCCACCGGCGTACGCCGGGTCACCGACCGGGCCGGTGGCCTGGAGGGCGGGATCACCACCGGCGAGCCGCTGCGGGTGAAGGCCGCGATGAAGCCGATCTCGTCGCTCAACCGCGCCCTCGCCACGGTGGACGTGACCACCGGCGAGCCGGCCACCGCCATCAACCAGCGGTCGGACGTCTGTGCCGTCCCCGCCGCGGCGGTGGTGGCCGAGGCGATGGTCGCCCTCGTCCTGGCCGAGGCGGCCGTGGAGAAGTTCGGCGGCGACTCGGTGGCCGAGATCCGCCGCAACCTGACCGGCTACCTGGACGCCCTGGTGATCCGGTGAGCGGGACGCGACCCGTCTGCGTCCTGGTCGGGGCACCGGGCTCCGGCAAGACCACGGTCGGCCAGGCGCTCGCCGCCGCGCTGGGGGTGGAGTTCCGCGACACCGACCTCGACATCGAGCGGATGGCCGGCAAGCCGATCCCGGAGATCTTCGTCGACGAGGGCGAGGCGCACTTCCGTACCCTCGAACGGGCCGCGGTGGCCGCGGCGCTCGCCTCCTGCCCGGGGGTGCTCGCCCTCGGCGGGGGCGCGGTCCTCGCCGAGGAGACCCGCGCACTGCTGGTCGGGCACCCGGTGGTGCACCTGTCCGTCGAGCTGCCCGACGCGGTGAAGCGGGTCGGTCTCGGCGCGGGCCGCCCGCTGCTGGCGATCAACCCGCGGGCCACGCTGAAGCACCTGATGGACCAGCGCCGGCCGCTCTACCAGGAGGTCGCCACCGCGACCGTGGTCACCGACGGCCGGGCCCCGGAGGAGATCGCCGCCGAGATCGCCGCCCTGCTGAAGCACTGAGGACGTCGGGCTGGACTAGGCTGCCGGCGATGGACGAGGTGACCCGGATCCCGGTCGGCGGCGAACGGCCGTACGACGTGCTGGTGGGACGCGACCTGCTCGACACGCTGCCCGGCCTGCTGCCCGGGGCGACCCGGGTGGCGCTGCTGCACGCGCCGCCGCTCAAGGAGCTGACTGACGCGCTCGGCGAGCGGCTGCGTGCCGCTGGCGTCGCTCCCTTGCCGATCGAGGTGCCGGACGCCGAGGCGGGCAAGCAGATCGACGTGGCCGCCGCCTGCTGGGACCAGCTCGGCGAGGCCGGCTTCACCCGGACCGACGCGGTCGTCGGGGTGGGCGGCGGCGCGGTGACTGACCTGGCCGGCTTCGTGGCGGCGTGTTGGCTGCGCGGCGTGCGCTGGGTGCCGGTGGCCACCTCGCTGCTCGGCATGGTCGACGCCGCGGTCGGCGGCAAGACCGGGATCAACACCGCCGCCGGCAAGAACCTGGTCGGGGCCTTTCACCCGCCGGTCGGGGTGCTCGCCGACCTGGCCACCCTGGACAGCCTGCCCCCGGCCGACCTGGCCGCCGGGCTGGCCGAGGTGGTCAAGTGCGGCTTCATCGCCGACCCGGTGATCCTCGACGTGGTCGAGGCCGACCCGGCGGCGGCCACCGACCCGACCGGTCCGGTCGCCCGGGACCTGATCGAGCGGGCGATCCGGGTCAAGGCCGACGTGGTCTCCGGTGACCTGCGCGAGTCCGGCGTCCGCGAGGTGCTCAACTACGGCCACACCCTCGCGCACGCCATCGAGAAGGTCGAGGGCTACCGCTGGCGGCACGGGCACGCCGTCGCGGTCGGTCTCGTGTACGCCGGTGCGCTGGCCCGGCTCGCCGGCCGGCTGGACGAGCCGACCGCCCGCCGGCACCGCACCACGGTCGCCGCGCTCGGCCTGCCCACCGGCTACCGGTCGGACGCCTGGCCGCAGCTGCTGGCCGCGATGCGGGTGGACAAGAAGGCCCGGGGCGACCGGCTGCGCTTCGTGGTGCTGGACGGGCTGGCCCGGCCGGCGATCCTGGAGGGGCCCGACGACGCCCTGCTGCGCGCCGCCTACGACGAGGTCGCCCAGCCGTGAAGGTGTACGTGCTGAACGGGCCGAACCTCGGCCGGCTGGGCACCCGGCAGCCCGAGGTGTACGGCGCGACCACCTACGCCGACCTAGTGGCGCTCTGCGAGTCGACCGGCCGGGAGCTGGGCCTGGACGTGACGGTCCGGCAGACCGACGCCGAGCACGAACTGCTCGGCTGGCTGCACGCCGCCGCCGACGAGGGCGCCGCGGTGGTGTTGAACCCGGCCGCCTGGTCGCACTACTCGTACGCCGTGCGGGACGCCTGCGCGATGCTGCGCGGGCCGCTCGTCGAGGTGCACATCTCCAACATCCACGCCCGCGAGGAGTTCCGGCGCCACTCGGTGGTGTCCGCGGTCGCCACCGGCGTGATCTGCGGGCTCGGCGTGGACGGCTACCGCCTCGCCCTGCACCACCTGGCCGCTCGCGCCGCCTGACCCCGCCGCCGGCCCACCCGGGTCGCCCAACCGTCCGGACAGCGCCCGGTCGGCGGCCGGACAGCGCCCGGACAGCGCCCGGAGGCGGGGCTTGGCGCAGCTAGTAGACTTGTTGGGTCTGTCCGCCAATTGATGATCAAGGCAGGAAATGGCCACCACCAACGACCTGAAGAACGGCCTGGTACTCAACCTCGACGGGGAGCTCTGGACCGTTGTCGAGTTCCAGCACGTCAAGCCCGGTAAGGGTGGTGCGTTCGTGCGTACCACGCTGAAGAACGTGCTCTCCGGCAAGGTCGTCGACAAGACCTTCAACGCGGGCACCAAGGTCGACACCGCCACCGTCGACAAGCGCACGATGCAGTACCTCTACGCCGACGGCGAGGACTACGTCTTCATGGATCTGGAGACGTTCGACCAGATCACCGTGCCCGGCGGCACCGTCGGCGAGGCCGCCAACTACCTGCTGCCCGAGGCCGAGGCGACCGTCGCCACCCACGAGGGTGTCCCGCTCTACATCGAGCTGCCGACCAGCGTCGTGCTCGAGGTCACCTACACCGAGCCGGGTCTGCAGGGCGACCGCTCGACCGGCGGCAACAAGCCGGCCACCGTCGAGACCGGCGCGACCGTGCAGGTGCCGCTCTTCATCACCACCGGCGAGAAGATCAAGGTCGACACGCGCGACGGCCGTTACCTCGGCCGCTCCTGATGGCGGAGGGCCCCAAGCAGCAGATGCCGGCGCGCCGCAAGGCGCGCAAGCGGGCGCTGGACGTGCTCTTCGAGGCCGACCTGCGTAACCGGCCGCCGGTGGAGGTGCTGGCCGGTTACCTGGAGCGGATCGAGCGGCCCCACCCGGAGCACCTGGGCTACGCGGTGGGCCTGGTCGAGGGGGTCGCCGCGCACCTGGACCGGATCGACGAGCTGATCGCCAGCTACACCGAGGGCTGGACGCTGGACCGGATGCCGGTGGTCGACCGCAACCTCGCCCGGATCGCGGTCTACGAGCTGCTCTACATCGACGAGATCGACGACGCGGTGGCGATCAGCGAGGCGGTCGAGCTGGCCCGGCAGATGTCGACCGACGACTCGCCGCGCTTCCTCAACGGGGTGCTCGGCCGGATCGCCGAGTACACCACCCGCTGAGGCGCCCGCCGACCCCGAACACGACGAAGGGCCCGTGCCGGACGGCACGGGCCCTTCGTCGTACGAGCCTCAGGAGGCGAAGAACGCCCGCGGGTCGGCGACCAGCACGCCGTGCTCGGTGAGCCGCTCGATCAGACCGGACGGCGAGGCGTCGTAGACGATCGCCAGCGCGCGCAGGTCGTCGGCGCGGATCGAGAGCACCCGGCCGTTGTAGTCGCCGCGCTGCTGCTGGATGGCACGGGCGTAGCGGGCGACGTAGGCGAGGTCCTCGGAGGCCTCGTCGTAGAGCCGCTCCAGGTCCAGCACGATCTTGCTGGTGGGCTCGTGACGTACCCCACTGCCGTCAGGCAGCAGCTCCGAGACGGGAACGCGGTAGAAGTCGGCCAGCTCGGCCAGGCGGGACACCGTGACGGCGCGGTCGCCGCGCTCGTACGAGCCGACCACCACGGCCTTCCACCGGCCGTTCGACTTCTCCTCCACACCCTGCAGGGAGAGACCCTGCTGCTGGCGGATGGAGCGCAGGCGGGCGCCCAGCGACTTGGCGTATTCAGAGGGCATTCGGACACTCCCAGTGCTGCGGGGTTCTCCCAGCGATTCGCTACGGAGCGTGACGGTACGGGGATTGCGACACCTGGTCAAGTGGTCGTGACCCTACCGTTGGGGAGCACGGGGGGAGTTATCCCCATTTCGACTGCCTGATCCAGTGGTCAGTGGCCGGCGGCGATCGGGCCGGTGACCACTGGTAACGTGGCGTGAAGCCCCGGTGCGGGCCGTTCGCGGCCGGCCCGGAGGTGTCCGACGTCCTTTAACGACCCGTCCCGTGAGGCGGGGAAGGAGGTCCGCCGTGGCCTACCCACCGGCTGCCCAGTCATCGACCGCGCGACAACCCTCGGTGAAGGTGATCCTCGCCAGCGCCGACGTGCAGCGCGTGGTCGACCGGATCGCCCACCAGATCCTGGAGAAGACCCAGGGCGCCGCCGACACGGTCCTGCTCGGCATCCCCACCCGCGGCGCCCCGCTCGCGAAGCGGCTCGCCGCCCGGATCAGCACCTTCGAGGACGTGGCCGTCCCGGTCGGTGTGCTCGACATCACTCTCTACCGCGACGACCTGCGGCGGCACGCCACCCGCGCGGTCGGGCCGACCCAGCTGCCGTCCGGCGGGATCGACGGCAAGCGGGTCATCCTCGTCGACGACGTCCTCTTCTCCGGCCGCACCGTGCGGGCCGCCCTGGACGCGCTCAGCGACGTCGGCCGGCCGGCCTCGGTGCAGCTCGCCGTCCTGGTCGACCGCGGCCACCGCGAGCTGCCCATCCGGGCCGACTACGTGGGCAAGAACATCCCGACCGCCCTGGCCGAGAGCGTGAAGGTGACGCTCTCCGAGTGCGACGGCGCCGACGGGGTCAAGCTGTACGGAGGCGATCAGGCATGATCCGGCACCTGCTCTCCGGCGCCGACCTGGACGCGCCCACCGCCACCCGGATCCTGGACACGGCCGCCGAGATGGCCACCGTCGCCGGCCGGGAGGTCAAGAAGCTGCCCGCCCTGCGCGGCCGCACGGTGGTGAACCTCTTCTACGAGGACTCCACCCGGACCCGGATCTCGTTCGAGGCGGCGGCGAAGCGACTCAGCGCCGACGTGATCAACTTTTCCGCGAAGGGGTCCAGCGTCACCAAGGGCGAGAGCCTGAAGGACACCGCGCTGACCCTCCAGGCGATGGGCGCCGACGCGGTGGTCGTCCGCCATCCCGCCTCCGGCGCCGCGCACCGGCTCGCCGACTGGGTGGACGGCTCGGTGGTCAACGCCGGCGACGGCACCCACGAGCACCCGACCCAGGCGCTGCTCGACGCGTACACCATGCGGGCCCGGCTCGGCCGGCTGGCCGGGCTGTCGGTCGCCGTGGTCGGCGACGTGCTGCACAGCCGGGTGGCCCGCTCGAACGTGCTGCTGCTGTCCACCCTCGGGGCCAAGGTCACCCTGGTCGGGCCGCCCACGCTCATCCCGGTCGACATCGCGGGCGCGCTCGCGCCCGGCACCGACGTCTGCTACGACCTCGACGCGGTGCTGCCCACCTCGGACGTGGTGATGATGCTGCGGGTGCAGCGGGAGCGGATGAACGACTCCTACTTCCCCTCCGCCCGTGAGTACGCCCGCCGCTACGGGCTGGACGGGCCGCGGATGCGCCGGCTGCCGGAGCACGCGATCGTCATGCACCCCGGCCCGATGAACCGGGGGATGGAGATCACGCCCGAGGTCGCCGACTCGCCCCGCTCCACCATCGTCGAACAGGTCGCCAACGGGGTCTCCGTCCGGATGGCCGTCCTCTACCTGCTGCTCGGGGGGAACAACGCATGACCGCGTACCTGGTCAAGGGAGTCAGCGTGCTCGGCGCCGCGCCGACCGACCTGCTGATCCGCGACGGCGTGGTGGCCGAGGTCGGCGCCGACCTCGCCGCCGGCGACGCCACGGTGGTCGACGCGGCCGGGCTGGTCGCGCTGCCCGGCCTGGTCGACCTGCACACCCACCTGCGCGAGCCCGGCCGCGAGGACGCCGAGACGGTCGAGTCCGGGTCCCGGGCGGCGGCGCTCGGTGGGTACACCGCGGTCTGCGCGATGGCGAACACCTCGCCGGTCGCCGACACCGCGGGTGTGGTCGAGCAGGTCTGGCGGCTCGGCCGCGAGGCCGGCCTGGTCGACGTGCAGCCGATCGGCGCGGTCACCGTCGGGCTGGCCGGCGAGCGCCTGGCCGAGCTGGGGGCGATGGCCGACTCCGCCGCCCGGGTGCGGATCTTCTCCGACGACGGGCACTGCGTCGCCGACCCGAAGCTCATGCGCCGGGCCCTGGAGTACGTCAAGGCGTTCGACGGGATCATCGCCCAGCACGCCGAGGAGCCCCGGCTGACCGAGGGCGCGCAGATGCACGAGGGCGAGGTCTCCACCCGGCTCGGCCTGACCGGCTGGCCGGCGGTCGCCGAGGAGGCGATCATCGCCCGGGACGTCCTGCTCGCCGAGCACGTCGGCAGCCGGCTGCACGTCTGCCACGTCTCCACCGCCGGAAGCGTGGAGGTGCTGCGGCAGGCCAAGGCCCGCGGCGTCCGGGTCACCGCCGAGGTGACCCCGCACCACCTGCTGCTCACCGACGTCCGGGCCGAGACGTACGACCCGGTCTACAAGGTCAACCCGCCGCTGCGCACGGACGAGGACGTCGCCGCCCTGCGGGCCGCCCTGACCGACGGGGTGATCGACATCATCGCCACCGACCACGCGCCGCACGCGGTGGAGGACAAGGAGTGCGAGTGGGCGTACGCCCGGCCCGGCATGCTCGGGCTGGAGACGGCGCTGTCCATCGCGCTCGACGTGCTCGGCCCGCGTTGGGACCTGATCGCCGAGCGGATGTCGCGCACCCCGGCCCGGATCGCCGGGCTGGACGGGCACGGCCTCGATCCGGCCCCGGGCGTGCCGGCCAACCTCACCCTGGTCGACCCGGCGGTCCGCCGGGTGGTCGAACCCGCGGAACTGGCCAGCCGCAGCCGCAACACCCCGTACGCCGGCATGACGCTGCCGGGTCGCGTCGTGGCGACCTTCCTGCGCGGTGAGCCGACGGTGCTCGACGGAAAGGCAACGAAGTGAAGAGGCGTCCAGCGATTCTGGTGCTGGAGGACGGGCGGACGTTCCACGGCGAGGCGTACGGCAGCGTCGGGGAGACCTTCGGCGAGGCGGTCTTCAACACCGGCATGACCGGTTACCAGGAGACCCTCACCGATCCCTCCTACCACCGGCAGGTGGTGGTGCAGACCGCGCCGCACATCGGCAACACCGGCGTGAACGCCGAGGACGACGAGTCGGCCCGCATCTGGGTCGCCGGGTACGTGGTGCGCGACCCGGCCCGGATCGGCTCCAACTGGCGCGCCACCGGCGGGCTGGAGGACCGGCTCGCGGCCGAGGGCGTGGTCGGCATCAGCGGGGTCGACACCCGGGCGCTGACCCGGCACCTGCGCGAGCGGGGCGCGATGCGGGTCGGCATCTCCAGCGTGGAGGAGGACCCGCGGGCCCTGCTGGCCCGGGTCCGCCAGGCGCCGGAGATGGTGGGCGCGGACCTCTCCGCCGAGGTCACCACGGCCCAGCCGTACGTGGTGCCGGCGCAGGGCGCGCACCGGTTCACGGTCGCCGCGCTGGACCTGGGCATCAAGCGCAACGTGCCGCGCCGGCTGGCCGCGCGCGGGGTCACCACGCACGTGCTGCCCGCCGGCTCCACCATCGACGACCTGCTCGCCACCGGCGCCGACGCGGTCTTCTTCTCGCCGGGGCCGGGCGACCCGGCCACCGCCGACGGGCCGGTCGGGCTGGCCCGGGAGGTGCTGAGCCGGCGGATCCCGCTGTTCGGCATCTGCTTCGGCAGCCAGATCCTCGGCCGGGCGCTCGGCTTCGGCACCTACAAGCTCGGCTACGGCCACCGCGGCATCAACCAGCCGGTGCTCGACCGGGCCACCGGCAAGGTCGAGGTGACCAGCCACAACCACGGGTTCGCCGTCGAGGTGGCGGGCGCGGGGGCCGGGGCGGTCGTCCCGGACCAGGTGATCGACACCGAGTTCGGCGGAGTCCAGGTGTCGCACGTCTGCCTCAACGACAACGTGGTCGAAGGCCTGCGGGCGAAGGACGTGCCCGCGTTCACGGTGCAGTACCACCCGGAGGCGGCGGCCGGCCCGCACGACGCGGACTACCTCTTCGACCGCTTCGCGGAGTTGATCGAGGGCCGGGGCCTCGACCAGGGGCGCGGCGGGAGCCGTGGCCTCGACCGGAACCACAGCGAAGGCGGAAAGTAATGCCGAAGCGGACCGATCTGAAGCACATCCTGGTGATCGGCTCGGGCCCGATCGTGATCGGGCAGGCCTGCGAGTTCGACTACTCGGGCACGCAGGCGTGCCGGGTGCTGCGCAGCGAGGGGATCCGGGTCAGCCTGGTCAACTCCAACCCGGCGACGATCATGACGGATCCGGAGTTCGCCGACGCGACGTACGTCGAGCCGATCACCCCGGAGTTCGTCGAGCTGGTCATCGCCAAGGAGCGGCCGGACGCGATCCTGCCCACCCTGGGTGGGCAGACCGCGCTGAACACCGCCGTCGCCCTGCACGAGGCCGGGGTGCTGGAGAAGTACGGCGTCGAGCTGATCGGCGCCAACATCGAGGCCATCAACCGCGGCGAGGACCGGCAGCTGTTCAAGGACATCGTGGCGAAGGCCGGCGTGCGGCTCGGCATCGAGGACCCGGCCGGCCTGGTGCCCCGGTCGCGGGTCTGCCACTCGATGGCCGAGGTCGAGGAGACCGTCGCCGAGCTGGGCCTGCCGGTGGTGATCCGGCCGTCGTTCACGATGGGCGGTCTCGGCTCCGGCATGGCGCACACCCCGGAGGACCTCGCCCGCATCGCCGGCGACGGCCTCGCCGCCAGCCCGGTGCACGAGGTGCTCATCGAGGAGAGCGTGCTCGGCTGGAAGGAGTACGAGCTCGAGCTGATGCGTGACCGCCACGACAACGTCGTCGTGGTCTGCTCGATCGAGAACGTCGACCCGATGGGCGTGCACACCGGCGACAGCGTCACCGTCGCCCCCGCGATGACCCTCACCGATCGGGAGTACCAGCGGCTGCGCGACCTGGGCATCGCGGTGCTGCGCGAGGTCGGGGTGGACACCGGCGGGTGCAACATCCAGTTCGCGGTCAACCCGGCCGACGGCCGGATCGTCGTGATCGAGATGAACCCCCGGGTGTCCCGCTCCTCGGCGCTGGCCTCCAAGGCGACCGGCTTCCCGATCGCGAAGATCGCCGCCAAGCTCGCGATCGGCTACACGCTGGACGAGATCCCCAACGACATCACGCTGAAGACCCCGGCGGCCTTCGAGCCGGCGCTGGACTACGTGGTCGTCAAGATTCCGCGGTTCGCCTTCGAGAAGTTCCCCGGCGCCGACCCGGAGCTGACCACCACCATGAAGTCGGTCGGCGAGGCGATGAGCCTCGGGCGCAACTTCACCGAGGCGCTGAACAAGGCGATGCGCTCGATGGAGACCAGGGCGGGCGGCTTCTGGAGCGTGCCGGATCCGCAGGGGGCCACCAAGGAGAACACGCTCGCCGCGCTGCGTACGCCGCACGACGGGCGGCTCTACACCGTGGAGCGCGCGCTGCGGCTGGGCGCGTCGATCGCCGAGGTGGCCGCCGCCTCGGGCGGGATCGACCCGTGGTTCCTCGACCAGATCGCCGGGCTCGTGGAGCTGCGGGACGAGATCGTCGCCGCGCCGGTGCTCGACGCGGCGCTGCTGCGCCGGGCGAAGCGGGCCGGCCTCTCCGACCGGCAGCTCGCCGCGCTCCGGCCGGAGCTGGCCGCCGAGGACGGCGTACGGACCCTGCGGCACCGGCTCGACGTCCGGCCGGTCTACAAGACCGTGGACACCTGCGCGGCCGAGTTCTCCGCCACCACGCCGTACCACTACTCGTCGTACGACAGCGAGACCGAGGTCGTCGGGTCGGACCGGCCGAAGGTGCTGATCCTCGGCTCCGGGCCGAACCGGATCGGGCAGGGCATCGAGTTCGACTACTCCTGCGTGCACGCGGTGCAGGCGTTGCGGGGCGCGCCGATCGGCGGAGCCGCGGCGTCCGGTTCCGGCGCCGACGGCGTCGGGTTCGAGACCGTGATGGTCAACTGCAACCCGGAGACCGTCTCCACCGACTACGACACCGCCGACCGGCTCTACTTCGAGCCGCTCACCTTCGAGGACGTGCTGGAGGTGTGGCACGCGGAGGACTCCTCCGGCAAGGCGGCCGGCGGGCCGGGCGTGGTCGGGGTGATCGTGCAGCTCGGCGGGCAGACCCCGCTGGGCCTGGCGCAGCGGCTCAAGGACGCCGGGGTGCCGGTGGTCGGCACCTCGCCGGAGTCGATCCACCTCGCCGAGGAGCGGGGCGCGTTCGGCGCGCTGCTGGCCCGCGCCGGGCTGCGCGCTCCGGCGCACGGCCTGGCCACGTCGTACGACGAGGCGAGGGGGATCGCCGAGGAGATCGGCTACCCGGTGCTGGTGCGTCCGTCGTACGTGCTGGGCGGGCGGGGCATGGAGATCGTCTACGACGACCCGACCCTGCGCGACTACATCGGCCGGGCCACCGACATCTCGCCCGACCACCCGGTGCTCGTGGACCGGTTCCTCGACGACGCCATCGAGATCGACGTGGACGCGCTCTGCGACGCCGACGGCGAGGTCTACCTCGGCGGCGTGATGGAGCACATCGAGGAGGCCGGCATCCACTCCGGCGACTCGTCGTGCGCCCTGCCGCCGATCACCCTGGCCGGCTCGCACCTGGCCGAGGTCCGGCGGTACACCGAGGCCATCGCCCGGGGCGTCGGGGTGCGGGGCCTGCTCAACGTGCAGTACGCGCTCAAGGACGACGTGCTGTACGTGCTGGAGGCGAACCCGCGGGCGTCGCGGACCGTGCCGTTCGTCTCGAAGGCGACCGCGGTGCCGCTGGCCAAGGCGGCGGCCCGGATCGCGCTCGGCGCCACCATCGCCGAGCTGCGCGCCGAGGGGCTGCTCCCGGCGACCGGGGACGGCGGCACGATGCCGGCGGACGCCCCGATCGCGGTGAAGGAGGCGGTGCTGCCGTTCAAGCGGTTCCGCACCCGGGCCGGCAAGGGGATCGACTCGCTGCTCGGCCCGGAGATGAAGTCCACCGGCGAGGTGATGGGCATCGACACCGGCTTCGGGCAGGCCTTCGCCAAGTCGCAGGCGGCCGCGTACGGGTCGCTGCCGACCGGTGGGCGGATCTTCGTCTCGGTGGCCAACCGGGACAAGCGTGGGATGATCTTCCCGATCAAGCGCCTGGCCGACCTCGGCTTCGAGATCGTCGCCACCACCGGCACCGCCGAGGTGCTGCGCCGGCACGGCATCGCCTGCGAGCAGATCCGCAAGCACTACGAGGCGGGCGAGGGCGAGGACGCGGTCTCGATGATCCTCGGCGGCGACGTGGCCCTGGTGGTGAACACCCCGCAGGGCTCCGGCGCGAGCGCCCGCTCCGACGGGTACGAGATCCGCAGCGCGGCGGTCACCGCGGACATCCCCTGCATCACCACCGTGCCGGGCGCCGCCGCCGCGGTGATGGGCATCGAGGCGCGCATCCGCGGCGACATGCGGGTCCGTCCGCTCCAGGACCTCCACGCCGCGCTGCGAGCCGCCCAGTGATGTTCGAGCGGGCGGTGCGGCCCGCGCTGTTCCGGATCGGGGGCGGGGACGCCGAGGCGGCGCACGAGTGGACGCTGCGGCGGCTCGCCGCCACGTCGCGGTCGCCGCTGCTCCTCGCGGGGCTGCGGGCCCGGTACGCGGTGCGCGCGCCGCGGACCGTGTTCGGGGTCGAGTTCCCCAACCCGGTCGGCCTGGCCGCCGGGATGGACAAGAACGGCGTCGCGCTGCCCGCCTGGCCGGCGTTGGGCTTCGGCTTCGTCGAGGTCGGCACGGTGACCGCGCACGCCCAGCCGGGCAACCCCCGGCCCCGGCTGTTCCGGCTGCGGGACAGCACGGCCGTGATCAACCGGATGGGCTTCAACAACGCGGGCGCCGACGCCCTCGCGGCCCGGCTGGCGGCGCTGCCGCGGCCGCTCGGTGTCCCGCTGGGCATCTCGCTCGGCAAGTCCAAGGTGACCCCGCTGGACGACGCGGTGGGGGACTACCTCGCCTCCTACCGGGCGCTGCACGCGTACGGCGACTACTTCGCGGTCAACGTCTCCTCGCCCAACACCCCGGGGCTGCGGTCGTTGCAGGACCGGGCCCACCTGGACGCGCTGTTGACGGCGCTGGTGGGGGAGAAGCCGGTGCTCGTCAAGATCGCTCCGGACCTCACCGAGCCGGCGATCGCCGAGCTGCTGGAGGTCTGCCTGGCCCGGGGCGCGGCCGGGGTGATTGCCACCAACACCACACTGGCCCGCGACGGCCTGGCCGCCGCCGACCAGCCCCGCGCCGCGGAGGCCGGCGGCCTGTCCGGCCGGCCGCTCACCGCCCGGGCGCGGGAGGTGGTCTCGTTCGTGCACCGGGAGACCGGCGGCCGGCTGCCGGTCATCGGGGTGGGCGGGATCCTCGACCCGGACGACGCGGCCCGGATGCTGGACGCCGGCGCCGGCCTGGTCCAGCTCTACACCGGCTTCATCTACCGGGGCCCGGCCCTGGTCCGCGCGGCCGCCCGCGCGGTGTCCGCGCCCCGCGTGCCATGAGCCCCGCGATCGTGCACTTTCCGCCCCGGCCTATGTCGCAGAACCGGACGAAGCAAGGGCCACAAGTGCGAGATCGCGGGGTGCCAGTCCTGGGAGGAACAGCGTGACACCTGAGGAGATCCTCGCGGCGGACCGGGCGCACGTCTGGCACCCCTACGCGGCGCTGCCGCCGGCCAGTGCGCCCTACGTGGTGGAGGGCGCGCAGGGCGTACGGCTGCGGCTGGCCGACGGCCGGGAGCTGGTGGACGGGATGTCGTCCTGGTGGGCGGCGATCCACGGTTACCGCCACCCGGTGCTCGACGCGGCGGTGACCGACCAACTCGGCCGGATGAGCCACGTCATGTTCGGCGGGCTGACCCACGGGCCGGCGGTGCGGCTGGCGGAGACGCTGGTCGAGATCGCCCCGGGCGGCCTGGAGCACGTCTTCCTGTGCGACTCCGGCTCGGTGAGCGTCGAGGTCGCGATCAAGATGTGCCTGCAGTACCAGCGGGCCACCGGGCGGCCGGAACGCCGCCGGTTGGGCACCTGGCGGGGGGGCTACCACGGCGACACCTTCCACCCGATGAGCGTCTGCGACCCGGAGGGAGGCATGCACCACCTCTGGGGCGACGTGCTGCCCCGGCAGGTCTTCGCGCCGGTCCCGCCGGGCGGCTTCGACGGCCCGCCCGACCCGGCGTACTGCGCGGCCCTGGCCGACTCGGTGGAGCGGCACGCGCACGAGCTGGCCGCGGTGATCGTCGAGCCGGTCGTGCAGGGCGCCGGCGGGATGCGCTTCCACCACCCGGAGTACCTGCGGGTGCTGCGCGAGGCGACCCGGGCGCACGGGGTGCTGCTCATCTTCGACGAGATCGCCACCGGGTTCGGCCGGACCGGCGCCATGTTCGCCGCCGAGCACGCCGGTGTGGTGCCGGACGTGATGTGCGTGGGCAAGGCGCTCACCGGCGGCTACCTCACCCTGGCCGCGGCGCTGTGCACGGCGGAGATCGCCCAGGGGATCTCCGCCACGGGGGTGCTGGCGCACGGTCCGACGTTCATGGGCAACCCGCTCGCCTGCGCGGTCGCCAACGCCTCCATCGGCCTGCTGCGGGCCGGTGACTGGGCGGCCGAGGTGGCCCGGGTGGGTGCGGGGTTGCGGGCCGGCCTGGCGCCGCTGCGCGGCGCGCCGGGGGTGGCCGACGTGCGGGTGCTGGGCGCGATCGGGGTGGTGCAGCTCGACCACGAGGTGGACCTGGCCGCCGCCACCGCCGCGGCCGTCGCCCAGGGGGTCTGGCTGCGACCGTTCCGGGACCTGGTCTACACGATGCCGCCGTACGTCACCGACGACGCCGACCTGGCCCGGATCGCGGCCGGCGTGGCGGCGGCGGTGAAGGCCGGCTGAGCCGGCCCGGGGGCACCAGCGGTACCGGGCGGCAGTGGCCGGCCGGGCGGGAGCGCGAGGAGAGGGAGAGACGGATGGAGAGCTTCGGCGCCCGACTGCACCGGGCGATCGTGGAGCGGGGGCCGCTGTGTGTCGGCATCGACCCGCATCCGGGTCTGCTGGCCCGCTGGGGGCTGCCGGACGACGTGGCGGGGCTCGACCGGTTCGCCCGGACCGTCGTGGAAGCCCTCGGTGACCGGGTTGCGGTGGTCAAGCCTCAGTCGGCCTTCTTCGAGCGGTTCGGCGCCCGGGGTGTCGCGATTCTTGAGTCAACTATCCGACAGTTACGAGATCGCGGCTCGCTCGTTCTGCTTGACGCGAAGCGTGGCGACATCGGCTCGACGGTCCACGCGTACGCGTCGGCGTACCTCGATCCATCCAGTCCGCTGTATGCCGACGCGGTCACCGCGAGCCCCTACCTGGGAGTAGGTTCACTCGCCCCGATGTTCGAACTCGCCGCCGAGCACGGCGGTGGAGTCTTCGTCCTGGCTCTCACGTCGAACCCCGAGGGGGCCGCCGTGCAGCACGCCCGTACGCCCGACGGCCGGACCGTCGCGCAGACCGTGATCGACGAGATTTCCCAGCTCAACGCGGGTGTGGACCCCCTCGGCAGCTTCGGCCTGGTGGTCGGCGCGACCATCGGTGACACCGGTCACGACCTGTCCCGGGTGGGGGGTCCGCTGCTCGCCCCGGGGCTCGGTGCGCAGGGCGCGACCGCCGCCGATCTGCGGACCGTCTTCGGCTCCAGCCTGTCCGCGGTGCTCCCCTCGTACTCCCGGGAGGTGCTCGGCGCCGGACCCGACGAGGATGCCCTGCGGGCCGCCGCGGAGCGGGTCCTGGCAGACTGCCGGGCCGTCCTGCCAGCCCGCTGACTGACTGATTGCTCCGTCACTTTGCGATGATCATGGCGCGCCCACGTTGCCGAAAGCTCCGTTGACCGCTAGTTTTCCCCGCGCTGGGAACCACGGACCCCTTGGTTCACAGCGACACCACGTTTCACAGATGCGGCGGTGCGTCCGCCCGTCGCGATAGGGACCTGAGGAGAACTGGTGCCGCTCCCGTCACTGACCCCCGAACAGCGCGCTGCCGCGCTGGAGAAGGCCGCGGAGATCCGCAAGGCCCGTGCCGAGCTGAAGGAGCAGCTCAAGCAGGGCAAGACCACCCTTGGCGCCGTCCTTGAGCGCGCCGAGGCCGACGACGTCGTGGGCAAGCTCAAGGTGTCGGCGGTCCTGCAGGCGATGCCGGGCATCGGCAAGATCCGGGCCACCCAGATCATGGAGAAGCTCAAGATCGCTGACAGCCGTCGCCTGCGGGGCCTCGGCGAGCAGCAGCGCAAGGCACTGCTTGGAGAGTTCGCCGCCAACTGAGTCAGGCGGCGTGTAGAAACAAGCAGTGAGCACGGATGGTGAGGCGCGCCCGACGGCCCGGCTCACTGTCCTGGCCGGCCCCTCGGGGTCCGGTCGGGAGAGTGTCGTCGAGCTCGTCCGGGCGCGTTCTCCCTCCGTGTGGCGGCCGGTGCCGGCGACCACCCGACCCCGCCGCGCCGGCGAGGTCGACGGGGTGGACCGGATCTTCCTGACCCCGGCCGAGTTCGACGGGTTGATCGCGTCCGGCGCCCTCCTGGAGTGGGCCCGGACCGGGCCGCACCGGCGCGGCACGCCGTACGAGCCGCTGCGCTCCCGGCTCGCCGCCGGGCAGCCGGTGCTGCTCCCGCTCGACGTCCCGGGCGCGCTGGCCGTGCGGGAACGCGTCTCCGATGCCCTGTTGGTGCTGCTCTGCCCGCCCGGATACCGCCCGGAGCCGGCGGTCTCCGAGGCCTTCGAACTCGCCCTGACGCATGACCTGACCGATCGGGTCGCGGATGAGCTGGTAGGCTTGTTCGGTTCTTCTTATCCGACTCCGGCCCGACCGCGGGTGCTCGGTTAGGAGTCGGCCGCGGTCCGAAGCCGGTCGCGGCTCAGAGTCAGCACCGCGTCCGCGCGGATCGACAGACGCAGAGGTTATTTCGTGGGATCCATCGCCACCAACCCCGAAGGCATCACCAACCCGCCGATCGACGAGCTCCTCGAGAAGACGACGTCGAAGTACGCGCTGGTCATCTTCGCCGCCAAGCGTGCCCGTCAGGTCAACGCCTACTACAGCCAGCTCGGTGAGGGCCTGCTGGAGTACGTCGGCCCGCTGGTCGAGACCACCCCGCAGGAGAAGCCGCTCTCCATCGCCATGCGCGAGATCAACGCCGGCCTGCTCACCGCCGAGCCGACCGACCAGCCGTAACCCGCCGCACCGCGATGTCCGCCGGGATCGTCCTCGGGGTCGGTGGCGGCATCGCCGCCTACAAGGCGTGTGAGCTGCTGCGGCTCTTCACCGAATCGGGCCACCGGGTCCGCGTCGTGCCGACCGCGTCGGCGCTCCGCTTCGTCGGCGCGCCGACCTGGGCGGCGCTCTCCGGTCAGCCGGTCGCCGACGACGTCTGGTCCGAGGTGCACGAGGTGCCGCACGTCCGGCTCGGCCAGCAGGCCGACCTGGTGGTCGTCGCACCGGCCACCGCCGACCTGCTTGCCAAGGCGGCGAACGGCCTCGCCGACGACCTGCTCACCAACACCCTGCTCACCGCCCGCTGCCCGGTGGTGCTGGCTCCGGCCATGCACACCGAGATGTGGGAGCACCCGGCCACCGCGGCCAACGTGGCCACGCTGCGGGCCCGCGGGGTCCGGGTGATCGAGCCCGCGGTCGGGCGGCTCACCGGCGTCGACACCGGCAAGGGCCGGTTGCCCGACCCGACGGAGATCTTCGCCGTCGCCCGCCGGGTGCTCACCCGCGGCGTCGACGCCCCGGCCGACCTGGCCGGCCGCCGCGTGGTGGTGACCGCCGGCGGCACCCGTGAGCCGCTGGACCCGGTCCGGTTCCTCGGCAACCGGTCCTCGGGCAAGCAGGGCTACGCGTTCGCCCGTTCGGCGGTGGCCCGGGGCGCCCGGGTCACCCTGATCGCGGCCAACGTCACCCTCGCCGACCCGGCCGGGGTCGACCTGGTGCGGGTGGGCACGACGGGGGAGCTGCGGGAGGCGACGCTGAAGGCCGCCGTGGACGCCGACGCCGTGGTGATGGCGGCGGCTCCGGCAGATTTCCGCCCGGCCGTCTACGCGCCTGGCAAAATCAAGAAGGCGGACGACGGCAGCGCGCCCACCATCGAACTCGTCACCAACCCGGACATCGCCGCCGAGTTGGGCAGCCGCCGTCGCCCCGAGCAGGTGCTGGTGGTGTTCGCCGCCGAGACCGGCGACGCCGAGGCCAACGGCCGGGCCAAACTGGCCCGGAAGCGGGCCGACCTCATCGTCATCAACGAGGTGGGGCCGGACAAGGTCTTCGGCGCCGAGACCAACGCGGCGACCGTCATCGGCGCGGACGGTTCGGTCAGCCGGATGCCCGAACAGTCCAAGGAAGACCTCGCCGACGGCGTCTGGGACCTCGTGGTGACGCGGCTGGCCGGTCACTCCTGAGGGTTGGAAAGCGCGCGACCAACTCCGCCACCCCCGTCCGTGGTGACTAGACTGCCGCGGAACGACTTTCACACGCTTTAGGAGTGCCGTGACACGCCGCCTCTTCACGTCCGAATCGGTCACGGAAGGCCACCCGGACAAGATCGCCGACCAGATCAGCGACGGCATCCTCGATGCGCTGCTCGCCGAGGATCCCCGCAGCCGGGTCGCGGTGGAAACCATGATCACCACCGGCCAGGTGCACATCGCGGGCGAGGTGACCACCAAGGCGTACGCGGACATCCCGACCATCGTCCGCAAGACCATCCTCGACATCGGATACGACTCGTCGAAGAAGGGCTTCGACGGCGCCTCCTGCGGCGTGAGCGTCTCCATCGGCGCGCAGTCCGAGGACATCGCGCAGGGCGTCGACAACGCCTTCGAGCTGCGTACCGGCGCGTCGGAGAGCGCGCTGGACGCCCAGGGCGCCGGCGACCAGGGCATGATGTTCGGCTTCGCCTGCTCCGAGACGCCGGAGCTGATGCCGCTGCCGATCGCCCTCGCGCACCGGCTGGCCCGGCGGCTCGCCGCCGTCCGCAAGGACGGCACGATCCCCTACCTGCGTCCGGACGGCAAGACCCAGGTCACCATCGAGTACGAGGGCCTGCGCCCGGTCCGCCTGAACACCGTGGTCGTGTCCAGCCAGCACGCCGCCGACATCTCGCTCGACTCGCTGCTCACCCCGGACGTGCGCGACCACGTCATCGCGCCCGAGCTGGAGAGCCTCGGCCTGGACACCGAGGGCTACCGGCTGCTGGTCAACCCGACCGGCCGCTTCGAGATCGGCGGGCCGATGGGCGACGCCGGCCTCACCGGCCGCAAGATCATTGTCGACACCTACGGCGGCTACGCCCGGCACGGCGGCGGCGCCTTCTCCGGCAAGGACCCGTCGAAGGTGGACCGCTCCGCCGCGTACGCGATGCGCTGGGTGGCCAAGAACGTGGTCGCCGCCGGCCTCGCCGAGCGCTGCGAGGCCCAGGTCGCGTACGCGATCGGCAAGGCGCACCCGGTCAGCCTCTTCATCGAGACCTTCGGCACCGAGACCGTGCCGGTCGCCTCGATCGAGGAAGCCGTCACCGAGGTCTTCGACCTGCGGCCGGCCGCGATCATCCGGGACCTCAACCTGCTCCGCCCCATCTACCAGCAGACCGCGGCGTACGGGCACTTCGGCCGGGAACTGCCGGACCTGACCTGGGAGAGCACCGACCGGGCCGCCGACCTCAAGTCGGCCGCGGGAGCCTGACCGGCACCTCGCGCAGCGACCGGCGATCCGCGGACGGGTCGCCGGTCGCTCGTGTCTGCGTGGACCTCCCGCTGGCCCACCTCGACCGGCCCTTCGACTACCTGGTCCCGGCCGAGTCGGACGCGGCGGCCGTGCCGGGCGCCCGGGTGAAGGTCCGCTTCGCCGGCCAACTGGTCGACGGGTGGCTGCTGGAACGCACCGACGACTCCGGGCACACCGGCCGGCTCGCGTACCTGGAGAAGGTCGTCTCCCCGGAGCCGGTGCTGTCGCCCGAGGTGACCCGGCTGGCCCGCGCGGTCGCCGACCGGTACGCCGGCAGCCTCGCCGACGTGCTCCGGCTCGCCGTGCCGCCGCGGCACGCCCGGGTGGAGAAGGAGCCGCACGAGCCCGCACCGCCGGCCGAGCCGCCGCCGCCACCCGACCCGGAGGGCTGGCGGGGCTATCCGGCCGGCCCGGCCTACCTGCGGGCGCTCAACGACGGGCGGACACCCCGCGCGGTCTGGTCCGCCCTGCCCGGGGAGGACTGGGCGGCCCGGTACGCCGAGGCCGTCGCCGCCACGGTGGCCGGCGGTCGCGGCGCGGTCGTGGTGGTCGCCGACAACCGGGACCTGGACCGGCTGGACGCGGCGGTGGCCGCCGCGCTCGGCCCGGGTCGGCACGTGACCCTCTCCGCCGCGCTCGGTCCGGCCCGGCGCTACCGGGCTTTCCTCGCCGCCCGCCGCGGCGACGTGCCGGTGGTGATCGGCACCCGGGCGGCGATGTTCGCCCCGGTCGAGCGGCTGGGCCTGGTCGCGGTCTGGGACGACGGGGACGACCTGCACGCCGAGCCGCGGGCGCCGTACCCGCACGCCCGCGAGGTGCTGCTCACCCGGGCCCAGCTCGCCGGGGCCGCTGCCCTGGTCGGCGGGTTCGCCCGCACCGCCGAGGCGCAGCTGCTGGTGGAGACCGGTTGGGCCCGCGAGGTGGTCGCCGATCGGGCGACCGTGCGGGCGCGTACGCCGGCCATCGCGCCGACCGGCGACGACCCGCAGCTGGCCCGCGACCCCGGGGCGGCGACCGCGCGGCTGCCCAGCCTGGCCTGGACCGCGGCCCGGGACGCCCTCCGGGCCGACCTGCCGGTGCTGGTCCAGGTGCCCCGGCGCGGCTACCTGCCCGCGGTGTCGTGCGCCGACTGCCGCACCCCGGCCCGCTGCCCCGCCTGCGCGGGCCCCCTCGCGCTGCCCTCGGCGGCCGGCACCCCGGCCTGCCGCTGGTGCGGCCGGGTCGCCGCCGCGTACGCCTGTCCCGAGTGCGGCGGGCGGCGGCTGCGGGCCGCGGTCACCGGCGCCCGGCGCACCGCGGAGGAGCTGGGGCGGGCCTTTCCCGGCGTGCCGGTGCGCACCTCCGGCCGGGAGGAGGTGCTCACCGAGGTGCCCGGCGGCGCCGGTCTGGTGATCGCGACGCCGGGGGCCGAACCGCTCGCCGAGGGCGGCTACGGCGCCGTGCTGCTGCTCGACTCGTGGGCCCTGCTCACCCGGGCCGACCTGCGCGCCGGGGAGGAGGCGCTGCGTCGCTGGCTGGCCGCGGCGGCGCTGGCCCGGCCCGCCGGGGCGGGCGGCCGGGTGGTGGTGGTCGCCGACGGCGCGCTCGCCCCGGTGCAGGCGCTGCTGCGCTGGGACGCCGCGTGGTTCGCCGCCCGGGAGCTGGCCGAGCGGCGCGAGCTGGGTTTCCCGCCCGCGGTGCGGATGGCCAGCGTGACGGGCCTTCCGGTGGCGGTCGCGGACCTGCTCGCCGAGGCGCGGTTGCCGGACGGGGCCGAGGTGCTCGGGCCGGTACCGGCCGACGGTGAGCGGGAGCGGATGCTGGTCCGGGTGCCCCGCGCCCGGGCGGCCGCCCTGGCCGACGCGCTGCACACCGCGGCCGGCGCGCGCAGCGCCCGCAAGGCGGCCGACCCGGTCCGCCTCCAGGTCGACCCGCTCAGCCTGTTCTAGCCCGGCGCCCGGGGTCACGACTGCCGGCGGAGGTCGCGCCGCGACCGGTGGCGGAGACGCCGGGACCCGCGCCGTGACCGGCGGCGGCAGCGGCCCGGCGAGCAGCCCCGCGACCCGCGCCGGAGCGCCCACCCGGCCGGGTGACCTGCGCGGCGTCGGACGCCGCGTGCGGCGGTCGGCTGCCCGGACAGTGATAGAGTCGCCCGTCATGCCCGGGCGTACGGACGGCGCGACAACGGCGGAAACGCGTCGGGCCGACGCCACATCGACGATGTCAAGAAGCCGGTAACCAGGGGTGGACCAGTCGTGACCGTTCGTCAATCGATCGTCTTCAACGGCGACCTCGGCAGCGGCAAGAGCACGGTGTCGGTGGAGATCGCCAAGCGGCTGGGGCTGCGCCGGGTCAGCGTCGGCGACCTCTACCGGCAGATGGCGCAGGAGCGGCAGATGACCGCGCTCCAGCTCAACCTCCACGCCGAGCTCGACCAGGCGGTCGACGGCTACGTCGACCAGCTGCAGCGGGACATCGCCGCGTCCGGCGAGAGCCTCGTCATGGACTCCCGGCTGGCCTGGCACTTCTTCGGCGACGCGCTCAAGGTGCACATGATCACCGAGCCGGGCGAGGCGGCCCGCCGGGTGCTGGCGCGCCCGTCCGGGCCGGCGGAGAGCTACACCTCGCTCGAGGAGGCCAAGGCCAAGCTGCGCGAGCGCAGCGAGAGTGAGCGGAGCCGGTTCCTGGTCCGTTACGGGGTGGACAAGGCCCGCCTGCGCAACTACGACCTGGTCTGCGACACCACCCGGGCGAACGCCGAAGAGGTCATCGAGCACATCGTCGCCGCGTACCAGGGCGACCTCGGCGCCGACGTGCTGCGCGACGGCCCGCCGCTGCTGCTGCTCGACCCGGCCCGGGTCTACCCGACCGAGGACATCACCACCCTGCGCGGCCTGTGGGACTCCGAGTTCGTCGACGGCGTGGCGGGCGCAGGCGACGCGGCCCTGGAGCCGCTGCGGATCGGCTACACGGGTGAGTACTTCTTCGTGGTCGACGGCCATCGCCGCCTCAGCGCCGCCCTGCAGAGCGGCTTCCCCCTGGTGCCGGCGCAGCTGGTCGCCGAGGTGGACGAGCCGGTGGTCGGCGGGATGAGCGCGGTCGAGTACTTCACGGCCCAGGTCCGCCCGGGGACCGTCTACGACTGGGAGGCCGCGCACGGCATCCAGCTCCCGCTGCCCGAGCACGCCCTGCTCGCCGGCGACGCGGTGCTGGCCGGCGAGCCCGGCCACGCCGGCTGAGCCGACCCGGACACGCGCCGGATCGCCGGAGCGGCGGATCGGGGGCATGATGAAGTCCCTCGATGCCGGACGGGGAGGCTGACCGTGGACGCAGCCGACGCGCTCGCCCTGCTCATGTCGCCGCAGGGGCGGGTCGATCCGTACCCGACGTACGAACGGCTGCGGGCGCACGGGCCGGTGGTCCAGGCGGGGCCGGTCTTCTACGTGGTCACCGGCTACGCCGAGGCCGACGAGCTGCTCCGCGACCCGCGTCTCGGCGTGATGGACGACGAGATCCGCGACGGCCTCTGGCCCGGCTGGCGGGACAGCCCCGCCGTGACGTCGATCTCCCGGTCGATGCTGCGGACCAATCCGCCCGACCACAGCCGGATGCGTCGGCTGGCCGCCGGCGCGTTCAGCCCGCGGCGGATCGCCGGGATGCGCGACGTGGTCGTCGCCCAGGCCGACGAGCTGGTCGACGCGATGGTCGAGCGGGGCCGGCAGGGCGAGCCGGTGGACTTCCTGGCCGACTTCGGGTACCCGCTGCCGGTTGGCGTGATCTGCGCGCTGCTGGGCGTGCCGGCGGCCGACCGGCCGTCGTTCCGCCGGTGGGCGGCCGACCTGACCGGGATCCTGGAGCCGGAGATCACCACCGAGGAGCTGGCCGTCGCCGACCGCGGCGCGGCCGAGCTGCGCGGCTACTTCGCGGAGCTGGTCGAGGCCCGGCGCCGGGCCCCGGCCGACGACCTGACCACCGCGCTGGTGCAGGTGCACGACGCCGACGGCGACCGGCTCTCCGGCGACGAGCTGCTGGCGAACCTGGTGGTGCTGCTGGTCGCGGGCTTTGAGACCACCACCAACCTGCTCGGCAACGGCCTCGTCGTGCTGCTGGCGCACCCCCGCGAGGCGGGCGCGCTGCGCGAGCACCCCGACCTCGCCCCGGCGTACGTCGAGGAACTGCTCCGCTACGACTCGCCGGTGCAGCTGACCACCCGGATGACCACCGAGCCCGTGCGGTGCGGCGGGCTCGGCCTGCCGGCCGGCAGCTGGGCGCTGCTGCTGCTCGGAGCGGCGAACCGGGACCCCCGGCGGTATTCCGAGCCGGGCCGGTTCGACCCGTGGCGGGCGCAGGCGCACCCGCTCTCGTTCGGTGCCGGACCGCACTACTGCCTCGGTGCCGGGTTGGCCCGACTGGAGGCGCAGGTGGCCTTCCCGTTGCTGCTGCGCCGGCTGCCGGAGCTGGCCCTGGCCGGCCGGCCGCGGCGGCGGACGCGACTCACCCTGCGCGGGTACGACACCCTGCCGGTGACGCTCGGCACACCCGCGGCGACCGATCGCGGTACGCCGGCCGGGGCCCGACCCGGTACTCCGTAGACTGGTACGGCCCCGGTCGTCCCACCCCAGAAGGAGCCGTCCCGCGTGACCGTCCAGCCCATCCGTCTGTTCGGGGATCCGGTGCTGCGCACGCCGGCCGATCCGGTGGTCGACTTCGACGCCGAGCTGCGTCGGCTCATCGCCGACCTGACCGACACCATGCGTGAGCAGAACGGCGCCGGCCTGGCCGCGCCGCAGCTCGGCGTGGGCCTTCGGGTGTTCACCTTCGACGTCGACGACGTCCTCGGCCACCTGGTCAACCCCGTCCTGGAGTTTCCGGACGCCGAGGAGCAGGACGGCCCGGAGGGCTGCCTCTCCATCCCCGGGCTCTACTTCGACACGAAGCGCCGGCAGAACGTGGTCGCCAAGGGCTTCAACGGCTACGGCGACCCGGTGCAGATCGTCGGCACCGGCCTGATGTCCCGCTGCGTGCAGCACGAGACCGACCACCTCGACGGCGTGCTCTTCGTCGACCGCCTCGACCCGGCCGGGCGCAAGGAGGCGATGAAGGCGATCCGCCAGGCGGAGTGGTACGACGTGGCCGCCCCGCCGGTCGTCAAGCTCAGCCCGCACGCCGCGAGCGCGGACAGCCCCTTCGGCCTGGGTCGGTGACGGCCCGGTGCGCGTGATCTTCGCCGGCACGCCGGCCGTCGCCGTCCCCGCCCTGGCCGCCGTCGCCGACTCCGGGCACGAGCTGGTCGCCGTGGTCACCCGTCCCGACGCGCCCGCCGGGCGGGGTCGCGGCCTGTCCCGCTCCCCGGTGGGGGCGTGGGCCGACGAGCACGGCGTCGAGGTGCTCACCCCGGCCCGCCCGCGCGAGCCGGAGTTCCTGGACCGGCTGCGCGAGCTGGCACCGGACTGCGTGCCGGTGGTCGCCTACGGGGCGCTCGTGCCACCGGCCGCGCTGGAGATCCCGCGCCACGGGTGGGTGAACCTGCACTTCTCGCTGTTGCCGGCCTGGCGCGGCGCGGCGCCCGTGCAGCACGCCGTGCTGCACGGCGACGAGCTGACCGGGGCCAGCGTCTTCCAGCTCGAGGAGGGGTTGGACACCGGGCCGGTCTACGGCACGCTGACCGACGAGATCCGCCCGAGCGACACCTCGGGCGACCTGTTGGAGCGGCTGGCCCAGTCCGGCGCCGGCCTGCTGGTGGCGGTGCTCGACGCGATCTCCGACGGCACCGCGCGGGCCGAGGCGCAGCCGGCCGACGGGGTGTCGCTGGCGCCGAAGCTGACCGTCGAAGACGCCCGGGTGCGCTGGAGCGATCCGGCCTTCGCCGTGGACCGGCGGATCCGGGCCTGCACCCCGGCGCCGGGCCCGTGGACCACCTTCCGCGACGAGCGGGTCAAGCTGGGTCCGGTGACGCCGGTGGCGAACGGCCCCGACCTCAAGCCGGGCGAGCTGCTGGTGGAGAAGTCCCGGGTGCTGGCCGGCACCGCCACCGTTCCGGTGCAGCTGGGTGAGGTGCGGGCGGCCGGCAAGCGGGCGATGCCGGCGACCGACTGGGCGCGCGGCGTCCGGGTCGCAGCCGGCGAGGTCCTGGCGTGACCGCGCCGGACCGCGACGACCGTGCCAGCGGCGCCGGGGCGTCCGACGGCCGGTCCGGTCCGCGCACGGCGGGCGCCGGGCGCGGCGACCGGCCGAGTGGTGACCGCCGCGGCGAGCCGCGCGACGGAAGGGGCGGCGGCCGGCCGGCCGGCGGACGCGCCGGCGATCGACCGGCGGGCGGTGCCCGGTGGAGCGCCCGTGCCGGCATGGACCGCCGCACCGGCCGGGGTGGCCGGCCGGCGGTGGACCTGCCGCGGCACGCGGCGTACCAGGCGATCGCCGCGGTCAACCGGGACGACGCGTTCGCCAACCTGGTCCTGCCGGCGATCCTCCGCGAGGAGGGGCTGGTCGGCCGGGACGCGGCCTTCGCCACCGAGCTGACCTACGGCACCCTGCGCCACCTCGGCACGCTGGACGCGATCCTCACCGCCGCCGCCGGCCGCGACGTGGAGCGCATCGACCCGCCGGTACGCGACGCGCTGCGCCTCGGGGCGTACCAGCTGCTGCACACCCGCGTCCCGGCGCACGCGGCGGTCTCCTCGACCGTCGACCTGGTCCGCGCGGTGGGCCCCGGCGCGACCGGCTTCGCCAACGCCGTGCTCCGCGAGGTCGCCGGCCGGGACGCCGACGCGTGGGTCCAGCAGCTCGCGCCGAGCATCGAGAGCGACCCGATCGGGCACCTGGCGCTGACCTACAGCCACCCACAGTGGATCGTGCGCGCCTTCGCCGAGGCGCTCGGCGGCGACCTCGGCGAGACCGCCCGGCTGCTGATCGAGGACAACGAACGCCCACCGGTGCACCTGTGCGCCCGCCCCGGCCTCGCCGACCCGATCGAGCTGGCCGACGAGGTCGGCGGCGCCCCGGGCGCCTTCTCGCCGTACGCGGTGTACCTGTCCGGCGGCGCGCCGGGCGACCTGCCGGCGGTGGCCGAGGGCCGCGCCCACGTCCAGGACGAGGGTTCCCAGCTGGTGGCGACCGCGCTGGCGGCGGCGCCGCTGAACGGCCCGGACGGGCGCTGGCTGGACCTCTGCGCCGGCCCCGGCGGCAAGGCCGGGCTGCTCGGCGCCCTCGCCGCCCAGCGCGGCGCCCGGCTGACCGCGGTCGAGGTGGCCGAGCACCGCGCCCGGCTGGTCGAGCAGGCCACCCGGGGCCTGCCGGTGACCGTGCTGCACACCGACGGACGCGGTGTGGGGCTGGAGCCGAAGCTGCCGGAGGAGCACTTCGACCGGGTGCTGGTCGACGCGCCCTGCACCGGCCTGGGCTCGCTGCGCCGGCGGCCGGAGTCCCGCTGGCGGCGGCAGCCGTCGGACCTTCCCGCGCTGACCCGGTTGCAGCGCGAGCTGCTCGGGGCCGCGCTGCGCGCGGTGCGCCCCGGTGGCCTGGTCGCCTATGTCACCTGCTCGCCGCACACGGTGGAGACGCACGTGACGGTCACCGAGGCGGCCCGTCGCTCCGGGGTGCCGGTGGACTTCGTCGACGCCCGGCCGCTGCTGCCGGCCGGCATGCCGGGGTTGGGTGACGGCCCGACGGTGCAGCTGTGGCCACACCGGCACGGCACCGACGCGATGTTCCTCGCCGTCCTGCGCCGGACCTGACCCGGCCCGTTCGGCACGCCGACAGCGGAAGAGTGGCTGTTCCACCCGGAACAGCCACTCTTTCCGTACCCGGGGCCGGCCCGGTGCGCGAGCGCGGGGCAGGGGCTCAGGTGACCGGGAGACCCTTGGTGCCGGCGCCCTTCATGGAGCGGGTGAGGGCGCGGTCGCTGACCCAGAGGAAGCACTGCACGCCGCGGTTGCCGTTGCGCCACTCCTGCTCGAACGGGTGGTAGAAGATCGTGCCGGCGCGGTACTGGAGGTTGTTGTCGTTCGGCACCTTGACGTAGTCGGCGATCATCTTCTGGCACGCCTTGTGGATGCGCAGCGTGGTCCGGGTGAACTCGGCGTAGCTGATGTCCGGCGCCTGGTACACCCCGACGAACTCGGCGTGGTGCTTGCCCGTGCAGGCGGCCGGCACCATCTCGTCGACGTCGTCCTTTACCAGCTTCGGGTCGAAGCAGCGGTACGCCAGCTTCGAGTCGCCCTTCAGCGCGTCGCGCAGGCTGCCCTCCCGAAGGCCGACGAACGTGTCGTCGAGGCCCTTGGTCTCGCTGACGTCGCAGCGGAACCACCGGGCACCGCCGGTCCACGCCGGGGGCGACGGGAACACCACGTCGACGGCCAGCTTGCCGGTCCGCCAGTCGGCGCCGACGGCCTTGTTGATCTCCCGGTCGCATTCCGCCCGCGCGGCGCGCATGCCCACCGAGCCAGCCGGCGGGGGCGTGCTCCGCTCGGCGCCGGCGCCGGAGAGGGTGCCGACGTGCAGCGTCTCCACCCGGTGCGACTCCGTGCACGCGACCGGGTTGTACGAGGTCAGGTAGCCGACGTCCTGGATGGCGTGGTGGCAGACCCCGGCAGCGGGCACGAAGGTCTGCGCCGCCGCGGGCGCCGGCCAGTCGTCGGTGAGGTCCGCGTCCAGGCCGGCCGGGGCGCACCCGACGAGACCCAGCACCGCCACCGCGCCCACGGCGACCGCCGTCCACCACCGTCGCATCCGCCGACCTCCCCGCCGACCGCGGTCACGTCCACCGGCGATCGTCGACCGGTTGTGCCACGGCGCAGCAGCATACGGCACCACCGCTCAGATCGCGGGAAGTCCCTGCGGACCCACGCCGCGCATCGACCGGGTCAACTGCCGGTCGTCGCTCCACAGGAAACAGCGCACCCCCCGGTCGCCCTCCTCCCACTCCCGCTGCGACGGCGGGTAGTAGATGGAGCCGGCCCGGTACGCCAGGTCGCTGTTGTTGGGCACCGCGGCGAAGGCGGCGATCAGCGCCATGCAGCGCTGGTGCGTCACGCCCGGGGTGGCGGTGAACTCCGCCCAGCTCATGTCCCGCTCGACGTACACGCCCACGAACTCGGCCCGGTGCGGCTCGCTGCAGAGCACCGGCGCCATGTAGTTGAGGTTCTCGCCGATCAGCTTCGGGTCGAAGCAGCGGTGGACGAGTGGCGAGTCGCCGACCATCGCCCCGCGCAGGCTGCCGGTGCGGTTGACCGGGCGGGTGTTGTCGATGCTGTCGGTCTCGCTCAGGTCGCAGCGGAACCACCGGGCGCCGCCGGCCCAGGCCGCCGTGGAGGGCAGCGCGATGTTGAGGGTGAGTCGGGCGGAGTGCCAGTCGCCGCCGAGCACCTCCCGGGCCCGCTGGTCGCACTCGGCCCGCGCGGTCCGCAGCGCCGGCGAACCGGGCTCCGGACGCGGGCCGGCGGGCAGCCCGGTGAACGCGCCGACGTGGACGGCTTCCGCCAGGTGGTTGCGGGCGCAGTCCACCGTCTCGTACGTGCTGGCCTGCACGACGGAGGTGATCCGGGGCAGGCAGGTGTCGGTGGCCGGGATGAAGATCTTCGGCGGCGGCATCGCCCGCCAGTCGTCGACCAGGTCGCCGTCCGCACCGTGCGGTCGCAGGCAGCCGGTCAGCAGGACCATCGCCGCGCCGGCCAGCGCCAGCGCCCCGAGCCACCGTCGCATCGTCCGCCCTTCCCGGGTAGCTGGTGAGCGGTGGTCTCGCCGCCGGCGACCGCCGCCGGCCGCCGTGCCACCCGTCACCGTCCCTGTTGGAGTTTCGTCCGGTTTCCGTCGTTCGGCCAGTCGCGGATGTCTCTTCGTCCGGATTCACGCGCCCGGACCGGCCAATTCTGCACCATTGGTCACCGTCGGGTCACCGCCCGTCCCCGCGGGTGCGGTGGTGCCGGCGATGGATGACCGCGTTCGTACACTGGCCCCGTGACCGTACCGCCGCCCATCGTCGCGCCCAGCATCCTCGCCGCCGACTTCGCCCGCCTCGCCGATGAGGTCCGTGCCGTCGAGAACGCCGCGGACTGGTTGCACGTCGACGTGATGGACAACCACTTCGTGCCGAACCTGACCATCGGGCTGCCGGTGGTGCAGAGTCTGCGGGCCGTGACCCAGATCCCGTTCGACGTGCACCTGATGATCGAGGATCCGCGGCGGTGGGCCCCCGGCTACGCCGACGCCGGGGCGTACAACGTCACGTTCCACGCCGAGGCGTGCGACGATCCCGTCGCGCTGGCCAAGGACCTCCGCTCGGCCGGTGCGAAGGCGGGGCTGGCGATCGACCGGGACACCGCGATCGAGCCGTACCTGGAACTGCTGCCGAGCTTCGACACGCTGCTGATCATGACGATCAAGGCCGGCTTCGGCGGGCAGCGCTTCATCCCGCAACTGCTGGACAAGGTCCGCACCGCCCGCCGGCACGTCTCCACCGGCCACCTCGAACTGCGCATCGAGGTCGACGGGGGGATCGCCGCCGACACCATCGAGCAGGCCGCCGCCGCCGGCGCCGACGCCTTCGTCGCCGGCACCGCCGTCTACGGCGCCGACGACCCCGCCGAGGCGGTACGCCGGCTGCGGGCCCTCGCGGAACGCGCGGCCCCCGGGGCCTGAGGTGGACCCCGCCGGGGAGCGCCCGGACGTCATCCTCGTCGTCGACGACGACGAGGACATCGCGCGCTTCGTCGAGTTCAACCTGCGGCTGCACGGCTTCGAGGTGATCCACGCCAGCGACGGCCAGGAGGCGCTCGAGGTGATCGAGCGCCAGCGGCCGGACCTGGCGGTGGTCGACCTGATGATGCCCCGGATCGACGGCCTGGAGCTGACCCGGCGGCTGCGGGCCGACCCGATGACCTCCGCCCTGCCGGTGATCATGCTGACCGCCAAGGGCATGACCGTGGACAAGGTGCACGGCCTCAGCGCCGGCGCCGACGACTACCTGGTCAAGCCGTTCGACACCGCCGAGCTGGTCGCCCGGGTCAGCTCCACGCTGCGGCGCAACAAGGAGTTCCGCGAGGTCTCCCCGCTGACCGGGCTGCCCGGCAACAGCCGCATCCGCCGGGAGATCGCCGACCGGGTGCGCAGCGGCTCCGACTACGCCGTCGGCTACATCGACATCGACCGGTTCAAGAGCGTCAACGACCGGTACGGCTTCGTCCGCGGCGACGACTTCATCTCGGCGCTCGCCCGCAGCCTGCACCGGGCGGTGGTGTCGGTGGGGCTGCCACCGGCCTTCCTCGGGCACGTCGGCGGCGACGACTTCGTGATCGTCTGCTCCCCGGACCAGGTCCGGCCGCTGACCTCCCGGGCCGTGGTCGACTTCGAGAAGGCGGCCGACACGCTCTACGACCCGACCGACCGGGAGCGCGGCTTCGTCGAGCTGAAGGACCGGCGGGGCAACATCCGCCGGGCCGCCCTGGTCACCCTGTCGATCGGGGTCTCCCTCTCCGACTCGGGCAAGCGGTTCACCGACCCCCTCGAGGCCATCGCGGTGGCCAGCGAGATGAAGACGGTGGCCAAGAGCCAGCCCGGGTCGTACGTCGCGGTCGACCGGCGCCGCGGCGTCACGTGATCGCGTACCGCCGCTGTGAAGTAGCTCGCCTCGCTGGCGACACCCCCCGGTCGGCGTGTAAGACTGCCGGTGTACCCACCACGCGCTGGCGGGACTCGGTGTAATTCCGAACCGGCGGTGATCCACGGCCCCGGCCGTGGTCAGCCCGCGACCCGGTCGGCTCTGCCGCCCGGTGGACCTGGTGTGAACCCAGGGCCGACGGTTGGGGGCGGGGCATCCCGCGCCCAGACAGTCCGGATGGGAGACAGCGCGCGGGACGGATGGGTCGTGCCGACCGCTGGCGTCAGCGTGCCGTGCCGACCACCCGGGTCGGCTGTGCCGTTCCCGGACCTCCGCCGCCTGCCCGCGGCCTGCTGGCCGTTGCCTCCCGACCCGCCCGCGCACGGACCGGCGAGTGAGAGGGCAGGGACAGGCGATGGCGGGCGTCTCCGTCGACGAGGCGATGCGTCGGGCGATCGAACTCGGCGCGCGCGGGCTCGGCACCACGAGCCCGAACCCGGTGGTCGGCTGTGTCCTGCTGGACGCCGACGGCCAGGTCGTCGGCGAGGGCTTCCACGCGTACGCCGGCGGGCCGCACGCCGAGATCGTCGCGCTCGCCCAGGCCGGGGAGCGAGCCCGTGGCGGCACCGCGGTGGTCACCCTGGAGCCCTGCGACCACACCGGTCGCACCGGCCCCTGCAGCCTCGCGCTCGTCCAGGCTGGGGTGTCCCGGGTGGTGATCGCCGTGCCCGACCCGAACCCGGTGGCCTCCGGCGGCGCGGCCACCCTGCGGTCGGCGGGCGTGCGGGTGGACGTCGGGGTACGCGGCGAGGAGGCCGAGGCCGGGAACATCGCCTGGTTGACCTCCATGCGCCGCGGCTGGCCGTACGTGATCTGGAAGTTCGCCGCGACCGTGGACGGCCGGTCGGCGGCGGCCGACGGGACCAGCATGTGGATCACCTCTGAGGCGGCCCGGATGGACGTGCACGCGCTGCGCGGCACGGTCGACGCGGTCGTCGTCGGGGTGGGCACCGTGCTCGCCGACGACCCCCGGCTGACCGCCCGCAACCTGCGCGACGGCAGCCTGGCCATCCGCCAGCCGCTGCGGGTGGTGGTGGACAGCGCGGGGCGTACCCCGGAGGGCGCCCTCGTCCGCGACGGCGCCGCGCGCACCTGGATCGCCACCGCCGCCGAGGTCGGCGCCGGCACGGACGGCCGGGTCGACCTACCGGCGCTGCTCGCGGCGCTGCACCAGCGCGGGGTCCGCGCGGTGCTGCTGGAGGGCGGGCCGCAGCTGGCCGGCGCGTTCCTGGCCGCCGGCCTGGTCGACAAGATCGTCGGGTACGTCGCGCCGCGGTTGCTCGGCGCCGGCCCGGCCGCGTTGGTCGACGCCGGTGTGACCACGATCGCGGAGGCCATCGATCTGGAGTTCGTCGACGTTACGCAGATCGGTCCGGATCTGCGGATCACCGCGCTGCCCCGGAAGAGGGAGGGCTGACATGTTCACCGGCATCGTCGAGGAGCTGGGCGAGGTCGTTCGTGTGACGGCGACCGCGGGAGACTCGGCGCTGGTCGCCGTCCGTGGCCCGCTGGTCACCGCCGACGCCCGGCACGGGGACTCCATCGCGGTCAACGGGGTCTGCCTGACCGTGGTGGACGTCTCCGACGGCGTCTTCACCGCGGACGTGATGGGCGAGACGCTGCGGCGCTCCGCGCTGGGCGCGCTGCGCCCGGGCGCCCCGGTCAACCTGGAACGCGCCGCCACGCTGGGCAGCCGGCTCGGCGGGCACCTGGTGCAGGGCCACGTCGACGGGGTCGGCGAGGTGCTCTCCCGGGAGCCGGCGGAGCAGTGGGAGACGGTCCGGTTCCGACTCCCGGCAGACCTGGCACGGTACGTGGTCGAGAAGGGCTCGATCACCGTTGACGGCGTGTCGCTGACCGTCGCCGGCGTCGGTGCGGACTGGTTCGCCGTCGGGCTCATCCCGACCACCCTGAAGCTGACCACGCTCGGCGCCCGAGGCGTCGGCGACCCGGTCAACCTCGAGGTGGACGTGCTGGCCAAGTACGTCGAGCGGCTGCTCGGCGACCGGACGGCCGAGGGCCCGGTCGGCGCGGGCGCGGTCGCTCCCGGGGGTCCCCTGGCGGCCGCCGGCCCGGCCGAGGCCGGTGGACCGGACGGCGTCGCGCCGGCGGGCGAGGTGGCCTGATGGGCCCGCTGCACTGGCTGCTCGACGCGCAGGTGAGCATCGCCGGCTCGCCGGTGCTGGTCCGGGAGATCGTCGGCAACGTCTTCGGGCTCGCCTCCGCGCTGCTCGGCCTGCGCCGCGTGGTGTGGGCCTGGCCGGTCGGCATGGTGGGCAACGTGCTGCTGTTCACCGTGTTCCTCGGCGCGGCGTTCGCCACCCCGCAGGCACACGACCTGTACGGCCAGGCCGGCCGGCAGGTGTTCTTCTTCGCCGTCAGCGTGTACGGCTGGTGGCGCTGGTCGCGGACCCGCAAGCTCGGCGAGGTGGCGGACCGGGGCGCGGTGGCGCCACGCTGGGCCACCGGCCGCGAGCGGCTGGCCCTACTGGCTGCCCTCGCGCTCGGCACCGCCGCGGCGTACCCGGCGCTCGCCGCGCTCGGCTCCTGGGGTCCGCTGCCGGACGCCTGGATCCTCACCGGCAGCCTGCTCGCCACGTACGGCATGGCCCGTGGCTGGGTCGAGTTCTGGCTGATCTGGATCGCCGTGGACGCGGTGGGCGTGCCGTTGCTGTTGCGCGGCGGGTTCTACCCGTCCGCCGCCATGTACCTCGTCTACGGCGCATTCTGCGTCTGGGGCTTCGTCAGCTGGTGGCGCACGTCGCGCGTGCTCCGGCCGGCCCGCGTCCCGATCCCGCCGACCTACACGGAGGCAGTGGCATGAGCTTTGGCACCATCGAGCAGGCGCTGGCGGACATCGCCGCCGGCCGGCCGGTGGTCGTCGTCGACGACGCCGACCGGGAGAACGAGGGCGACCTGATCTTCGCCGCCGAACTGGCGACGCCGGAGCTGCTCGCGTTCATGGTCCGCTACACGTCCGGGTACGTCTGCGTCCCGCTCACCGAGAGCGAGGCCGACCGGCTCGACCTGCCGCCGATGCACCACACCAACCAGGACCGGCGGGGGACCGCGTACACGGTGACCGTCGACGCCCGCGAGGGGGTCAGCACCGGCATCTCGGCCGCCGACCGGGCGCACACCATCCGCCTGCTCGCCGACGCGACCACCGGGCCGACCGACCTGGCCCGGCCCGGACACGTGGTGCCGCTGCGCGCCCGCGAGGGCGGCGTGCTGCGCCGCCCCGGGCACACCGAGGCGGCCGTCGACCTCACCCGGCTGGCCGGCCTGCGCCCGGCCGGCGTGCTCTGCGAGCTGATCAACGACGACGGCACCATGATGCGGCTGCCCGACCTGGAGAAGTTCTGCGCCGAGCACTCGCTGACGCTGATCACCATCGCCGATTTGGTCGCCTACCGGCGGCGGACCGAGAAGCAGGTCGAGCTGGTCGCCGACACCCGGATGCCCACCGAGCACGGGGTGTTCCGGGCGCTGGGCTACCGCAGCGCGCACGACTCGTCCGAGCACGTCGCGATGGTGTACGGCGACGTCGGCGACGGCCAGGACGTGCTGGTCCGGGTGCACTCCGAGTGCCTGACCGGGGACGTCTTCGGCTCGCTGCGCTGCGACTGCGGCCCACAGCTCGACGCCGCCCTGGCCCGGGTGGCCCGGGAGGGGCGCGGCGTGGTGCTCTACATGCGCGGGCACGAGGGGCGCGGCATCGGGCTGCTGCACAAGCTGCAGGCGTACCAGTTGCAGGACCTGGGCCGCGACACCGTGGACGCCAACCTGGACCTCGGCCTGCCGGCCGACGCCCGGGACTACGGCACCGGCGCGCAGATCCTCTATGACCTCGGGGTGCGGTCGATGCGGCTGCTCACCAACAATCCGGCGAAGCGGGCCGGGTTGGAGGGGTACGGCCTGACCATCACCGGCCGCGAGGGCCTGCCGGTGCGCCCGCACCCGGAGAACGTCCGGTACCTGCGTACGAAGCGGGACCGGATGGGACATCTGCTCGACGAGTTGGACGAGGTCACCGAGGCGCCGGCCGGCCGGCTGCCCGCGGGTGACGAGATCGGAGCGTAGACATGGCGGGATTCGGCGAACCGGCGACGGCGCCGGTGGACGCGACCGGGCTGACCGTGGGCGTGGTCGCCGCCCGGTGGCACGGCGAGCTGACCGACCACATGCTCGACCGGGCGGTCGCCGCGGCCGAGGCGTGCGGGGCGCGGGCGGTCGTCGCCCGGGTGGCCGGCTCGGTCGAACTGCCGGTGGTCGCCCAGGCGCTCGCCCGCCGCTGCGACGTGGTGGTCGCGCTCGGCGTGGTGGTCCGCGGGGCCACGGCGCACTTCGACTACGTCTGCCGCTCGGTGACCGACGGGCTCACCCGGGTCGCGCTGGACGAGGGGAAGCCGGTGGCGCACGGCGTGCTCACCGTTGACACCCTGGAGCAGGCCCGCGACCGGGCGGGGCTGCCCGGCTCGGCGGAGGACAAGGGCTGGGCCGCCACGGTCGCCGCGCTGGACGCGGCGCTGGCCGTCCGGATGGTCAGCGCCGGCAACGGCCACCGGGTCGGCTTCGGCGGCTGACCGGTCCGTCGTCGTGGAGTTCGCCGAGCTGCCCGGGCTGCGGATGGCCTACCGCGGCTGGGGCCCGCCGGAGGGGCGGCCGGTGCTGCTGCTGCCCGGCGGCGCGGCGGACGGCGGCACCTGGGCCACCGTCGCCGCGCGGCTCGCCGACGACGGCCTCCGGTCGTACGCCCCGGACCCACGCGGTTTCGGCGCCAGCGGCCGACCCGGCCGGTACGGCCTCACGGTCTCCCGGGACGACGTGCTGGCGTTCTGCGACGCACTGCGCCTGGACTGGCCGGTGCTCGTCGGGCACTCCTCCGGGGCGGTGGTGGCGGCGCTGTTCGCCCAGGCGCATCCGGACCGGGTGGCCGCGCTGGTGCTCGAGGAGCCCCCGCCGCCGGTGCCCCTCGGCCTGCGGCTGCCGCCCCGACCGGCCGGCCCGTTCCCGTACGACTGGGCGGCCCGGGAGGCCGTGGTCGCCGAACTGAACGCGCCCGACCGGGCCGGCTGGGCGGGGCTGGACCGGATCACCGCGCCGACCCTGGTGGTCGCCGGCGGGCCGGGCAGCCACCTGCCGCAGGACGAGCTGGCTCGGGTGGCGGAGCGGCTGCCCGCCGGTGAACTGGTCACGATCGACGCCGGGCACGCGGTGCACGCGTCCCGCCCGGACGAGTTCGTCGGCGCCGTCCGGGCGTTCCTGCGGTCCCGCTGGGTGAGCGGCGGCTGACCCGGCGCGTCCGGGCCGGCGGGGCGGCTGGAAGAATCGGGGCGTGAAGACGTTCGAGGAGTTGTTCGCCGAGCTGCAGGCCAAGGCCGCCGCCGGCGCTCCCGGCTCGGGCACGGTCGCCGCGCTCGAGCGGGGCGTGCACTTCATCGGCAAGAAGGTCGTCGAGGAGGCGGCCGAGTCGTGGATGGCCGCCGAGCACGAGGGCCGGGAGCGGGCCGCCGAGGAGATCTCGCAGCTGCTCTACCAGACCCAGGTGCTGATGCTCGCCACCGGTCTCGAGCTGAAGGACGTCTACCGACATCTGTGAGTGCGCCCCGTCGTTGACCTGAATCGACTGCAAGGAGCACTCCGTCATGCTGCGTGTCGCCATCCCCAACAAGGGCACCCTGGCCGAGCCGGCCGCCCAGATGCTGCGCGAGGCGGGCTACCGCCAGCGCACCGACCCGAAGGACCTGGTCTGCCGGGACGAGCCCAACGACGTCGAATTCTTCTACCTCCGCCCGAAGGACATCGCCACCTACGTCGGCTCCGGTGACCTGGACCTGGGCATCACGGGCCGGGACCTGCTGATCGACTCGGCCGCCTCGGCCGAGGAGGTGGTCGACCTCGCCTTCGGTCGGGCCACCTTCCGCTTCGCCGCCCGGCCCGACGACATCGACTCGGTGCAGGAGCTGGGCGGGCACCGGATCGCCACCGCGTACCCGGGCCTCGTCGAGCGGCACCTCGCCGACCTGGGCGTCAAGGCCGACGTGATCCGCCTGGACGGGGCGGTGGAGAACGCCGTCCGGCTCGGCGTCGCCGATGTGGTCGCCGACGTCGTGGAGACCGGCGCCACCCTGCGCCAGGCGGGGCTGGTCGTCTTCGGCGAACCGTTGCTGCGCTCGTCGGCGGTGCTGGTCCGGCGCGCCGGGGCGGCGGCGCACCCGCAGGCCGAGCAGCTGCTGCGCCGCCTGCACGGGGTGCTGGTCGCCCGCCGCTACGTGATGCTCGCCTACGACGTGCCGGCCGGCCTGCTGGACCGGGCCAGCTCGCTCACCCCGGGCATCGAGTCGCCCACCGTGTCGCCGCTGCACCGGGAGGGCTGGGTCGCCGTCCAGGCCATGGTGCTCCGCGACGACGTCCACCGGATCATGGACGAACTCTACGAACTGGGCGCCCGCGCGATCCTGGTCACCAACATCCACGCCTGCCGGCTGTGACGGCGCCGCGGCCGGAGCCGACGGCACCCGGCGCGGCGACGCCCCACCCGGCGGCCGTCCCGGCGCCGCGTCCCGAGGCGGCCACGGCGTCGGACGCCGCCGTCCCGGTGTCGGAGGCCGCCGTCGCCGCGTCGCGGTCGGGGCGCGGGCCGCTGCCGGGCTGGGTGGCGCTCACCCTGGTCACCGTGGCCGGGGTTGCGTCGGCGGCGCAGGGCGCGGCCAACGGCGAGTTGGGCGCGCGAGTCGGGCAGGCGAGCCTGGCCGGGGTGGTGAACAACCTGGGCGGGACCCTGCTGGTCCTCCTCGGGCTGGCCGCGCTGCCGTCGATGCGCGCCGGGCTCACCGCGTTGCGCCGGGCCCGGCTGCCCTGGTGGAGCTACCTCGGCGGGTTGGGCGGGGCGGTGATCGTGGTGCTCGGCGCGTACCTGGTGCCGGTGCTCGGGGTCGCGGTCTTCACCATCAGCCAGGTGGCGGGCGGGAGCTTGGGCGGGCTGGCCGTGGACCGGGGTGGGCTCGCCCCGGTCGGCCGGCTCGCGCTCACCGGCCCCCGGATCGCCGGCGCGCTGCTGGGCGTGGCGGCGGTGACGCTGGCGCAGCTCGGGCGACCGGTCGGTGAGCTGGCCGTCGTCCCCATCCTGCTCGCGGTCGTCGGCGGCCTCGCGGTGGCCCTGCAGTCCGCGCTGAACGGCCGGGTCTCGGCGGTCAGCTCCGCTGCGGCCGGGGTGGCGGTCAACTTCGCGGTCAGCACCCCGGCGGTCGTGCTCGTCGCGGTGGTCGCGGGCGCGCTCACCGGCCCCGCCCCGACCTGGCCCGACGCCTGGTACCTCTACACCGGTGGGCTGCTCGGGGTCGGCATCGTGGCCGGCCTGGTCGTCGGCGTCCGGTCCGCGGGGGTGCTGCGCACCGGGCTGGCCCTGGTGGCCGGCCAGCTGGGCGGGGCGCTGCTGCTGGACGTACTCCTGCCCGGTGGTCCCGGTGCCCGGCCCGCGGTGCTCGCCGGCGCGGCGTTGACCCTGGGCGCGGTCGTCGTTGCCGGACGCCGTCCACGCCGCTGACGTCGGCGGCATGGCGTCGGCCTTTCCGGCGGTGACGTCGGCAGCGTGGCGTCGCCGTCCCTGGCGGTGACATCGGCCGTGTGGGGTCACCCCGACGGTGGCGTCGGCGGCGTGGGGTCGGGCCTTCCCGGCGGTGGCGTCGGCAGCGTGGCGGCGGAGCCCTCGCCGGAGGGGGGTGGCAGACTGGTGGGGTGAGCGAAACCGAGCTGATCCGCCTCCGGCCGCGTCGCATCCGGCTGGTCTGCTGGGCCTCGGCGGCCGTCCTGCTGGTGGTGTTCAGTCTGGTCGCCACCTCGTTGACCGGCCCGACCGGCGACGGCTACGGCACGTTCCAACGCGGTGACCAGATCGCCATGGTCGGCCTCGGCGTCTTCGGCGCGCTGGCCTTCCTGCTCTTCACCCGGCCACGGGTGGAGGCGGACGCGCGCGGCATTCGGGTGCGCAACGTGATCAGCTCGTACGAGCTGCCGTGGGAGGTCGTCCGGGGGATCCGCTTCGACCGGGGCGCTCCCTGGGCCAGCCTGGAGCTGCACGACGACGACCTGATGCCGATCGTCGCCCTCCAGGCCGCCGACAAGGAGCTGGCGGTCGACGGGGTCCGCGCCCTGCGCCGCCTGCACCAGGCACACCAGGCCCGGCTCAGCGGCACCACGACCGACCGCTGACCCGCGACCCCGCACCCGCGGTCGCCCCGCGCCGCCATGCACCTCCCGCCGGCCCGTCCCGTGTCGCTCCGCACTGCGCCGCGCCAGCCACCCCGTCCCGTCCGCATCGCATACTCCGGCCGGCGATGATCCGCGCAACATCACCGAAGTTGCTGCCTCGGCGCGAGTGGAGGCAGCAACTTCCCTGATGTTGTGCGGATCATGGCCGGGCCGGGGCCGGGGCCGGGGCCGGTGCCGGTGCCGGAGTGCCGGTGCCGGTGCCGGTGCCGGGGGCCGGGCGATGCGCAGGTCAACGCCGGGGGTGTGCGGATCACGGCCAGCCGATCACGGCCTGCCCGGTTTGGGGGTGGGTTGGCCGAGGGTGTAATGTTGTGGAGTCGACCAGGCTGTCTTTACCTGCGGGCACGTCCCACATGACCGACAGCCATGAAAGTGGAGCGCCTGCTCCCACCCGAGTCGCCGCCTAGGTGGCCGGGTCCGGTCCCCGGTTCCGGGCATGTCCCGGCACCGGATGCGCGATCATGTGATCGTGCCGACCGGTCGAGCGGGCCCTGGCATGCGCCGGGGCCTTCTGCTTTCCGGGCCGGCTCCCACCGGGGAGCCGCCGGGTCGGCACACGCAGCAAGACACTCGACTCGAGGAGGCCCCATCAGCGTCGAACCACGCGTGAACGAGCAGATCCGGGCACGTGAGGTCCGACTGGTCGGCCCCGAGGGTGAGCAGGTGGGCATCGTCCCACTGGAGCGCGCCCTTCAGCTGGCCGCGGACGTCGATCTGGACCTGGTCGAGGTTGCGCCGATGGCGCGCCCGCCGGTGTGCAAGCTCATGGACTTCGGCAAGTTCAAGTACGAGAGCGCACTGAAGGCGCGCGAAGCGCGGCGTAACCAGCAGCAGACCGTCATCAAGGAGATGAAGCTCCGGCCGAAGATCGATCCGCACGACTACGAGACCAAGAAGGGTCACGTGGTGCGGTTCCTCAAGGCGGGCGACAAGGTCAAGGTGACGATCATGTTCCGCGGTCGCGAGCAGAGCCGACCGGAGCTGGGCTACCGGCTCCTGCGGCGGCTCGAGTCGGAGATCTCGGAGCTGGGGTACGTCGAGGCCGCTCCGAAGCAGGACGGCCGCAACATGATCATGGTGCTCGCGCCGCACCGCGCCACCAAGGCCGCCGCGGTCGCCGCGACGGCCACCCGGGGCGGAGCGCCCCGGGACCGGGCCGCGGAAGGCTCCGCCGCCCCGGAGGCCGGCGAGACCGCAGCAGCCGGGGAGACCGGCACGACCGCTGACACCAGCGGCCAGTAACAGGGGAGAAGACGTTCCACATGCCGAAGATGAAGAGCCACACGGGAATGGGCAAGCGGGTCAAGGTGACCGGCAAGGGCAAGATCGTTGCCCAGCAGGCCGGCCTCCGGCACAACCTGGAGAAGAAGGCCTCCACCCACACCCGTCGGCTGACCGGCACGGTCGTGCTGGCCAAGGCCGATGTCAAGCGCATCAAGAAGCTGCTCGGCCGCTGACGCGCGCCACCTGACGTAAGAAGGAGTTGAGATGGCACGCGTCAAGCGGGCTGTGAACGCCCAGAAGAAGCGCCGTACCCTGCTGGAGACCGCGAGCGGCTACCGCGGTCAGCGCTCCCGGCTGTACCGCAAGGCCAAGGAGCAGGTGCTGCACTCGATGCAGTACGCCTACCGGGACCGTCGCGACCGCAAGGGCGACTTCCGGCAGCTCTGGATCCAGCGGATCAACGCGGGCGCCCGCGCCAACGGGCTGACCTACAACCGGCTGATCCAGGGCCTGCGCCTGGCCGGCATCGAGGTCGACCGGAAGATCCTGGCCGACATGGCCGTCAACGACGCCGCCGCCTTCGCGGCGATCGTCGAGCTGGCCCGCGCCGCGGTCGCGGCGGAGGGCACTGGCGGCGCGGCGGCCCAGGCCGCCTGATCCCCTGCGGCTGACCGAGACGCCCCTCGTCGACCCCGACGGGGGGCGCCTCGCTGCAAGGCAGTAGGAAGCAGACGATGCTCTTCACTCCGCGTACCCCGCGGGTGGTCGCCGCCCGCCGGCTGCACCGCCGCCGGGACCGTGAGGCCACCGGCCGTTTCCTCGCCGAGGGCCCGCAGGCCGTACGCGAGGCCCTCGCGCGGCCTGGCGTGGTCACCGAGCTGTTCGGCACGCCCGCCGCGCTGGACCGGCACGCCGAGCTGGCCGCCCTGGCCGCCGGGGGCGACGTGCCGATCTCGGAGGTGACCGACGACGCGCTGGTCGCCCTCGCCGAGACCGTCGCGCCGCAGGGGCTGGTCGCCGTCTGCCGGCACCTGGACGTGTCCCTGGAGCAGGCCCTCGCCGGCGGGCCCCGGCTGGTCGCGGTGCTCGCCGAGATCCGCGACCCGGGCAACGCCGGCACCGTGCTGCGCACCGCCGACGCGGCGGGCGCCGGTGCGGTGGTGTTCGCCGGTGACGCCGTGGACCCGTACAACGGTAAGTGCGTCCGGGCGTCGGCCGGCAGCCTGTTCCACGTCGACGTGGTCCGCGCCGCGGACCCGATCCAGGCGGTCGAGGCGCTGCGCGGCGCGGGTCTCACCGTGTTCGCCACCACGGGCTACGGCGAGGACGACCTCGACGACCTCGCCGACGCGGGCCGGCTCGCCGCGTCCACCGCCTGGCTGTTCGGCTCGGAGGCGCACGGGCTCCCGCCGGCGGTGACCGAGGCCGCGGACGCCCGGGTCCGGGTGCCGCTGCACGGGCGCGCCGAGAGCCTCAACCTGGCTGCGGCTGCGGCGGTCTGCCTGTACGCTTCAGCGAGAGCACAGCGCTGACCGCGACGCGGTCGCGTGGACGGCAACACAGCAGGGGAGAACGGTCGTCTGATGAACGCGCCACGGCGTTCGTTTAGCCAGCCCGCCGGTGTCGGCGGGCGGCGGGCCTGACCTGCTCCCTGCGCAACTCCCACCGGCGGGCTGCGGCACAGCCGCGCGTCCGTAGACTCGCTTCGCCGCCCCGCGAGGGCCGGCGCCGCCGTGAGGGAGTGCCCGTACGCCATGAGCTACCGCAACGATCCGTACGACCCGAAGCAGGTCGCCCTGCTCGACCCGGCCGCCCTGGCCGAGGCCGTGGCCGACGCCGAGAAGGCGTTCGCCGTCGCCGCCGACCCGGATGCGCTGACCGCGCTGCGCCCCGCCCACCTGGGTGACCGGGCCCCGGTCTCGCTGGCCCGCCGGGAGATCGGCGCGCTGCCACCGGCCGCGAAGGCCGACGCCGGCAAGCGGGTCAACGAGGCCCGGCGGGCGATCGAGGCGGCGTACGCTGCCCGCGCCGAGGTGCTGGAACGCGAGCACGCCGAGCGGGTGCTGGTCGCCGAGCGCGTCGATGTGACGCTCCCGTACGACCGGCGGCCCCGCGGCGCCCGCCACCCGTTGAGCGTCCTCATGGAGCAGGTCAGCGACCTGTTCGTCGGGATGGGCTACGAGGTGGCCGAGGGGCCCGAGGTCGAGCTGGAGTGGGCCAACTTCGACGCGCTGAACATCCCCGCCGACCACCCGGCCCGGGGGCTGATGGACACCTTCTACGTCGCGCCCGCGGACCGCTCCGGCCTGGTGCTGCGTACCCACACGTCCAACGTGCAGACCCGCACCATGCTCAGCCGCAAGCCGCCGATCTACGTGATCTGCCCCGGCCGGGTCTACCGCACCGACGAGGTGGACGCCACCCACAGCCCGGTCTTCCACCAGGCGGAGGGTCTGGTGGTGGACAAGGGCATCACCATGGCGCACCTGCGCGGCACGCTGGACCACTTCGCCCGGGCCATCTTCGGCCCGGACGCGAAGACCCGCTGGCGGCCGCACTACTTCCCGTTCACCGAGCCGTCGGCGGAGTTCGACGTCTGGTTCCCGGAGCACCGCGACGGTCCGCAGTGGGTCGAGTGGGGCGGCTGCGGGATGGTGAACCCGCGGGTCCTGCGGGCCTGCGGCATCGACCCGGAGGTCTACTCCGGCTTCGCGTTCGGCATGGGCATCGACCGGACCCTGATGGTCCGGCACGGGGTCAGCGACATCCGCCACCTCTTCGAGGGCGACGTCCGGTTCAGCCGGGCGCTCGGGACCGGGGCGTAGGCGATGCGGGTACGAGTTACGGAGACGGTGGTCTGAGTCATGCGAGTTTCTGTCAGTTGGCTGCGGGAGTACGTCGACCTCCCCGCCGACCTGCCCACCGGCGACCTGGAGCAGGCCCTGGTCGGCCTCGGCATCGAGGTCGAGTCCGCGGTGGACCTGCGGGAGAGCGTCACCGGGTCGCTGGTGGTCGGCGAGGTGCTCGAGATCGAGGAGCTCACCGGCTTCAAGAAGCCGATCCGGTTCGTCCGGGTCGACGTCGGGCCCGCGAACGGCACCGGCGAGCCGCAGGAGATCGTCTGCGGGGCGACCAACTTCGCCGTCGGTGATCGTGTGGTGGTCATCCTCCCCGGCGGGGTGCTGCCCGGCGGCTTCGCCATCGGCGCGCGCAAGACCTACGGCCGCAACTCCAACGGCATGATCTGCTCCGCCAAGGAGCTGGGCCTCGGCGACGACCACTCGGGCATCATGGTGCTGCCCGCGCAGAGCCCGGCCAAGCCGGGCGACGACGCGCGGCCGGTGGTCGGCCTGGACGACGTCGTGCTCGAGCTGGAGATCACTCCGGACCGCGGGTACGCGCTGAGCCTGCGTGGCCTGGCCCGGGAGCTGTCGCACGCGTTCGGGCTGCCGTTCCGCGACCCGGGCCTGGTGCCCGCACCCGGCGCCACGCCGGATCCGGCGTACCCGGTCGAGGTGCGGGACACCGTCGGCTGCGACCGGTTCGCCGCCCGGATGGTCCGGGGCGTCGACCCGGCCGCCGCGTCGCCCGAGTGGATGCGGCAGCGGCTCACCACCGCCGGCATCCGCAGCATCTCGCTGCCGGTCGACATCACCAACTACGTGATGCTGGAACTGGGCCAGCCGATGCACGCCTTCGACGCCGACCGGATCGCCGGGCCCCTCGTCGTCCGCCGGGCCGAGCCGGGGGAGAAGCTAACCACTCTGGACGGTGTGGAGCGGGTGCTCGCGCCCGAGGACATGGTGATCTGCGACGCCACCGGGCCGATCTCGCTCGCGGCGGTGATGGGCGGCGAGACCAGCGAGGTCGTGGCCGACACCACGAACGTCCTCTTCGAGGCCGCGCACTGGGCCCCGGTGATGGTCGGGCGGACCGCCCGCCGGCACAAGCTGTTCAGCGAGGCCGCGAAGCGCTGGGAGCGGGGCGTCGACCCGGCCCTGCCGCTGGTCGCCCTGGAGCGGGCGGTGCGGCTGCTCACCGAGTACGGCGGCGGCGTCGCGGGCGACGAGATCCTGGACATCGACCACGTCCGGGCACGTACGCCGGTGACCCTGCCGGCGGACCTGCCGAGCCGGCGGATCGGCGTCGACTACCCGCCGGCGCGGGTGGTCGCCCTGCTGGAGCAGGTCGGCTGCTCGGTGGCGCAGGGCGCGGACCGGCTCGCCGAGGACCCCGGCGCCGTCGGTGTCGCCGCGGGGGCCGGGGTGGCGCTCACCGTCACCCCGCCGTCCTGGCGGCCCGACCTCGCCGACCCGGCCGACCTGGTCGAGGAGGTGGTTCGCCTCGACGGGTACGACCGGGTGCCGTCGGTGCTGCCGGTGGCGCCGGCCGGCCGCGGCCTGACCTGGCAGCAGCGGCGGCGCCGGGCGATCGCCGGGTCGCTGGCCGACCGGGGGTACGTCGAGGTGCTCGCCCACCCGTTCGTCTCGCCCGAGCTGCCCGACCTGCTCGGCCTGCCCGCCGACGACCCGCGCCGCCCGGCGGTGCGGCTGGCCAACCCGCTCTCCGACGAGGAGCCGTTGCTGCGGGCCACGCTGCTCGGCCCGCTGCTCGGCATCCTCCGGCGCAACCTCGGTCGGGGCCACCGCGACCTCGCGCTCTACGAGATCGGGGCGGTCTTCCACCCGCGGCCCGGCGCGGGCACCCCGCCGGCCATGGGCGTGGACCGGCGGCCCACCGACGCCGAGTTCGCCGCCGCCGACGCGGTGGTGCCCGACCAGCCCCGGCACGTCGCCGCCGTGCTGACCGGCGAGATCGAGCTGTCCGGCTGGTGGGGCGCGGGCCGGGTGGCCGGCTGGGCGGACGCGATCGAGGCCGGGCGTACGGTGCTCGCCGCCGCCGGCGTCCCCGACGACCGGGTCGAGGTCCGGGCCGCCGAGTACGCGCCGTGGCACCCGGGGCGCTGCGCCGAGCTGCTGGTCGACGGCGCGGTCGTGGGGCACGCGGGCGAGTTGCACCCGACGGTCGTCGCCGCGCTGGAGCTGCCCCGGCGGACCAGCGCCATGGAGCTGAACCTCGACCGGCTGCCGGCCCCGCCGGTGCTGCCCGCGCCCGCCGTCTCCGGCTTCCCGCCGGCGCTGATCGACGTCGCGCTGGTGGTGGACGAGTCGGTGCCGGCCGCCCAGGTGCAGCGTGCTCTCGCCGAGGGCGCCGGCGAGCTGCTGGAGGACGTCCGCCTCTTCGACGTGTACGCCTCTGAGCAGCTCGGCGCCGGGCGCAGGTCGCTCGCGTACAAGCTCACCTTCCGGGCGCCGGACCGGACGCTGACGGTGGAGGAGGCGGTGGCCGCGCGGGACGCGGCGGTCGCCGTGGCCGCCGAGCGTTTCGGCGCGGTCCTGCGCGGCGCCTGAGTTCGATTCGGGGTCCCCGGCCGGCCCGCTCCCGCGGCCCGGCCGGGACCCGGGGTCCGCTCCGCGTTCCCCGGCGCCGGGCGGCTGTCCGGCCGCGCGGCGCGCTCGGCGCGCGGGAACTCGGCGCGCCCGGCTCGGGTGGGGTCCTGGCGTTCGGCGCGTCCGGGGTCGGGCGGTCAGATCCAGCGGCGCAGCGCCGCCTCCACCCCGGCCTGGAAGCGGCTCTCGGCGTCGAGGCGCTGCATCAGGTCGCGGACGGTGCGGCGCACGGTGCGTTCGGAGAGCCCCAGCTGACGGCCGATCGCCTCGTCGGTACGGCCCTGGCGGAGCAGCCGCAGGATGGCGACGGCCTGGTCGGTCAGGCCGTTCTCGTCCGCGGTGGACGGCCGGGGGAACGGCGTGCTCCGCTCCCAGAGCAGGTCGAAGAGCAGGCACAGCGCCGAGACCAGGCGGTTGCCTCGGATCTCCAGCGCGCCCCGGCCGGAGTGCGGCTCGATCGGGATGAGCGCGAACTGCCGGTCGACGAGGGTCATCCGCAGCGGCGCCTCCTGCATCACCCGGCTCTGCTCGCCCTGCTCGGCCATCAGCTCGGCGTACGCGCGGGAGGCGGCGTCGTGCAGCGTGCTCTCCTGGTAGATGTGCCGGATCGTCACCCCCCGGGAGAGCGCGATCCGGGTCAGCGTCTTGCCGGTCTCGATGGCCTGCGCCGGCATCGCCCGGCCGGTGGTGAGCGTCATGAAGCTCTCGGAGGCGGTGCGGGCGTGCTCGGCGAGGCGGTCCCGCACCGCGTCGACCCCCTCGAGCCGGACGATCTCCTCCCGCTCGCGGTGGGTGTCGTGGCTGGCGGCGCGGGCGAGCACCGAGGCACGTGCCGCTTGGAGCTTCGCCTGTTGCGCGATCATCTGCTGTTCGGCCTGGTCGAGCAGGGCGAGCAGGCCGATCTGGGGGCTCACCGCGCGTAGGGCGCCCGGCCGGCTGGTCGACGGCGTGATGAGCGCGCGGTCGGCCAGCGCGGCGAGGGCGTCGTGGACGACGGTCTCCGGGATGTCGAGGTTCGTGACGAGCTCGTCGACGTCCCACGTCGGATGATCCAACATCGCCCAGTAGACGGCTTCGGCAGCTGCCGACACACCCAGCCGTTCGAGCAAGGTCTCCTCCATTGTGTTCACCGCGTGATCACATTAGTTGACGGGGGGTCCCCCGCAAGGTCTCCAAACTGTGTTCGTTCGCCGACAAGAGCCTGGCCGGAGGGGGCTGAAACGGTGAACACGCGCAGGCATGCATATCAATGAGACAAGTGGATCCACCGACCGCAAAATAGGCATTCTTTGATTTCTGATGACCACTCGGCGTGCCGGAACCGGCCACGGCCGGTTCCGGCAGCGCCCGAAGTGATGACGCGGACGAGGCCCGGGCCGCACGCTCATCCCGGCGCCGCAACCAGGCGGGCGGCAGACGAGGGAGGTGCCCGATGCACATCGGGCGGAAGTGGACAGTCGATGCATTCGCGACCACGGCAGCGAATGCATCGCGGATCCGATTCGTCGAGGTGCCCGACCGTCGTCCTGGGTTCGGCTCACAGGGGCACGCGCGCAGACCTGGTCGGCCCGGTTCAGCGGAGGCTCGCCGTGCTGCTCACCCGGATCGCGCTGCGGCCGCCGCGCGGTGACTACGACCTGTCCGCCGGCGAACTGACGGACCTGCTGTGGCTCAACGCCGCCGCGGCCGACGGTATCCGGCACATCCGTGCCCGCGCCTTCGCCGGACAGGTGGAGATCGCGGTCTTCACCATCGCCTCGGAGCAGGCGATCTCCGACTACATCGTGCAGCGGGTCTGCCAGCGTGCGATCCGCAGCGTGCCGGCGCTGCGGGGCTGGACGGTCACCTGACGTCCGTTCGGACGGGGAGGTCGCGATGGAACGTGTCGCGGTGAGCCCACCCGGGAACGACCGGGCGGTCCGGCCGGCGGCGTTCCGGGTGCTCGGCCCGCTGACCCTCACCAGCGGCGCGGACGCGCTGGTCCTCCCGCCGTCCAAGGTGACCTCGCTGCTCGCGGCGTTGCTGCTGCACCCCGACGAGGTGGTGTCGGTCGGCGCGCTGCAGCAGGCGATCTGGGGCGACGAGCGGCCCGCCTCGGCCAAGGCCGCGCTGCAGACCTGCGCGCTGCGCCTGCGGCAGTTGTTCAGTCGGCACGGCATCACCGGCAGCGTGATCAAGACCGTCCCGGGGGGCTACCGGATCACCGCCACCGCCGAGACCGTCGACCTGATGCGCTTCCGCGACCTGATCCGCCGCAGCCGCGACGAACCGGAACCGGAGGCGGAGCTGGCCATGCTGGAGGAGGCGCTCGCGCTGTGGAGCGACCCGATGCTGGCCAACGTGCCGTCGGAGGCGCTGCACCGTGACGTGGTGCCCCGGATCAGCGAGGAGCGGGTCCGGGTGATCGAGCGGGTCTGCGACCTGAAGATCGGCCTGGGCCGGGATCGCTCCGTACAGGTGGACCTCTGGACCGCGACCCGCGCCTACCCGGCGAACGAGCGCTTCTCGGCGCAGCTCGTCTCGGTGCTCTACCGCACCGGCCGGCAGGCCGACGCGCTGGCCGAGCTGCGCCGGATCCGGGAGCATCTCGGCAACGAACTCGGCGTCGCCCCCGGCCCGGCGCTGCGCGGGCTGGAGCTGACCATCCTGCGCGGCGAACCGCCCACCCCGGCCGGCCCGGCGGCCGCGCCCGTCGCCGCGCCGACCCGGCACCCGCTCGCGCCCGGCTTCGTCGGCCGGGACGCGCTCGGCGGCACCATCGCCGACCGGCTCCGCGCGGGCTGCCCGATCGTGGCGCTCAGCGGCCCGCCCGGCGTCGGCAAGACCGCGCTGGCGCGGCACGTCGGCCAGCTCGTCGCGGACGACTTCTCCGGTGGCCAGGTGCGCGTCGAGATGGGCTCGGCCACCGGGTCGGCGTCGCCGCTGGAGCACGTCGAGCGGCAGCTGCTCGCCGCGCGCGGCCGGGACGCCGGCGCCCGTGGCGGCCGGCGGCTGTTGGTGCTCGACGACGTGGTCGACGCCGGCCAGGCGCGGGAGCTGCCCGCCCTGTTGGCGCCCGGCGACGCGCTGCTGCTGACCAGCCGGCAGAGCCTCTCCGGTCCGGTCGCGCGGCTCGGCGGCTGGCTGCACCGGGTCGAGCCGCTCGACCCCGCCGACTCGCTGCGGATGCTCGCCGCCGCGCTCGGGCCCGAGCAGGTCGACGCCGACCCGCGGGCCGCCACGGCACTCGCGGCGCTCTGCGAACACCTGCCGCTGGCGCTGCGCATCGCCGCCACCCGGATCCTGCTGCGCGCCCGGATGAGCCTCGCGGAGGCGGTCGAGTGGCTGCGCGCGGACCCGCTGGGCCGGTTGAGCCTGCCCGGGGAGCCGGACATGTCGCTCGGCTTCCGCTTCGACGAGACGTTGTCCCGGACCGGGGAGGCGCTGGCCGCGGCGTTCGTCCGCCTGGCCACCGCGGCGTCCACGCCGATCACCGTGGGCCGGGCGGCGGAGCTGCTGGACGTGGAGCCGCCCGCGGCCCGCGACCTGCTCGACGCGTTGGTCGACCACAGCCTGGTCGAGGAGGCCGTGGACCACTACTGGATCCGGGGGCTGCTGCGGCGCCATGCCCACGCCGTCGCCGACCGGCCCGCACCCCACCCCGGCCCGCCACCACCCCCGTACCGAGCGAAGGGATCCCTCTGATGAGCACTGCCTACGAGACGGTGGCGCAGACCCGGCCGCGGATGCGCCACGACGTGCTGTTCACCCGCACCGAGGACGGAGTGCTGTTCCACAACGCCAACAGTGGATTCCGGCTCTCCTCCGCCACCGCGTACCGGTTGGCGTCGGTGCTCGTCCCGCACCTGAACGGGCGCAACCGGGTCGCCGACATCTGCGCGCCGCTGCCCGCCGCGCAGCGCGCCATGATCGGCGAGCTGGTGAGCGCGCTCTACGCACGTGGCTTCGCCCGGGACATCCCCGAGGCGGAGGGTGATCCGGCGGCGATCCTCGGTCCGGCGGTGGCCGCCCACTTCGCCACCCAGATCGCCTACGTCGACCACTACACCGACCGGGCGCAGCAGCGCTTCGCCACCTTCCGGGGCACCCGGATCGCGGTGCTGGGCACCGGACCCGTCGCCGTCGCGTGCGCCACCGGCCTGCTGCGCAACGGCGCCGCCACGGTGACCGTCCCGCCGGCGGTCGAGGCGGCGCTCGCACCCGAGCTGGCCGAGCTGGACGCCGCGGGCTGCGCCGCGACCGTCGAGGTGCTGCCCGCCGCCGGCGAGGTCGGCTGGCCCGAGCTGGCCGCGGCGGACATCGTCGTGGTGGCCGCCGGCGACGACGCGCCCCGCGACACCCTGCGGCTGCTCGCGGCCGGCGTCCCCGCCGACCGGCTGCTCCTGCCGGCCTGGGTCGCCGGCGGCCGGATGCTGGTCGGCCCGGTGCAGGGCCCGGGCCGTACCGGTTGCTGGTGCTGCGCGATGCTGCGACTCGGCGACAACGACGAGACCGACGCCGCCGGGCAGGTGTGGCGGTCCGCGGCGTTGCCGTCCGGGGCCGCGCCGGCCGCCGCCCAGCCGGACGGGCCGCTCGCGGCGATGGTCGGCAACCTGCTCGCCTACGAGGTGTTCCGACTGACGACCGGCGCGCTGCCGGCCGAGACCGACGGCAGCGTGATCGTGCAGCACCTCGCCTCGCTCGACGTGCTGACCGAACGGCTGCTTCCCCACCCCCGGTGCGCGTTCTGCCGGCCGGGGCCGGCGGAGTCGGCGTGGACCGCCGTCGAGCTGGACGCGCCGCCTGTCGAGACCGGCGAGGCGGCCGACCAGTCCGCGCAGGCGCAGGCGGCGGTGGAGCGGCTCGCCGCCCACCAGCCACTGCTCCAGCCGCACCTGGGGGTGTTCCGCCGCTACGACGACGAGCGGTGGGACCAGACCCCGATCAAGATCGGCTCGGTCGAGTTCACCGACGGCAGTGGCCGGCGCCGCACCGTGAGCGCGTTCGACGTCCACCACGTCGCGGCGGCCCGGCTGCGGGCGCTACGGGTGGCGGCCGTCGCCGGCGCCGGCCACACCGCTGCCAACGAGGTGGCCCCCGGCGACGTGCCGCGGGTCGGCGCCGCCCGTCTCGGCCTCGCGTCGGGTTGGGGTGACCCCGCCGACGCCTGGGCCGCGGCCCGCTCACTGCTCACCGGCGAGGCGGCGGCGGTGCCGGCCGCGGTGCTGGAGCCGTTCGGGCCGGCCAACCACGGTCGCGGCGTGGAGCCGACCAGCGCCGGCGGGGGAGCGGGCGGCGACCTCGCCGAGGCGGTCCGGTCCGGGCTCGCCTCGGCGCTCGCCGGGCACGCGCTGCGGCAGGTCGTCGGCGGTGCGGCCACCGCCCGGCGGATCCGCCTCGACACCATCGGCACCGACCCCGAGCTGGTCTTCCTGACCAAGTCGGCGGCGAACCTCGGGGTGGCCGTGGAGCTGCTCGACCTCGGCGGGCAGCCCGACACCGGAGTGACGGTGCTGCTGGCGCGCTCCTTCGACCCGACCCGCGGTCAGTGGTCGTACGCGCTCGCCGCCGACCCGGCGTGGACGGTGGCCGCGGTGGCCGCGCTGCGCGACGTGCTGGGCCAGGCACAGCTGCGCGCACAGGACCCCGACGCGGTGCCGGACACCGGTGACCCCGTGCTCGTCGACTTCGACGCCGGCACGGTGGCGGTGCACGGCGAGACGGACGCCGCCGCCGGTGCGGTCCACCGCTGGGCCGACGTGCTGGACCGGCTGCGGGAGCACGGGTACGACGTGCTGGTGGCGCCGGTCGGCGGCGCGGACCTGGCCGCGGGCGGGCTGGTCGTGGTGAAGGTGCTGCTGGCCGCCGGGGAAGACCGATGAGCGGCGGCGGGTCGGCGACCGACGAGCTGGTCTGTGCCGGGCTGGCCCGGCTGCTCGCCGAGCGCGGCTGCGACGCCGAGGTGGTCGCGCTGGGGGTGCGTGACGAGCTGAGCGCACCCGCCCGGCCGGCGCGCGCGCCCCGGGTGCTGCTCTACGGGCAGCTGGCGCTGCTCGGGCCGCTGCCACCCGCGGCGGCCTGTCCGACCTGCCTGGCGCGCCGCTGGCAGGCGGTGCGGCACCGGGACCTGCGCGACGCGGTCGAGCTGGGCGGCGACACCGTCGCGGCGGGCCCGTGGCCGTACGCGACCCCGTTCGTCGCGGACTTCCTGCACGCCCTGATCGACGCGCACCGCGCCGCCGGCGTCGCGCCGGACGGTCCCGACGCGGCGGCGCCGGGCGTCGGCACGGTGCTCCAGGTCGACCTGTCCACCCTGCGGGTGCACCGGGTTCCGCTGCTGCCCGACCCGGAGTGCCCGAGCTGCGGCGGCGGGGTCGCCGACGCGGCGGAGCTGGCCGTGATCGAGCTGCCCGCCACCCCGAAGCTGGCGCCGAATACCTTCCGCGGCCGGGATCTGGACGACTACCCGCTGGATGTCGAGGCGTTCGCCAACCCGGTCTGCGGCGCGCTCGGCGCCACCCTGTGGCAGGACGTCACCTCGCTCTCCACCTCACCGGCGATCGGCTCGTTCACCCTGCGCAGCGGCCGCTACCTACGGGAGACGCTGTACGGCGGGCACGCCGACGGCTACCGGCGCAGCGCCCGGATCGCGGTGCTGGAAGGGCTGGAGCGCGCCGCCGGCCTACGCCCGCGCGGCAAGCGCACCGCGGTCACCGCGACCCTGCGGGAGCTGGGCGGCGACGCCCTGGACCCGCGCGAGTGCGGGCTCTACACCGACGCGTTCTACCAGGCCAACCCGTACCTCCACCGGTTCGACCCGGACCGGCCGATCACCTGGGTGTGGGGCTGGTCGCTGCGCGACCAGCGCGCGGTGCTGGTGCCGGAGATCCTCGTCTACTACCACGCGGCGAGTGTCGAGGAGCGCTTCGTCCAGGAGACGTCGAACGGCTGCGCCTCCGGCGCGTCGCTGGTGGAGGCGGTCTACCACGGCCTGATGGAGGCGATCGAGCGCGACGCGTTCCTGCTGGCCTGGTACGGCGGCCGCTCGCTGCCGGAGATCGACCCGGCCAGCATCGACCGGCCGCAGACCCGGATGATGATCGACCGGTTGGCGATGTACGGCTACCGGGCCCGGTTCTTCGACACCCGGATGACCTTCGACATCCCGGTGGTGACCGCGGTGGCCGTCCGCGAGGACGGCGGCCTCGGCACCCTGGCCTTCGGCGGCGGGGCGAGCCTGGACCCGCAGGCCGCGATCACCGCGGCGCTCTGCGAGATCGCCACCGACTCGGTCATGGTCCGGGTCCGGGCCGGCGCCGACGAGCCCCGGCTGCGTCGTATGGTGACCGACTTCTCCCAGGTGCAGGGGCTGCACGACCATCCCCTGCTCTACGGTCTGCCGGAGATGGCGCGGCACGCCGGGTTCCTGCTGGAGCGGGGCCCCCGGCCGGTGCAGATGGCCGAGCTGTACGAGCGGGACCGGCCGGCCCCGCCGGTCACCGCCGACCTGCGCGACGACCTCGAACGCTGCCTGAAGACGGTGACCGCGCAGGGCTTCGACGTGATCGCGGTCGACCAGACCACGCCCGAGCAGCGTGATCTGGGCCTGGCGACGGCGAGCGTGGTGGTCCCGGGGCTGCTGCCGATCGACTTCGGCTGGCTGCGCCAGCGCGCCCCGCACGCGCGGCGGCTGCGGACCGCGTTCCGCGCCGCCGGGCTGCTCGACCGCGACCTGCGCGACGAAGAAGTCCACTTCGTTCCCCACCCGTTTCCGTGAGGTGCTTGCCATGACGCCTGAGAATCCCGGCTTCGCCCACGCGTACGCGACCGCGATCCTGCGCCGCGGCCGTGAGCCGATGCCTCCGGTCGACTTCACCCCCGACTGGGGCGACGCACCCCGCCGCGGCAAGTACTACCCGCGGGCGAGCGCCTTCGGTCTGCCCGCCCCGCCGGCCACCGGCGTCGACCTGGACACCGCGCTGCGCGGCCCGGGCGACGCCGACGAGCCGTTCACGCTGCCGCTGCTGGCCGGCCTGCTGCACCACTCGTACGGGCTGCTCGGACGGCGGCTCGGCATCCAGGCCAACACCGACCTGGCCGCGCTGCCGTCCTACGCGCACGCCAACTGGCACCGCGGCACCGCCTCGGGTGGCGGCCTGTACCCGTGCAGCGTCTACTGGGTCGCCGGACCCGGCGCCGGGGTCACCCCGGGCGTCTACTACTACGCGCACGCCCGGCACGCGATGCAGCGGCTGCTCACCGGCGACGTCAGCGCCCGGGTGAACGCGGCGGTCGACCCGCCCCGCCCCGCCAGCCAGTTCCTGGTCATCGGGGTGAAGTACTGGCAGAACGCGTTCAAGTACAACAACTTCTCGTACCACGCCGTGTCGATGGACGTGGGCACGCTGGTGCAGACCTGGCGGCTCTGGGCCGGCGCGCAGGGCCGGCAGATCCGGCCGGTGCTCTGGTTCGACCAGGCCGCCGTCGCCGAGCTGCTCGGGCTCGCCCCCGACGACGAGGCGCTCTTCGCCGTCGTACCGCTGACCTGGGCCGCGCCGGCCGGCTCGCCGCCCGCCGCCGCCCCGCCGCCCGCCGCCGGCCCGGCGGAGTCGGCCGGGCAGCCGGCGACCGTCCGGGTGCGGCACCACGACCAGGAGCGGTCCCGGACCCTGCTCACCTTCGACACCCTGCGGAGGATCAACCGCAGCACCGCCGCGGCGGTCGACCGGCCCGCCACCGGAGCGCTGGCGCCCGCCGCCGCCCACCCGGCGCCGGATGGGACGCGCCTGCCGCTGCCCGCCGCCGCGCCGATGACGCTGCCCGTCGAGGCCGCCCTCACCGCCCGCCGCAGCAGCTTCGGCCGGTTCTTGCACCGCCGGCCGATGGCGGCGGAGCAGCTGGCCGCGCTGCTGCGGGCCACCGCGGCCAGCACCGTGCCGTCCGAGATCGACGGCCCCGCCGACCGCCCGCTGGCCCGGATCTACGCCTTCGTCAACCATGTCGCCGGCGTGCCCGCCGGGGGGTACGCGTACGACCCGCAGGAGCACAGCCTGGTCGCCGTCACCGACGGCCCACCGGGGGCGTTCCTGCAACGCAACTACTTCCTGGCCAACTACAACCTGGAGCAGGCCGCGGTGGTGCTCGTCCCGACGGTGCGCACCCACGCCGTGCTGGACGCCACCGGCGACCGGGGCTACAACCTCGTCAACGCCACCGTCGGCGCGATCGCCCAGAGCTTCTACACCGCCGCCGCCGCGCTGCGCCTCGGCGCGGGGGTCGCCCTGGGCTTCGACAGCGTCTCCTACGTCGAGGAGCTGGGGCTGACCGAGAACGACGAGTTTCCGCTGCTCATCATGCTCGCCGGCGACGACCGGGGGCAGCTCGGCGACTACCGTTACGAGCTGCGGTGAACCCGGCCGTGCTGTCGCAGAGTCCGCCGCGGAACGCCGCCCCCGCCGGCTGGCGCACCGGCGCCTACTTCACTGCCCGGGTCGCCGGCCTGCCACTGTCGACGGTCGACCCGCTCCGCTGCCCGACGGTGTGCGCCTGGGCCGACGACGTGCTCGCCCTGGAGCAGCAGCTCGCGGCCGACGGCGAGCGGCTCAGCCAGGTCCTCTACGAGCTGGTCAACGACAACGAGGACGAGTCGGCCCGGCGGCGGCTGCTGACGCTGCGCCGGCAGATCTTCGGCAACGTCCTGCCTTCCGCGCCCGAGCCGGCGCTCGCCGCGGTCGAGCAGGCCCGCCCGGAGGCCCTGCCCGCCGTGCGGCGCTGGTTGGAGCGACGGGCGCGGCTCGCGCGACGGTACGACGAGGGGGGCGCGATCTTCGCCGCCGACGTCGCCCGGGCGCGCGCGCACCTGTGGCGGCTGGCCGACGAACCGCGCCTGCGCGGCGGGCTCCAGCTCGCCTCACCGACCCTCGACGAGCAACTCGCCGCCGGAGCGCCGCCGGAGCTGACCCGGCCGGCCAACAAGCGGACCCGCCGCGTCGAGCGCTCGCTGCTCTCCTACCTGTACCGCACCGCGTGCAAGACCAGCCCGTTCAGCACCTTCACCGCGGTCGCCCTGGGCCGCTTCGCCGACAGCGGGTCCGGGTTGGAGATCACCGTCGGCGAGCAGTGGCAGCGGCACGTCCGGCTCAACGTCGTCCTGGTCTCCCGGCTCGCCGACCTGATCAGCGCCGACCCGCGGCGGCGTGGCGACCTGTCGGTGGCGCTGAGCCCGGGGTGGCGCCGCGACGCCGACCGGATCCGTTACGTGCGGCACTGGGTCACCGCCGGCGACGACAGCGCCGCGGTCAGCTTCGACTCGGTCCGCGACGGGCTGTTCTTCCTGCGCCGCAGCGGCGTCCTGGACGAGCTCACCGCCCTGCTCCAGGAGCGCGGCACGATGCGCTGCGCCGACCTGGTGGACCGGCTCTGCGCGGGCACCGGGGCCGAGCGAGGAGACGGCGAGGCGTACCTGTCGACGCTGCTGCGGCTCGGCATGCTCCGGCTGGTCGGCCTCGACACCGACGTGCACGTCGCGGACCCGATGCGGGCGCTCGCCGGCACCCTGGCGCGGCTCGGCCGGCCGTGGGCCGGGCAGCTCGCCGGCCGGCTCGACGAGATCACCGAGCTGGTCGACGCCTACCGGCAGGGCGACCTCGCGCAGCGCCGCGAGCTGCTGCACCGCCTGCGGGCCGCGCTGCGCGCGGTCATGCGGTCGCTGGGCGAGGAGGACCCGACCCTGCCGCAGACGCTGCTCTACGAGGACAGCCGGGTCGCCGGCCCTCCCGTCGCCGTCGCCGCCGAACCCTGGCAGCGGCTGGTCGGCGCGGACCTCGCCGCCGTCGAGCGGGTGCTGCCCGCCTTCGACCAGAACCTGCCGCACCGCATCATGTTCCACGGCTTCTTCCTGGCCCGGTTCGGCGTCGGCGGCCGCTGCGACGACCTGCTGCGGCTGGTGGAGGACTTCCACGACGACCTCTATGACCAGTACTCCTCCTACACCGCGGGCCGCCGCCCGTTCGCCGACGACGGCAGCTACACGGCGGAGGAGAACTGGCTGGGCCGGCCCGAGATGACCGCGCTCGACCAGGCGCGGCAGCTCTTCGCCGGGCGGCTCGCCACGCTCGCCGGCGCCGACCCGCGGCGCGCAGAGCTGCCACTGCCGGCCGAGCTGCTCGACGAGGTCGGTGCGCTGCTCGGCGAGACCACCCGCGGTGTCCACCCGCAGGGGCACTTCGTGCAGCTGGCGCTGCGTGAACCCGACCCGCTGCTGGTGCTCAACCAGTCCTTCGGCGGGCTCTCCTTCCCGTTCAGCCGGTTCACCCACTGCTTCGACGCCGACACGCCGACCCTCGCCGAGCGGCTGCGCGCCCAGGCGGCCGAGGTCACCCCGCCGGGCGTGGTCTTCGCCGAGCTGACCGGGGGCGCGGCCACCACCAACCTGAACCTGCACGCCCGGCTCACCGACTACGTCGTCGTCTGCCCCGGCGAGACCAGCAGCGTGCCGGCCGAACGGCAGCTCACCCTCGACGACCTCTACCTGGTGCACGACCCGGAGACGGACCGGATCGTGCTGCGCTCCACCCGGCTCGACCGGGAGGTCGTCCCCGTCTACCTGGGCTACCTGGTGCCGATGGCGCTGCCGCAGATCCCGCGCACGCTGCTGCTGTTGTCGCCGGCGTCGATGGTGCGCCTCGACGTGTGGCGCGGGGTGCCCGCCGCGGCCACCGCCGACGGGGTCACCACCCGGCCCCGGCTGCGCGTCGGCAACGTCGTGCTCAGTCGCCGCAGCTGGTCGGTCCGGGTACGCGACCTGCCCGACGCGGGCGATCCCGGCGCCGACCCGACGGCGTTCCTCGACTGGCGCCGGTGGCGGGCCCGGCACGGCGTGCCCGAGCAGGTCTTCGCCACCGTCTACCCGGCCGACCCGGGACGGCTGGTGACGAACCCGAAGCCGCAGTACGTCGACTTCGGCAGCCCGCTGTCGACGCAGGCGCTGCGGGCCGCCCTGAACGGGCCGGACGACCGGGTCGTACTGCGCGAGCTGCTGCCCGCCGCCGACGAGCTGGCCGCCCACGGTGAGCGCGGCGGGCACGTCAGCGAGCTGGCCGTGGAGACGTTCCGCACCGAGGAGAGGGAGACCCGATGACCGCGTCCGCCGCCGCGCCCACCGACGCCGCGCACGCCGCCGACCCCCGCGGGCAGTGGCTCGCGCTGCACGTCTTCTACGCGGCCAACCCGCAGCCGCTGCTGGTCGAGTGCGTGGCGCCGCTGATTAGGGAGCTGACCGAGCAGGACCTGCTGGCCGGCCACTTCTTCATCAACTACTGGCTGGAGGGGCCACACGTGCGGCTGCGGCTGCGGCCGCGTACGCCGGCCGACGAGCCGGCGGTGCGGGAGCGCGCCGAGGCGGCGGTGAGCCGGTTCCTCGCCACCCGCCCGGCGCTCTACGCGATGGGCACCGGCTACCTGCGGGAGCTGTACGACATCCTCTTCGCGCTGGAGTTCCCCGACGGGCGGCCGGCGGAGCTGGTCGACGCGAACGGGCAGATGCTGCTGCAACCCAACAACTCCTACAGCTACCGGCCCTACGAGCCGGAGTACGGCAAGTACGGCGGGCCGGCGGGCATCGAGGTCGCCGAGTGGCACTTCCAGCACTCCAGCGACACGGTGCTGCGGGCCGTCTCGTCGATGAACCTGCACCTGCGCCCGGTGCTGCTGGGCACCGCCGCGCAGCTGATGACGGTGCTCGCCGGCACGTTCCTGCCCGACCGGGAGCAGCTGGTCGCGTTCCTCGACCGGTACCACCACTTCTGGCACCACGCCTTCGCCGGCACCAGCCTCATCGGCATCGACGAGTACACCCGGATGTACGACAGCGTCGCCGGAGAGCTGGGCCGCCGGGTGCGACAGATCCTGACCCTCGTCGCGCGGGGAAAGACCGAGCGCCTGCCCGGGTTCCTGCGCGGCTGGGCCGAGCACGCCGTCCAGCTCCGGGAGAAGGTGCTCGCACTGGCCGCGTCCGGTGAGCTGGTCGTCAGCGCGTGGAACGGCGGCGGCGACCGGGTCATCACCGACCCCGGGGAAGCGCTCGCGTCGCTGCTCTCGCCGTACCTGCACATGACCAACAACCGGCTGCACGCCACCATCCGCGACGAGGCGTACCTGTCCTACCTGCTCGCCCGCGTGCTGCGCGACCCGGCGGTGCCGGCGTGACCGGTTCCGGCCTGCTGGCCAAGCGCCCCCGGCTGCGCGAGGATCTGATCTTCTCGCGGCCGTTGCAGCGCGGCCCCGACACGGTCTACCTGATCAAGGACCGGCGCAGCGGCCGGGCGTTCGAGATCGCGCCGAAGGAGCAGTTCCTGCTGCGCCGCCTCGACGGCGCCCGGTCCCTTGCCGAGGTCGGCGCCGAGTACGCCGCCGAGTACGGTCGCCGCCTCGGCGACGAGCACTGGACCCGGCTGCTGTGGCTGCTGCACGAGCGCGACCTGCTGTCCGCGCACCCCGCCGACCAGGCCGCCGCGCCCGCCGACCCGGCCGCCACGCCCGGGGGCGACGGCGAGCGCGCGGCCGGCGGCCCGGTCCGGCGTGGCGCGCTGGGCTGGTGGGCGCGCCGGTTGCGGTGGCTGCTGCGCCCGGCGGTCTTCGCACTGCTCGCCGTGCTCGTCGCCGCCCTGCTCGCGGTGGTCGGGCTGCGGCTCGGCCCGCTCTGGCACGCTGCCCGGCCGGCCTTCACCGAGCCGGTCAGCCTGGTCGCGCTCGCGCTGCTCGCCTGGTTCGGCGCGGCGCTGCACGAGTTCGCCCACGCGCTGGTGGCCGTCCACTTCGGCGCCACCGTCAACCGGATCAACCTGATCACCCTGACCTGCAAGATCGAGGACTACCTCTACCTCCCGCGTCGATCCCAGCAGGTGATGATCGCGGCGGCCGGCGCGGTGGCGAACGGGCTCGTCCTGCTGCTCGTCGGCGCGGCCCTCACGGCGCTGCCGGGCGCCTTCGCCGACCGGCTCTTCAGCGCGTACGTGCTGGTCGCCGCCGCCCAGACGCTGGTCAACGTCATCCCGCTGCCGCCGCTGGACGGCTACAAGATCGTCAGCCACCTGCTGGGCCAGCTGAACCTGGCCCCGGAGAGCCGCCGCTACCTGACGACGGTCCTGCGGCGGCTGCTGCGCCGGCCCGGCCCGCGCTACCCGTGGCGGACGGCGGTCCACCTCGGACTCTTCGCCGCGTGGTGGCTGCTCGCGGTCGCCGCCGTCGCCGCCGTCGTGATCTCCGTCGGCGGCGCGCTGCTCCGGCCCGCCATCGGCGCACTCTCCTACGTCCCGCCCGCCGCGATCGTCGGCCTGACGATCGCCGGCTGGCTGGCCCGGCCACGTCGGGACCGTCCCGCGGACCGGACCCCGCCGCAACCGCTCAACCAGGACAACCAGTGAAAGGCGAGCCGATGTCACCCACCGACGGTCCAGCGATCGTGCTGGACGCCGTGAGCAAGTCGTATGGCGAGGTGAGGGCGGTCGACGAGATCTCGATCTCGATCGGCCGCGGCGAGTTCTTCGGTCTGCTCGGGCCCAACGGGGCGGGCAAGACCACGCTCATCGAGATGATCGAGGGCCTGCGTGTCCCGGACACCGGCAGCGTCACCGTGCTGGGTCGGTCGCCGGCCCCGCGCAACCTCGACCTGCTGCCCCTGATCGGTGTGCAGACCCAGCGCTCGGCGTTCTTCACCCGGCTGACCGCCCGCGAGCACCTGGTGACGGTCGCCGCCCTCTACGGCCTGCCCGCGACCGCCGCCGAGCGGGCGCTGGAGCTGGTCGGGCTGACCGATTCGGGCGACGTCCGGGTCACCAACATCTCCGGCGGCCAGCGCCAGCGCCTCGCCATCGCCTCGGCGCTCGTGCACGACCCCCAGGTGATCTTCCTGGACGAGCCCACCGCCGCACTGGACCCGCAGGCCCGCCGCGACCTCGGCCAGATGCTGCGCAAACTCAAGACGATCGGCAAGACCATCGTCTACACCACCCACCACCTCGACGAGGCGCAGGGGCTCTGCGACCGGGTCGCGATCCTCTCCGCCGGGCGGGTCCTCGCCCTCGACAGCCCCCGCGAGCTGATCGCCCGCTCCGGCATCGGCACCCGCCTGGTCGTCCCCGCCGGCCGCCTCAGCCCGGAGCAGGCCGGCAGCCTCGACGGTGTCGACGGGGTCGCCGTCGAGGACGACACGCTCGTGCTGCGTACCTCGCAGACCGCCCGGGTGCTCGCCGCCCTCGGCGCCGAGGCCGACCTGGACGACGTGGAAACCCGACCGGCCACCCTGGAAGACGTCTACCTCGAGCTGATCGGAGCGCCGCAGGCATGAGCGCATACGCCGCACTCTCCCGAGCCACCTACAAGGCGACCGTCCGGGACGCCACGACGCTCTTCTTCACCTTCGCCTTCCCGCTGGTCTTCCTCGTCATCTTCGGCCTGATCTTCCGCAACCAGGAGGTCGGCGACACCGGCCGCGGCTACGTCGACTACATCGCCCCGGGCGTGCTCTCCTGGGGCCTGGCCAGCGCGGCTCTCTTCGGGGTGTCGTTCACCCTGATGCAGTGGCGCAACGACGACCTGCTGCGCATCATCCGGCTCTCGCCGACCAGCCTCTGGTCGGTGATCGGCTCCCGCTACGTCGTCGCACTCGGCATCGGGGTGGCGCAGAGCCTGCTCTTCGTCGGCGTCGCGATGCTGCCGGTCTTCGGCATGCGCCCGGATCCGACGTGGCCGCTCGCCATCCCGACCATGCTGCTCGCGGTGACGGCGTTCCTCGCCCTCGGCCTGATCGTCGGTTCCCGGGCGAACACCGCGGAGGCGGTCGCCGCGATCGCCAACTGCATCGTGGTGCCGATGGCCTTCCTCTCCGGCTCGTTCTACCCCCTCGAACTCATGCCGGGCTGGCTACAGGGGATCTCCCGGGCACTGCCGCTGCGGTACGTCAACGACGGCATGGCGTACGCCTTCACCGGCTTCGGCACCATGAACGACTACCTGCTCTCCTGCGCCGCGCTGGTCGCGTTCGCGGTCGTGTTCGCGGTCATCGGGGTGCGGACCTTCCGCTGGAGCAACGACTCATGACCGCCACCGCGGCGGCGGCAGCGCGCCCTGCCCCGCTCGCCGCCGCCGCGGACCGGCTGCGGGACCACCTGCACCGTCGCTGGACGGCGCAGCCGGTGGGCGGCGAACCGCGGGTGGTGACGCTGGGCGACGCCGACGCGCTCGCGGCGCCCGCCGCGGCGCAGCCCCACCGACGCGACGCCACCGTGCACCTCACCGCCGCCGCCGTGCTGGTCGGCCCGTACGGAGGCACGGCGGGCCGGGCCTGCGGGCACTGCCTGGCCATCCGGTGGCAGCGGCTGCGCACCCGCAGCGAGCGCGACGCCCTGGAGGTCGGCGACCAGATGACCGCGGTCGGCCCGTGGCCGCAGCTCACCGCCTACCAGCTCGACGCCGTCTGGGATCTCCACCGCGCCGTCCACGCCGGCCCGTCGCTGCCGCCGCCGCGGAGCTGGGACCGGCACAGCGCCACGTTGCCCCGGGTCAGTCAGCTCGACCTGGGCAGCCTGCGGGTACGCAGCTACCCGCTGCTGGCGGAGCCGCGCTGCCCCACCTGCGCCGTCCCGCGACCCGACACCCCCGACGGTCCGGCGCTCGCGCACGAGCCCCGGCTCAAGCCGCGCCCCGACGCGTACCGGCTGCGTGCCCCGGGCAGTTATCCGCTGCCGGAGGCCGCGCTGGTCAACCCGGTCTGCGGCGCGCTGGGCGCGGGCACCCAGCTGACCATCACCTCACCGACGACCGCGCCGGTGACCGGCAGCGTCTTCATCCGCGGCTACGGCGGGCTGCTCGACGTCTCCTGGAGCGGCCAGTCGAGCGGCTACGACGCGAGCCGCTCGCTGGCCTACCTGGAAGGGCTGGAGCGCTACGCGGGCACCCACCGGCGGCGCCACGTCGCCCCGGTCGTCGCCGCGTACGCCGACCTCGGCACGGACGCGCTGCACCCGGACGCCTGCGGCAGCTATCCCGACGCGGTGTACGACGCCGACCCGATCCTGCGCCGGTTCGACCCGGAGCGGCCGATCCCCTGGGTGTGGGGGCAGAACCTGCACACCGGCCGGCCCGTGCTGGTGCCCCGCCGGCTCTGCTTCTACAGCTCGCCGGCCGCGGGCGACACCTTCGTGCTCTCCTCCTCCAGCGGCTGCGCCACCGGGAGCTGCCTGGAGGAGGCCGCCCTGTTCGGGCTGCTGGAGCTGATCGAGCGCGACGCGTTCCTGCTCGCCTGGTACGGCAACCTCAGGCTGCCCCGGATCGACCTCGACACCTGCCCGCCGACGGTGCGGGCGATGGCCGATCGCGCCGAGCTGCAGGGCTATCGTCTCTACGCCTTCGACAACCGGATCGACCTCGACGTACCCGTGGTCACCAGCCTCGCCGTCCGCCACGACGGCGGTCCCGGCCTGCTGTCGTTCGCCGCCGCGGCGCACGTCGACCCGGAGCAGGCGGTGGCCGGCGCGCTCGCCGAGGCGCTCACCTACATCCCTCACCAGCCCGGCACGGTGCGCCGGCGTCGGCCCGAGCTGGAGCGGATGGCCGACGACTACACCCTCGTCCGCCGGCTGCCGGACCACTCGGCGCTCTTCGGCCTGCCGCGGATGGCGGTGCACGCCGAGAGCTACCTCGACGGCGGTGACGCGCTCCCCGCCGGGCAGGTGTTCGCCGGCTACCGGCCCCCGGGCACCCGGGACCTGCGCGACGACCTGCACCGCGTGCTCGATCTGCTGCGCGCGCGGGGATTCGAGGCGATCATGGTCGACCAGACCACGCCGGAGCAGGAGACGGTCGGCCTCCGCTCGGTCTGCATGATCGCGCCCGGCCTGCTCCCGATCGACTTCGGCTGGATCCGGCAGCGGGCTCCGCACCTGCCGCGGCTGCGGACGGCGCCCGCGGCGGCGGGCCTGGCCGACGCCGAACTCACCGACGCCGACCTGCGCCTCGTGCCGCACCCGTTCCCGTAGCGGGGCGGCCGCCGCAGTGCCGGTGCCGGAGGCGTGCGCGGCGGTGACGGGCACCGGGGTCAGACACGCGGAAACGTCGGGCCGCCCGCGGGGCGGCCCGACGCCGTGCCGCCGTCGGTCAGGCCGAGCAGCTGGTGGTGGAGGTGGTGCTGCTGCAGGTCGAGGTGGTGCCCGACGAGGAGCAGGAGGCGAGGATCGCCTCGGACGCGTCGGCGTAGTCGGAGATCGCGAAGGTCTCCGACTCCAGCTCCAGGATCTCCTCGGCGAGGGCGTTGAGGTCGGTCTCGGGCGCCATGATGACTCCTAACGGTCGGTGTCCGGCCGGCTCGTCCGGCCCCGCCGCAAGCACACCCCAGCACGCTCACCGATCGCCCACGGCCACCGGCGCAAACCGCTGTCACCCGATGTCAGCGGTGTGACAGCGGCCTCGGCTTGGCTGACCCCATGGCACCACCCGGAGTGCGGACCGCCACCCACCCCACCGGCCCGACGGTCGATCCGGAGACCATCGCCGACGCGACCCGGCTCTACCGCGACCTGCACGCACATCCGGAGCTCTCCGGGATGGAGGAGCGCACCGCGGCCCGCTTCGCGGCCGCACTGCGGGAGATCGGCTGTCAGGTCACGACCGGCATCGGCGGGCACGGCGTCATCGGCGTCCTCGACAACGGGGTCGGCCCGCGTGTGCTGATGCGGGCGGAGCTGGACGCGTTGCCGGTCGCCGAGGAGACCGGCCTGCCGTACGCCAGCACCGCGACCGGTGTGGACGCCGACGGCCGGACCGTGCCCGTCATGCACGCCTGCGGACACGACCTGCACCTGGCCGCGGCGGTCGGCGCCGCCGCCCACCTCGCCCGCGAGCGGGACGGCTGGCGCGGAACGCTGCTGATCCTGGGGCAGCCGGCCGAGGAGACCATGCGGGGTGCGGCGGCGCTGCTCGACGACGGCCTCTACGAGCGGTTCGGCCGCCCCGACCTGCTCCTCGCCCAGCACGCCGCGCCGCTACCGGCGGGCATGGTCGCCCACGGCAGCGGTCCCATGACGGCCGGCTGCGTCACCCTGGACATCACCGTGCCCGGCCGGGGTGGGCACGCCGCCACCCCGCACCTGTGCGTGGATCCCGTGGTGCTCGCCGCGACCATCGTCGTGCAGCTGCAGGCCGTGGTGGCTCGGCAGGTCAGCCCGGCCGAGCAGGTGGCGCTCACCGTCGGCACGCTGCGCGCCGGTCACCATCCGGGGGTCATCGCCGAGCACGCCACCCTCGGGGTGACGATCCGGGCGCTGCACGAGCCGACGCTGGACCGGGTGCTGAGCAGCGTGACCCGCACCGTCCGGGCGGCCTGCGAGGCCGCCGGCAGCCCGCGCGAGCCGACGGTACGGGTCGTGTCGCGTACCCCCGCCCACGTCGGGGATCCGGGCGCGACCGCCCGGGTGCGGGCCGCCCACGAGCGGGTGTTCGGGCCGGAGCGGGTCGGCTGGTGGCCGCCCTCCCTGGCGTCCGAGGACTTTCCGCTGCTGGCCGCCGGGGGGATCCCGAGCAGCTACTGGATGCTCGGCACCGTCGGGCCGCGTCAGTGGCGGGCGGCGCCCGGCGCGAGCGCGGCCGAGAAGCTCGGCAACCTGCCGACGAACCACAGCCCGGCCTTCGCGCCGAGCGTCGAGCTGGCCCTGCCGGCCGGTGTGGTGGCCCTGGTGGCCGCCGCCGGGACCCTGCTCGCGCCGGATCCGCGACCCTCGGTTTCGTCGCCCGCGCCGTCGTCGTCCGCTCGGCCGTTGTCGCCCGTGCCGCCCTCGTCGTCGTCCGCATCGCCGTCGCCGGAGGCGGTGCCGGTGGCGGCGGGGGAGGGCCGGACCGGGCCGATTGAACGGGTAGCGGGCGCGTGCTAATTTTCCGGCAGAAAGCGGATCTTCCCCCTCCCGTCGCGAGCTGCGCCTCCGGGCGAGTTAGGTAGACAACGGTGAAGTTCTACGAGCTGATCTCCCTCATCTGGATCCTCGCCGGGCTCGCCATCGCCCTGACCTGGCTGATCCTGCGGCACCGGCGGGCACAGGCCCGCACCGCGCTGGAGGTCCGGTCCCGTGCCGAGTCGGCCCAGCTCGCCGACCTGCAGGTCAGGGTCGATCGGATGGAGAAGGCTCCGCGTACGGCGGAGTGAGCCCGATCACCCGGTGATCCATCCGGGTTTCGGACAGTCGGGGTGTCACCGGACGGGGACATCCCGACTTTTCGTATGTCGAGTCCACTCGCAGGCCACCGCTGTAGTTTCATGCGGTCGACCGTATGAACTTGCAGCGCCGCCGGGACGCTGTTAGGCTTCTCCGCATAATCATGCGGAGGTGAGTATGGGAATCCGAGTCGCGGTCGCGGGCGCGAGCGGCTACGCCGGTGGCGAGCTGCTGCGCCTGGTCGCCGGGCACCCGGAGTTCGAGCTGGTCGCCGCCACCGCGCACAGCCAGGCCGGGCACCGCGTCGACGTGGCGCACCCGCAGCTCACCGGGCTGGACCTCGTGTTCGGCGAGACCGACCCGGACGCCCTGGCCGACGCGGACCTGGTCTTCCTCGCCCTGCCGCACGGCCAGTCGGCGGCGCTCGCCGCGCAACTGCCGGCCGACGTGCGCATCGTCGATCTCGGCGCCGACCACCGGCTCGCCAACCCGTACGACTGGGCCCAGTACTACGGCGGCACGCACGCCGGGCAGTGGACCTACGGCCTGCCCGAGCTGCCCGGGCAACGGGAGCTGATCGCCGGCTCCACCCGGGTGGCCAACACGGGCTGCTACGCCGCGGCGATCACCCTGGCGCTCGCGCCCCTGATCGCGGCCGGTGCGGCCGAGCCGGCCGACGTGGTCGTGGTCGCCGCCTCCGGCACCTCCGGCGCGGGCCGGGCCGCCAAGTCGCACCTGCTCGCCAGTGAGGTGCTGGGTGACCTCTCGCCCTACCGGGTCGGCACCCACCAGCACGTCCCGGAGATCAAGCAGGCGACCGGTGCGACCACCCTCTCCTTCACGCCGGTGCTCGCGCCCATGCCGCGCGGCATCCTGGCCACGGTGACCGCGGTGCCGGCGCGGGGCGTGGACCCGCAGGCGGTGCTCGCCGAGGCGTACGCCGACGCGCCGTTCGTGCACGTCCTGCCCGAGGGGCACTGGCCGCACACCGCCGCCACCCTCGGCTCCAACTCCTGCCACCTGCAGGCCACCGTGGACGTCGACTCCCGCCGGATGATCGTGGTGAGCGCGCTGGACAACCTCGGCAAGGGCGCGGCCGGGCAGGCCGTGCAGAACGCCAACCTGATGCTCGGCCTGCCGGAGACCACCGGCCTGTCGGTGTACGGAGTCGCGCCATGACGGTGACCGCGCCCCGGGGCTTCCGGGCGGCCGGGGTCGCCGCCGGGCTCAAGGCCAGCGGCGCCGGCGACGTGGCCGTCGTGGTCAACGACGGCCCGGACGCGACCGTCGCCGGTGTGTTCACCGCCAACCGGGTGAAGGCCGCGCCGGTGCTCTGGACCCAGCAGGTGGTCCGCGGCGGCGTGGTCCGCGCGGTCGTGCTCAACTCCGGCGGCGCGAACGCGTGCACCGGCCCGGCCGGCTTCCAGGACACCCACACCACGGCCGAGCACGCGGCCGCCGTGCTCACCCAGGCCGGTCCGCGGCTGATGCTCGGCGCCGGCGAGGTCGCGGTCTGCTCGACCGGCCTGATCGGCGAGCGGCTGCCCATGCCCGAGCTGCTCTCCGGCGTACGGGCCGCCGTGCGTGGGCTGTCCCGGGACGGCGGCCGGCCCGCCGCCGAGGCGATCATGACCACGGACACCCGGCCGAAGACGACCGTCGCGTCGGGCAGCGGCTGGACCGTCGGCGGCATGGCCAAGGGCGCGGGAATGCTCGCCCCGGCCATGGCGACGATGCTCTGCGTGCTCACCACCGACGCGGTGGCCGGGCCGGAGGCGCTGGACGCCGCGCTGCGCGAGGCGTGCCGGGTCACCTTCGACCGGATCGACTCCGACGGCTGCATGTCCACCAACGACACCGTGCTGCTGCTGGCCAGCGGCGCCTCCGGCATCACGCCCAGCCAGGCCGAGCTGACCGCCGCGGTCACCGCCGCCGCTCACGACCTGGCCCAGCAGCTCATCGCCGACGCCGAGGGCGCCACCAAGCAGATCGCGATCGACGTGACCGGCGCGGCGAGCGAGGACGACGCGGTCGAGGTGGGTCGGGCGGTGGCCCGCAACAACCTGGTGAAGACCGCGCTGTTCGGCAACGACCCGAACTGGGGTCGGATCCTCGCCGCGGTCGGCACCACGGCCGCCGCGTTCGAGCCGGACGCCGTCGACGTCGCGGTCAACGGGGTCTGGGTGTGCCGGTCCGGCGCCGCGGCCGAGGACCGGTCGAAGGTCGACCTGGCCGGGCGGGACGTGACCATCCGGATCGACCTGCACGCCGGGCCCGCCGAGGCCACCGTCTGGACCAACGACCTGTCCCACGCGTACGTGCACGAGAACTCGGCGTACTCCACATGACGCTCTCCGCCGACCTCACCCGCTCCCAGGCCAAGGCCGCGACGCTGATCGAGGCGCTGCCGTGGCTGGTCCGGTTCTCCGGGTCGACCGTCGTGGTCAAGTACGGCGGCAACGCCATGGTCGACCCCGAGTTGCAGCGGGCGTTCGCCGCCGACATGGTCTTCCTGCGCTACGTCGGCCTGAAGCCCGTCGTCGTGCACGGCGGCGGGCCGCAGATCTCCGCCATGCTCGGCCGGCTCGGCATCGCCAGCGAGTTCCGCGGCGGCCTGCGGGTCACCACCCCGGAGGCGATGGACGTGGTCCGGATGGTGCTCGTCGGGCAGGTTGGCCGGGAACTGGTCGGCCTGATCAACGCGCACGGCCCGTTCGCGGTCGGCCTCTCCGGCGAGGACGCCGGGCTGTTCACCGCGGTGCGGCGGCCGGCGTACGTCGACGGCGAGCCGGTCGACGTCGGCCAGGTCGGCGACGTCGAGTCGGTCGACGTCTCGGCGGTCACCGACCTGATCGACGCCGGCCGGATCCCGGTGATCTCGACCGTCGCGCCGGACGTCGACGGGGTGCTGCACAACCTCAACGCGGACACCGCCGCCGCCGCGCTCGCGGTCGCGCTGGAGGCCCGCAAGCTGGTGGTGCTCACCGACGTCGCCGGCCTGTACGCCGACTGGCCGGACACCGCCAGCCTCATCTCCGAGATCGGCGCGGACGACCTGGCGAAGCTGCTGCCCGCCCTGGAGTCGGGGATGGTGCCGAAGATGGAGGCCTGCCTGCGGGCGGTGCGCGGCGGGGTGCCCGCCGCGCACGTCGTCGACGGCCGGGTCGCCCACTCCACGCTGCTCGAGGTGTTCACGTCGGAAGGGTTCGGAACCATGGTGATGCCGTCATGAGCACGCTGCTGCAGCGCTGGGGCCAGTCCATGATGGACAACTACGGCACCCCGCCGATGGCGCTGGTCTCCGGCTCCGGCGCCGTCGTGGTCGACGAGGCCGGCCGGGAGTACGTCGACCTGGTCGGCGGGATCGCCGTGAACGCCCTCGGCCACGCCCACCCGGCCGTGGTCGCCGCGGTGTCCAAGCAGGTGGCCACCCTCGGCCACGTCTCCAACCTCTACGTCGCCGAGCCGCCGGTCGCCCTGGCCGAGCTGCTGCTGGCCCTCGCCGGCCGGCCCGGGCGGGTCTTCTTCGCCAACTCCGGAGCGGAGGCGAACGAGGCGGCGTTCAAGCTGTCCCGGCGTACCGGCCGCACCCACGCGGTCGCCACCCGGGGCGGCTTCCACGGCCGTACCATGGGCGCCCTCGCGCTCACCGGGCAGCCGGCCAAGGCCGACCCGTTCCGCCCGCTCCCCGGCGACGTCACGCACGTCGACTACGGCGACGTGGCCGCGCTGGAGTCGGCGGTCACCGACGCCACCGCGATGGTGATCCTGGAGCCGATCCAGGGCGAGAACGGCGTGGTCGTGCCGCCGGCCGGCTACCTGGCCGCGGCGCGGCGGATCACCGCCCGGCACGGCGCGCTGCTGGTGCTCGACGAGGTGCAGACCGGCGTCGGGCGGACCGGGCACTGGTTCGCCCACCAGGCCGAGGGCGTCGACCCGGACGTCGTCACCCTGGCCAAGGGGCTCGGCGGTGGGCTGCCGATCGGCGCCTGCCTCGCCTTCGGCCGGGCCGCCGAGCTGCTCGGCCCGGGTTCGCACGGCACCACCTTCGGCGGCAACCCGATCAGCTGCGCGGCCGCGCTCGCGGTGGTGTCGACCATCGCCCAGGAGGGGCTGCTCGACCACGTCAAGCGGGTCGGTGAGCGGCTGCGGCGGGGGATCGAGGCGCTCGGCCATCCGCTGGTCGCCGGCGTACGCGGCGCCGGGCTGCTGCTCGGCGTCGAGCTGACCGCGCCGGTCGCCCCGGTGCTCGGCGAGGCGCTGCGTGAGGCCGGCTTCCTGGTCAACCCGGTGCAGCCGGGCGTCGTCCGGCTCGCCCCGCCGCTGATCCTCACCGCCGCGCAGGTCGACGCCTTCCTGGCGGCGCTCCCGGCGGCCCTCGACGCCACCGCGCCGGCCGCCGCCGGCACGACCACCCCGACCGGGCCCGCCACGCCGGTCGTCGCCGGCACGACCACCCCGACCGGGCTCGCCACGCCGGTGGTCGCCGGCACGACCACGCCCACCGAGCCCGCCGCGAGCCCGACGGAGACGACCGCATGACCCGGCACCTGCTGCGCGACGACGACCTCAGCCCGGCCGAGCAGTCGGCCGTGCTGGACCTCGCCGCGCGGATGAAGGCGGACCGGTTCGCGTACCGGCCGCTGTCCGGGCCCCGGTCGGTGGCGGTGCTGTTCGACAAGCAGAGCCTGCGGACCCGGATCTCCTTCGACGCCGGCATCGCCGAGCTGGGCGGGCACCCCCTCGTCGTGGACACCCAGGTCACCCACTTCGGCCGGGGCGAGTCCCTGGCGGACGCCGGGCGGGTGCTCTCCCGCTACGTCGCCGCGATCGTGCTGCGTACCCACGGCGACGAGCGGATCGGCGAGGTCGCCGCCGCGGCCACCGTGCCGGTGATCAACGCGCTCACCGACGGCTTCCACCCCTGCCAGATCCTGGCCGACCTGCAGACCGTCCGGGAGCGGTGCGGCGGCACCGCCGGGCGGACCCTCGCGTACGTCGGCGACGCGGCCAACAACATGTCCCACTCCTACCTGCTGGGCGGGGCGACGGCGGGCATGCACGTCCGGGTCGCCGGGCCGGCCGGGTTCGCGCCGGACGCCGCCGTGCTGGCGCGGGCCACCGAGATCGCCGCCGCCACCGGCGGGTCGGTCCGGGTGCTCACCGACCCGGTCGCCGCAGTCCGCGACGCCGACGTGGTGGCCACCGACACCTGGACCTCGATGGGGCAGGAGTCCGACGGGCTGGACCGCGTCACCCCGTTCCTGCCGTACCAGGTCAACAAGGCCCTGCTCGGGCACGCCGCGCCGGACGCGATCGTGCTGCACTGCCTGCCCGCCCACCGCGGCGAGGAGATCACCGACGAGGTGCTCGACGGCCCGCAGAGCGCGGTCTTCGACCAGGCGGAGAATCGCCTGCACGCCCAGAAGGCGCTGCTGACGTTTCTCCTGGAGGCCACCCCATGACCGCCCCGCTGACCCGCGCCGCCCGGCACGCCCGCATCGTCGAGCTGATCCGGGACAAGGACATCCACTCGCAGACCGAGCTGGCCGACCTGCTCGCCGGTGACGGCATCCAGGTCACCCAGGCCACCCTCTCCCGGGACCTCAAGGAGCTCGGCGCGGTCACCGCGCGCGGCGGCGACGGGCGCGGCGTCTACCTGATCCCCGAGGACGGCCACCGGCCGCTGCGGGACGCCGAGGCCGCACCGGCCCGGCTGATCCGGCTGCTGCACGAGCTGCTCAACGGGGTCGACTCCAGCGGCAACATCGCCGTGCTGCGCACCCCGCCGGGCGCAGCCCACTACCTGGCCAGCGCGTTGGACCGAGCGGGCCTGCCCGAGGTCGTCGGCACCATCGCCGGCGACGACACCATCCTCGTCGTGGCCCGCGAGGCCGACGGCGGGGCCGCGCTCGGCGACAAGCTCGCCGGCTGGGCCCGCCGCGAAGAGAACGTTGAAGGGAGCACCACACCATGACCGAGCGGGTCGTCCTGGCGTACTCCGGAGGGCTGGACACCTCCGTCGCCATTCCCTACCTGGCGGAGCAGACCGGCGCCGAGGTGATCGCGGTCGCGGTCGACGTCGGCCAGGGCGGCGAGGACCTGAACGCCATCCGGCAGCGCGCCCTGGACTGCGGGGCCGTGGAGTCCGAGGTGGTCGACGCGCGCGACGAGTTCGCCGCCGAGTACTGCCTGCCGGCCATCCGCGCCAACGCCCTCTACATGGACCGGTACCCGCTGGTCTCCGCGCTGTCCCGGCCGCTGATCGTCAAGCACCTGGTGGCCGCCGCCAAGAAGTACGGCGGCACCATCGTGTCGCACGGCTGCACCGGCAAGGGCAACGACCAGGTCCGCTTCGAGGTCGGCCTGGGCGCGCTCGCCCCGGACCTGAAGATCATCGCGCCGGCCCGGGACTACGCCTGGACCCGGGACAAGGCGATCGCCTTCGCCGAGGAGAAGGGCCTGCCGATCGACGTCTCGGCCAAGTCGCCGTACTCCATCGACCAGAACCTGTTCGGCCGCGCGGTCGAGACCGGATTCCTCGAGGACATCTGGAACGGGCCGATCGAGGACCTCTACTCCTACACCGCCGACCCGGCCGAGCCCCGCGACGCCGACGAGGTCGTGATCACCTTCGACGCCGGCGTGCCGGTCGCCATCGACGGCGAGACGGTCACCCCGTACCAGGCGATCCTGGAGCTGAACCGGCGGGCGGGCGCCCAGGGCGTCGGCCGGCTCGACATGGTCGAGGACCGCCTCGTCGGCATCAAGAGCCGCGAGGTGTACGAGGCGCCCGGCGCCATCGCGCTCATCACCGCCCACCAGGAGCTGGAGGCGGTCACCGTCGAGCGGGACCTGGCCCGGTTCAAGCGCGGCGTCGACCAGCGCTGGGGCGAGCTGGTCTACGACGGCCTGTGGTTCTCGCCGTTGAAGCGGTCGCTGGACGCGTTCATCGACGACGCCCAGCGGCACGTCTCCGGCGAGGTGCGGCTGACCCTGCACGGCGGCCGGGCCACCGTCACCGGTCGTCGGTCGGAGGCCAGCCTGTACGACTTCGGCATGGCCACCTACGACACCGGCGACACCTTCGACCAGTCCCTGGCGAAGGGCTTCGTGCAGCTGTGGGGCCTGCCCAGCAAGATGGCCGCGGCCCGGGACTCCCGGCTGGGCGACGCCTGACCGTGGGTGCGAGCGCGAGGAGTGAACGAGCGCAGCGAGTGAGCCCCGCAGTCGGGAGCGGAAGGTGAACACTGCCACAATGGGACCGGTGGACGACAAGAGCCTGATCGAGAACAGCGCCGCCACCAACCGGACGAGCCTGTGGGGTGGCCGGTTCGCCGGCGGCCCCTCGGAGGCCCTGGCCCGGCTGTCGGTGAGCGTGCAGTTCGACTGGCGGCTGGCCCCGTACGACCTCGCGGCGTCCCGGGCGCACGCCCGGGTTCTCGCCCGCGCCGGTCTGCTCGACCCGGAGGAGCTGGGGCGGATCCTGGCCGCGCTGGACGACCTGGAGGCCGCCTGCGCCTCCGGGGCGTTCCGCCCGACCGTCGACGACGAGGACGTGCACACCGCGCTGGAGCGCGGGCTGCTGGAGCGGCTCGGCAGCCTGGGCGGGAAGCTGCGCGCCGGCCGGTCCCGCAACGACCAGGTCGCCACCGACCTTCGGCTCTACCTGCGTGACCACGCGCGGGGCGTGGCCAGCCGGCTGGTCGAGCTGGCCGAGGCGCTGGTCGAGCAGGCCGAGCGGCACGTGGACACGCCGGCGCCGGGGATGACCCACCTCCAGCACGCCCAGCCGGTCACCTTCGGCCACTGGCTGCTCGCCCACGTCCAGCCGCTGCTGCGCGACCTGGACCGGCTGCGTGACTGGGACGGCCGGGCCGCGATCAGCCCGCTCGGCGCGGGCGCGCTCGCGGGTTCGTCGTTGCCGCTGGACCCGGTGCGGGTGGCCCGTGAGCTGGGGTTCACCGCGCCCGCGCCGAACTCGATGGACGCGGTCGCCGACCGGGACTTCGTCGCCGAGTTCCTCTTCGCCACCGCGCTGGTCGGGGTGCACCTCTCCCGGCTCGGCGAGGAGGTGGTGCTCTGGACCTCGCAGGAGTTCGGCTGGGTCGAGCTGGACGACGCCTTCGCCACCGGTTCGTCGATCATGCCGCAGAAGAAGAACGCGGACATCGCCGAGCTGGCGCGGGGCAAGTCCGGCCGCCTCGTGGGTGGGCTGATGAGCGTCCTGACCATGCTCAAGGGCCTGCCGATGACGTACGACCGGGACATGCAGGAGGACAAGGAGCCGGCCTTCGACGCGGTCGACACCCTGGAGCTGCTGCTGCCGGCGCTCGCCGGGATGATCTCCACGATGACGGTACGGGTCGACCGGCTGGTCGCCGCCGCGCCGGTGGGCTACTCGCTGGCCACCGAGGTCGCCGACTGGCTGGTCCGCAAGGGTGTGCCGTTCCGCGACGCGCACGAGATCACCGGCCGGCTGGTCGCGCTGTGCGTGGCCCGCGACTGCGCGCTCGACGAGGTCTCCGACGACGACCTGGCCACGGTCAGCCCGCACCTGGATCCGTCGGTGCGTGACGTGTTGTCGGTCCGCTCGGCGCTCGCCGCCCGGACCACGCCCGGCTCGACCGGCCCGGGCCCGGTCGCCGACCAGCTCGCCGCCGCGGCGGACAAGCTGGCCGGCTGGCGGGAGTGGGCCGCCGAGCGGGTCGTACCCCGCTGAGCCCGACCTCCGAGGTCCGCACTACGTCGGGGAAACTGCTGCCTCAGCGATCGCTGAGGCAGCGGTTTCCCCGGAACCGGGTGTCTCGACGCCGCGCTCAGGCGGTCGGTCGCTCCCGCTTCGGGAGTTTGGCGACCACCGCGTCGTACGACGCGTCGACCGCCTCGGTCAGCTCCTCGTCGTCGATCCCGCCGTCGAGCCGCAGGGTGTTCCACCCGGACCGTCCGATGTAGGGCATCACCCGGGCGTCGGTCGGGTGGCGGTGCAGCCACTCGTCGGCCACCGCGCGGTCGGGGCCGCACTTCACGCCGACCGTCGGCGCGCCGTCGGGGGCGCCGAGGAACGCGAAGATCCGGCTGCCCACCTTGACCACCTCGTCGCCCTCCCACGGCTGGTCCAGCCAGGCGCCCGGCTTCGCCAGGCAGTACGCCAGCATCTCCTCGCGCCGCATCGCGCCCTCCCGTCGGTCGGCCTGGTTGACAGTCTGCCGGCACCCGCCGGTGGGGCCTGGTGCGAAACGGCCCTCCGGGGGCACTTTCCTACCAGGTTCCTGCCTGTCCGGCCAGCCTCTAGCCCTCGACGCGTGCGGTGAGGCGGTCGAAGCGCTGCTGGGCGGCCTGCGCGCTGCCCAGGCCCAGCCCGAACGCGATGGCCTGCCAGGTCAGCCCACGGCTGCGCGCCAGCGTCAACAGGCCCGCCTCCAGCGCGTCGAGCTCGGCGCGGACGTGCGGCACCAGGGTCAGCGCGGCGGTGAGGTCGGCGCCGTCGACCGGATCCTCCCCGGCCTCGAGTTCGGCGCCACCCGCCGCGAGCGCGGTGACCAGGGCGACCGCCTCCCAGGGGTCGGCCACGTACGGGTTGGCGTAGCGACGCCGGCGGGCGTCGGTGTCGGCGTGCCGCTCGGTGATCCGGTGCAGCGCCGAGAACGTGCGGTGGGCCCTCGTGCGGGCGGGGTCGGGTGCGGCGAACGGGTCGGCGTGAGCGTCGGTCATGACGCCATTCCATCGCTTTTAACACTTCGTTGTCAACAGAATGTTGAGACCGGCGGCGCCACGCGTCCCCGTGGCACCGCCGGTCTCCCCCCGATATCGGTACCAGGTCAGAGCGCGAGGTCCACCCGGCGCTCGTCGACCAGCGAGTTGCACAGCGCGTCGCAGGAGTTGCCGGTCACCGTGCCGAACGCCACGCCCGGGGCGAACGGGTGCTCGACCGGGGTCACCGCGATGCGGATCCGGGTCGTCCCCTCGCAGACGACCTTGCGGGTGGTCGTCCCGGTACGCATCGACTCGCCGATCGCCTGGGCGACCTTCACGGTCAGGTCGACCCCGGTGCGCTGCGCGCAGGTCAACGTGACCGGCACGTGGATGGCCGCCCCGTTGGCGTCGATCTTCGCCGCGCCGCCGACGGCGATCGACGTCAGCGGAGCGCCGTCGGCGAGGGCCGCCCGCTGCGCCGACGTGGTCGTGGCGCTGGCCGACGGGGCGTACGACAGGGTCGCGGCCGTGGCGACCAGGCCGACGGCGATCAGCGGGAGGCGGATGCTGCGAACCTTCATGGGTGGTCCCTCCTTGGTGGAGACTGCGGTCCCGGCGACCGGTGTCCCCGGGCGGCGCCGCCGTGCGGTACGACGACACCGGATACACCCCTCGGCCGCCCCGGCGGTTTCGCCGCCGACATCACAGATTGATGAACCGCTGCTGTCCGACGGATGACTCCGGCCACGCGACCCTCGGGCGGGTGGATACCGCCGCTTGCTCGCCCGCCAGGCCGGGCCGACCCGGCGGACGGCTGGGTACCGTCGGGGGCATGGACGTTCTCCCGGAGGCCCGCGCGACCGACGCCGACGACCTCGCGGCGCTGGCCGACCTGCTCGCCGGGCCGGTGGTGCCGGCGGCCCGTCGGCTGCTCGGCTGCCGGCTCTCCGCCGGCGGGGTCACCGTGCGGATCACCGAGGTCGAGGCGTACGCCGGCACCGCCGGCGACCCCGCCTCGCACGCGCACCGCGGTCGTACCGCCCGGAACACGGTCATGTTCGGTCCGGCCGGGCACGCCTACGTCTACTTCACGTACGGCATGCACTGGTGTATGAACGTCGTCACCGGGCCGGACGGGGAGGCCTCCGCGGTGCTGCTGCGGGCCGGCGAGGTGACCGACGGCCTCGACGTGGCGCGGTCCCGGCGCACCGCCGTACGCCGGGACGTGGATCTCGCTCGCGGGCCCGCCCGGCTCTGCGCGGCGCTCGGCATCGACAAGACGGTGTACGGGCGCTACCTGCTCGGCGACGGCCCGGTGCGGCTGCGCCCGGCCGCCGTTGCGGTGCCGCCGGCCGCGGTGGCCGCCGGGCCCCGGGTCGGCGTGACCGGGGCGCACGACGTGCCCTGGCGGTTCTGGGTCGAGGGCGACCCGACGGTGAGCGCCTACCGCCGGCACGTGCCTCGGGTGCGCCCCTGAGCGGTGGGCGGTGCCGCCGGTGCGGCTCGCGCGGGGCCGCCGTTCTGTCGGTGGGTGTGGCCATAATCACGCCGACGCGACGACCGACGACCGGAGGACGGCCATGACCACCCTTCTCGCGATCGGCACCAGCAAGGGGCTCTTTCTCGCCACAAGCACCGACGGCCGGCGCAGCTGGCAGGTCGGCGGCCCGCGCTTCCCGATGACCGGGGTCTACGCGGTGGCCATCGACAAGCGGCGGCCCACGCCGCGGTTGCTCGCCGGAATGACCAGCTCGCACTTCGGGCCGAGCGTGGCCCGCAGCGACGACCTCGGGGCGTCCTGGCAGGAGCCGGAGGAGGCCCCCGTGGCCTTTCCGGCCGACACCGGGGCGAGCCTGGGCCGGGTCTGGCAACTTGCCCCGGCCGGGCCGACCCAGCCCGACGTGGTCTGGGCCGGCACCGAGCCGTCGGCGCTGTTCCGCTCCGACGACGGCGGGATCAGTTTCCAGCTGGTCCGCGCGCTCTGGGACCACCCGCACCGGAAGCAGTGGGGCGCCGGCTTCGGCGGCCAGGCGGTGCACACCGTGTTGCCGCACCCGACCGACCCCGATCGGATCGTCGTCGCCATGTCCACCGGCGGCGTCTACCACTCCGACGACGGCGGCGACTCCTGGGCGCCGGGCAACACGGGCATCCGCGCCTACTTCCTGCCGGACGAGTGGCCCGAGTTCGGTCAGTGCGTCCACAAGATCGCGCGGGACGCGGGGGACCCGGAGCGGCTCTACGCGCAGAACCACCACGGGGTCTACCGGTCCGACGACGGCGGGCGCAGGTGGGCGTCGATCGCCGACGGCCTGCCCAGCGACTTCGGTTTCCCGATCGTGACGCTGCCCGGGCGGCCCGGCACGGTCTTCACGTTCCCCCTGGCCGCCGACGGTGAGCGCTGGCCGGTCGGGCACCGGTGCCGGGTCTACCGCTCCGGCGACGCGGGAAAGAGCTGGGAGGCGCTGAGCGCCGGCCTGCCCGAGGCGCCGTTCTACCCGTCCGTGCTGCGCGACGCGATGTGCGCCGACGACGCCGAGACCGGCGGGCTCTACCTGGGCACGCGTTCCGGCGAGGTCTACGCCAGCCGCGACGAGGGCGACTCGTGGACGCTGGTCGCCGCGCACCTGCCGGACGTGCTCTGCGTCCGCGCGGCGGAGGTCTGAGATGGTCACCGTGCTGGTGCCGGGCCCGCTCCGCGGGGAGGCCGGCGGCGCGAGCCGGCTGAGCGTCCCGGCCGCCGGCTCGCTGCGCGCCGTCCTGGACGGGCTGACCGCCTCCTGGCCCCGGCTGGGCCGGCGGATCCGCGACGAGCAGGGCGAGCTGCGCCGCTACGTCAACGTCTACGTCGACGGGGAGGACTGCCGCCACATCGGTGGGCTCGACGCCCCGGTCGCCGACGGCGCCGAGGTCCAGGTGCTTCCCTCGGTCGCCGGAGGCTGATCGCGTGGAGTGACGCGCGCCACCGGCGATACCCTTGCGAGTGGAATTATTGACTCGTCAAATATGTTGTCGGGTGCGTCCGGGACCGCCACGGTTCCGGCGGACAACCCGAGGAGCGGTCATGCAGTTCGGAGTCTTCACCGTCGGCGACGTCACGGTCGACCCGACCAACGGTCGCGAGCCGACCGAGCATGAGCGGATCAAGGCGATGGTGGCCATCGCGTTGAAGGCCGAGGAGGTCGGCCTCGACGTCTTCGCCATGGGCGAGCACCACAACCCGCCGTTCGTGCCCTCGTCGCCCACCACCATGCTGGGCTACATCGCGGCGCGTACGGAGCGGTTGCTGCTCTCCACCGCCACCACACTGATCACCACCAACGACCCGGTGAAGATCGCCGAGGACTACGCGATGCTGCAGCACCTGGCAGGCGGCCGCGTCGACCTGATGATGGGGCGCGGCAACACCGGGCCCGTCTACCCCTGGTTCGGCCAGGACATCCGCAACGGCATCCCCCTCGCGATCGAGAACTACGACCTGCTGCACCGGCTGTGGCGGGAGGACGTGGTGGACTGGAAGGGCCGCTTCCGTACGCCGTTGCAGTCGTTCACCTCGACGCCGCGGCCGCTGGACGGCGTCCCGCCGTTCGTCTGGCACGGCTCGATCCGCAGCCCCGAGATCGCCGAGCAGGCCGCCTACTACGGCGACGGCTTCTTCGCCAACCACATCTTCTGGCCGAAGGAGCACACCCAGCGGATGGTCGGCCTCTACCGCCAGCGCTTCGCGCACTACGGCCACGGCTCCGCCGACCAGGCGATCGTCGGCCTCGGCGGGCAGGTGTTCATGCGGAAGAACTCGCAGGACGCGGTCCGCGAGTTCCGGCCGTACTTCGACAACGCCCCCGTCTACGGGCACGGGCCGTCGCTGGAGGAGTTCACCTCCCAGACGCCGCTGACCGTGGGCAGCCCGCAGCAGGTCATCGACCGCACCCTGGGCTTCCGGGACTACGTCGGCGACTACCAGCGCCAGCTCTTCCTCATGGACCACGCCGGCCTGCCGCTGAAGACCGTGCTGGAGCAGCTCGACCTGCTGGGTGAGGAGGTCGTCCCGGTGCTGCGCAAGGAGTTCGACGCGCGGCGTCCGGCGCACGTGCCGGAGGCGCCCACCCACGCCTCGCTGGTCGCCGCGGCGGGCGGCGCCAAGGACAGCACCGTCCACGCCGTCGACGACGTGACGGGCAAGGCGCCGGAGGCGGCCCGATGACCCGCCGCCTCGCCGTGGTCTCGGCCGGTCTCAGCCAGCCCTCGTCGACCCGGCTGCTCGCCGACCAGCTCGCCGGGGCGACCCGCGACGAGCTGGCCGGCCGGGGCGAGGCGGTGGACCTGCACCAGATCGAGCTCCGCGAGCACGCCCACGACGTGGTGAACCACCTGCTCACCGGCTTCCCGTCGGAGTCGTTGCGGGCGGTGCTCGACACGGTCACCGGCGCGGACGGGCTGATCGCGGTCACGCCGATCTTCAACGCCTCGTACAACGGGCTGTTCAAGTCGTTCTTCGACCTGGTCGAGGCGGACGCCCTCGCCGACCGGCCGGTGCTCATCGCCGCGACGGGCGGCACCGCCCGCCACTCACTGGCCCTGGAGCACGGCCTGCGGCCGCTGTTCGCGTACCTGCACGCGGTCGTGGTGCCGACGGCGGTCTTCGCCGCCCCGGAGGACTGGTCCGGCGACACGGCCGAATCCGGGCTGCGGGGGCGGATCGACCGGGCCGCCGCCGAGCTGGCCGAGCAGATCCACCGGCGGCCACCGTCCACCGGGCCGGTCGACCCGTTCGCGCTGACCACCAGCTTCGAGGAACTGCTCGGCGGCGCGGGCCACTGACCGCACCATCCCGACGGGCGGCCGGACCAGGTTCCGGCCGCCCGGGCTGGTCAGTGCCCCTGCCCGTAGGGGTGGGCGACCAGCACCGGGCAGTGCGCGTGCTGCACCAGCGCCTGGCTGACCGAGCCGAGCAGCAGGCCGGTGAAGCCGCCCCGGCCCCGGGTGCCGACCACCACCAGCACCGCCTGCCCGCTCGCCTCGACCAGCGCCTGCCCGGCCGAGTCCGCCCGGACCGTCCGGCCCGCCACGGTGAGCCCGGGGTGGCTGCCCCGGGCCGCTGCCACCGCCGTGGCGAGCAGCGCGGACGGCTCGTGGCCCGCGCGCTCCGGCGCCTCGACCCGGTCTGGTGCCTCGGCCCGGTCCCGGGTTCCGGCTCCGTCCGTGACCAGACCCTCCCGGCCCGGCGTCGCCGTGCCGTCCGTCGGCGCCACATGCAGGAGCACCAGGTCCGTTCCGCGCCGCGCGGCCTCGTCGGCGGCGTAGCCGACCGCCAGCTCGGCGGACTCCGACCCGTCGACGCCCACCAGCACCGGTCCCTCCGTCGGCACCGGTTCCTCGGTGGGGCGGACCACCAGCACCGGACAGTGGGCGTGCGAGGCGACCTGGCCGCTGACCGAGCCGAGCAGCAGCCCGGCGAACCCGCCCAGCCCGCGGCTCCCCACCACGACCAACTCCGCCCGCCGCGACTCCTCGATCAGGGTGGCACCCGGACCGCCGGCCACCTGTCGCACCTCGACGCGGAGCCCCGGCCAGCGGCCCGTGAGGTCGCGCGCGGTCTGCTCCAGCATCTTCTGCGCCCCGTCAGTCGGCGCGGGCAACCCCAGGTCGTACGGGTTGAGCGGCACCCCGTAGCCGAGCGGGTGCAGGAACCCGTGCACCAGGTGCAGCGGCCGGTCGCGCTGCCGCGCCGCCCGAGCGGCCTCCTCGGCCGCGGCCAGGCTCGCCGACGATCCGTCCACCCCCGCCACGACGGGTCTACTCATCAGCCCTCCAATGGTCGATCAGGTCATTGTCGGCGCGCCCGCGCCGTCCCACCGGTATTTCCCGCACGCCCGACGGATCACCCGTGGCACCCGACCCGACCGGGCCGTCGGCCGGCGCCGGCCGAGGGCATCCGTGCCGTCGGCCGGCGTCGCGCCGCGCTGCGGGCCGAGGCACCTGGGCCCAGGTCGACGCGGCCCGGTCGGGCCCGCACGGGGATCAGGCGGCGTCGGCGGTCCGGCGATGCCGGACGATCGCCAGGGGCGCGTGGGCGTGATGCAGCAGCGCGTGACTGACCGAGCCGAGCAGCAGGCCACCCAGGGCACCCCGACCGTGCGCACCGACGACCACGAGCTGGGCCGACGCCGATTCCGCCACCAGTACGGGGGCCGCCGCCCCCCGGACCAGTCGATGCCGGACCGACACCTCCGGATAGCGTTCCGCCCACCCGGCCACGGACTCGGCGAGCACCCGCTCCTCGTCCTCGCCGAGCGCGGTCAGGTCGTACATCATCGGGATCAGGTCGCCGGGGGCGACCGGGGCCGGGTCCAGCCAGGCGTGCACCGCCACCAGCGGAGCGTCCCGCCGGGCCGCCTCCTCGAACGCGAAGGCGACCGCCTCGGTGGACAGCGCGGAACCGTCCACGCCGACCACCACCGGGCCGTCGGCGCGCGGCTCGCCCCGGACCACCAGCACCGGGCACTCGGCCCGCGCCGACACCTGCACCGTCACCGAGCCGATCAGCAGGCCGGCGAAGCCGCCCAACCCGCGGTGCCCGAGCACGACCAGCGCGGCGTCGCGCGCCTCGTCCAGCAGCACCGGGGTGGGAGCGCCGTCGATCACGACAGCCGTCACCGGCACCTCAGGGTCGATCTTGCCGGCCTCGGCCGCCGCCTCCGCGGCGACCCGCTCGGCCTCCCGGCGCAGGCTGTCGTCCGCCGGCACCGCCGGCACCAGCCCGAGCGGCGCGACGGCCAGTGGCCAGTGGAACGCGTGCACCACCCGCAGCGACCGTCGCCGGTACGCCGCCTCTCGCGTCGCCACGCGGACCGCGTCCAGCGCCGCGGCGGATCCGTCCACACCCACCACGACGGGGGCACCGGATTCGATGGTCATGACGTCCTCCTTCGTCCGGTTCCAGGCTGCCCCGCCACGGGCGCTCCGGGCAGAGCCGCTGGTCCCGCCTCCCGGGCCGTTGGTCCCGGATCGCCGCGGGTTCACGGCCGCCCCGGGCACGTCGCCCCGGCAGCCCTGCGCCGCCCGGCGTGGTCACGGGCGGTCGGCCAGGTCGCGTCGGCGGGGCGGGGTCGTGCTGCCGGGCGCGCGGTCGCGGGTCGCCGGCTACGTCGCGTCGCCGCGGCCGACGGTCCCGGCGCGGCTGCGCACGATCAGCTCGTCGACCTCCAGCCGGCCGATCCGGAGTTCGCGGATGACCGCGCGTCGGACGGCCAGACGCCCGATCGCCAGCACCGCCACCGCGGCGGCCCCGCCCGCCAGCGCGGAGACCGCCAGCGACCCGAGGGCGGCCGCGCCCACCGCGCGGGCGCCGATCGCCAGCGCGCCCGCGGCCACCGCGCCGACCGACTGCTTGCCCGTCGCCGCCGCGCCGCGCCGCCGACTTCCCACCAGTGCCTTCATCCGGTCATTGTCGGCGCGTGCCTTCGGGCGGGGCAGCCAGATCGCCCCCGGTACCCCCCTCGCGGGCCGCCCGGGCATCGGGCGAGACGGCCAGCTCCGATGCGACCGCCGACCGTCTCGACGCCCGGGGGACGCGGGAGCTGGTCGGCGCGGGCGGGTCCCGCGCGGAAAAGCGGATGGCGCGGACGGGGCGGGCGCGGACGGGGGCGGGGGCGTCGGCGCGGACCGGCCGGTCGGGGCGCCGGCGGGCCTCACGTGCCGGTTGTCAGAGGCTGGCCCTATCCTCGGCCGGTGACCGACCTGCGCCTACGCCCCGTGCGCGACGACGACCTGCCGGAGTTCTACCGCCATCAGCGGGACCCGGTGGCCGTCCGGATGGCCGCCTTCACCGCGGAAGACCCGGACGACCGGGCGGAGTTCGCGGCGCACTGGCAGCGGGTGCGCAGCGACCCGAAGATCGTGACGCGCACGGTCACCGTCGACGGCGCGGTGGTCGGCTACGTCGCCGCCTTCCCGGTGGGCGAGCGCACCGAGGTCAGCTACTGGATCGACCGGGCCCACTGGGGGCGCGGCCACGCCACCGCCGCCCTGGACGCGCTGCTGCGGGAGTTGCCACAGCGCCCGGTGCACGCACGTGCGGCGAAGGACAACCTGGGCTCGCTGGCCGTGCTGCGTAAGTGCGGCTTCGTCGTTCGCGGCGAGGACCGCGGCTATGCGCCGGGCCGCGGGCAGGAGGTCGAGGAGTACGTCCTGGAGCTGCCGGCCTGACGGCCAGCTCTCCCGGCGGCCCATCTTCACCGGAGGTGCCCGGTCGGGAATTCCGGTTACACGTATTTCGCCGCACGGTGCGCCGATCCGGGACAATGGCGCGAAATCCATGACGCGGGTGTGGCACCGCCCGGAAACCGGCGAATTCGCCTAGCTCCGCCGAGCGTTGGCATTGTGGGCGAAATTGGCTCCGCTTTTCGTGACATTCGGGGAGCCAGCTTCCGTCATTCGCGACGCAAACGACAATCCCTTCGTGCGGCGTCGTTCATGGAACGAGCACCACTAGTCAGGCGAATGGCACGGCGGTGACGAGTCGGACGTGCCGAGATTCCGGCTCAACCCGGTCGCCTGCCGAAATGGCGGCGCCACCCCGTCGCGGTGTCCTGTCGGCTGGGACACCGCGACATCAAGGAGTCCGAGTGGATCAACTGGTAGCCGCAGTTGATCCACACCGTCTCGACGATATGGCGGTATCCGGCACGCGTGGATACCGCCAGGTGCCGACATGGAGTCGATCAAGTGATCAATGGTCGGCGACCGACGCCACGGCCCGCGGGGCAGGGGCTACGACCGGCTGGGCGGCCGAGCCGTGCGTGGCGCTCCGGTCGGGGCACAGGGGCCCGCGGTCCGGTCGGGGCATAGGGGAGGGGTCCGCGGCGGGTCAGGCAGTGGGAACCGTGGCCTCGGTCAGGCGCTGGGAACCGTGGGCCCCGGTCGGGCGCCGGGGACCGCGGCGGTCCGGTCCGTGCCGGGGCTCACGGGATGGGCCAGGCTCTGGTCGACCTCCGACGGCCGGGGCGCCGCGTCCGGCGTGGCGGCGGCGGGGTCGTGCGGCGGGCGGGGCTCGTCACACGGGGGCCAGCCGGCGGCCCAGGTGCGCCGTTCGCGCCAGACCGTGGCCCAGTTGACGCCCCGGGACCGGTCCGTGCCGAGCAGGGTCCGGCCGAGGGCGCGCAGCCCGACACCGGCGACCAGCAGCCCCACGCCGAGCCGGGCCCGGGCCGGCGACCAGTGCAGGCGGACGTAGGTGGCCTTGCCCCGGAGGATCTTCATCCGCTGCCCCTCGGAGCTCGACGAGGCGCCGCCCACGTGGATGACGGCCGCGTCGGGGTCGAGCACCGGTCGGGCGCCGAGCCGGGCGGCCCGGGCGCAGAGGTCGATGTCGTCGCTGTACAGGAAGTAGACCGGGTCGAAGCCGCCGAGCCGGTTGAACAGGTCGCGTTCGATGAGCAGGAAGCAGCCCGTCACGGCGGGCACCTCCCGCACCGACCGTCGGTCGTAGTCGGGCAATCCCTCCGGGTTCGCCCACCCGTGCCGCGAGAAGACGGTCGACAGGCCGGTGGCGAAGGTGACGTAACTCCACAGGCTGGGCAGCCCCCAGCACGAGTAGTGGTCGTCCGTGCCGTCGGAGTGCAGCGTCCGTCCGGTGTAGATCCGGTGCTCCGGCCGCTGCCGGGCGAACGTGAACAGCTCGGCGACGGGCGTGCCGACGGGGGCGGCGTCCGGGTTGAGCAGCAGGATGTACTCCCCGTCGCTCGCGACGGCGCCCCGGTTGACGCCGCGCCCCCAGCCGACGTTCTCGCTCAGCCGCAGCAGGCGGACCTCGGGGAACCGCTCGGCGATCGCGTCGGCCGAGCCGTCGGCGGAGGCGTTGTCGACGACGGTGATGTCGAACCGGACCTGCGGGGTCCGGCTGTCGACGAGTTCCCGCAGGCAGCGCAGCGTCAGCTCGCGGGTGTTGTACGAGACGATCACGACCGACACATCGGGACGCTTCACACCTGGTCTCCCGTCTGGATGGGCAGCCCGTGCCCCGGGCCGTCGGCGGCGAGCGGGACGCCGGCCGGACGTGGTGCGGCGGGCCCGTCGGCGGTGCGTGGCACCCGGCCGACTCGGGCGCCGCGGAGCCGCCGCCGCGTGCTCACCGCCAGCAGTTCCAGCGCGAACGGAAGGTCGTGGACGAGATAGCGCCGCATCAGTCGGGCCGGTTCGCTGGCCAGGCGGTGCGTCCACTCGAGACCGTACGCCTGCATCCACCGCGGCGCTCGCCGGTGCACACCGGCCACGAAGCCGATCGCCGCGCCGCAGCCCAGAAACCAGGAGGCGGGCAATCGGGAGCGGAGTCGGGCGATGACCCGTTCCTGCTTGGGGAAGCCGAGCCCGACGTAGACCAGGTCCGGTCGAGCGGCGGCCACCGTGCCGCAGGCCTCCTCGAACTGGTCGGGGCGGGTGTCGAAGCCGAAGGGCGGGCTGAGGTGCCCGGCGATGCGCAACCTTGGGAAGCGGGCGCGCATGACCTCTTCCGCTCGGTTCGCGGTGCCCGGCGCGCCGCCCAGCAGGTAGATGGATCGGTCCCGCTCGGCCAGCGCGGCGGAGAGGCTCCAGATCAGGTCGGAGCCGGCGACCCGGGCGGGCAGGGGATTCCCGGCGATTCGGCTGGCCCAGATCAACGGCTTGCCGTCGGCCACGACAAGACTTGCCGATTCCACGTGGGCCCGCGATTCCGGATCTCGGAGAATCCGACGCAGGATGTCCACATTGGGGGTTATGATCTGTCCGCCCCGACCCGCGTCCAGTTCGGACACGACGTGCCGGATAACGTCATTTTCCTGGAGCGGGTCGAAGTCGATCCCGTACACGTCGACCCGGTTTTCCTGGCGTGAACCGTCCAGATTGAGGGGCACGGAAAAGAAATCTACCGATGGCGGATCGGCGAGCAAGGCTTCGAACGGTCAGCAGCGCAACGGATTCCGTGACATACCGATGGCCGTTCGACCGGTTGTTGATCCCTCTTTCGGGCTGGCAGTATCGCGCCGTGCGGATCAGTGTCATCATGCCCGCCTTCAATGAGGCGTCGGGAATTGGTGGCGTCTTGCGGAGTTTGCTCGATTCTCCGCAATTCGACACGGACCTGGAGATTGTCGTTGTGGCCAATGGTTGCACCGACGACACGGCGGAAATTGCTCGTTCGTTCGGCGTGCGGGTCGTGGAAATCCCGACGCCGTCGAAGACCGCGGCCCTGAACGCCGGCGACCGGGCGGTCGGCGCCGGCGACCGGATCTATTTGGACGCCGACGTGCCGGTCACCGCCGAGCTGCTCCGCCAGCTCGCCACCGCCGTCACCCGCCCCGGCGTCGCCGCGGCGGTGCCCCGCCCGGTCGTCGACAGCTCGAGCAGCTTCTGGCCCGTGCGGGCCTACTACGCGGTGAACGCCCGGCTGCCCGTGTTCCGCAACCGTCTCTTCGGGCGCGGCATCATCGCGCTCTCCGGCGAGGCGCGGGGCCGCTTCGACCAGTTCCCCGAACTCACCGCCGACGACATGTTCCTCGACGCGATCGCCGGACCGCACGAGAAGGTGGAGATCGACGCCGTGGTCCGGGTGGACGCCCCACGGCGCACCGCCGACCTCGTCCGCCGGGTGGCCCGCGCCCGCGACGGCAACGCGGAGTTCTGGCGCTTCCTCCGCTCCGCCCCGCCGGAGTACGGTCTGCCGGCCGATCCGGTGCCCGGGCCGAGCGCCTGGTCGTGGCTGCGGGACGTGCTGCTCCGGTCGCCGGAGTTGGCCCCGGCGGCGGTCTGCTACGTCGGGATCATCCTGCTCGCCGAGGCGAAACGCCGGTCGCCGGGCTGGAGTGCTCGCTCCGGCTGGGGACGGACGGCGTCCGTCCAGGCCCGACGGTGACGCGCCTCGCCGCGGTCGGTGTCGCGTTGCCGACGACCGTCCGAGCGCGCTTCGACCGTTTCGCGCACTTTCCATAAGTCACGCTTAAGTCTGCCCGCCGGCCGTCCCGGCCCGATGCCGGCCGTCGTTGTCCCCGGCAGCGGTGACCAGCGGGGCAGCGGCTGCGGTCCACGTACGGTCAACCGCACTGGGGGAGGGGTTCCCACTCCGGCCACACGGGGTGACGGCAACAGGAGATCCGACCCGAAAGGCGCGCAGTCTCGTGGAAAGCCAGCATCCTCCCGTCCTTCAGCTCCCCGGCCGACACGTCCGGGCCGCCGCACCGCCGCGGATCGTCCCGCGTCGTGGCCGCTCGGTCATCATTCTCGTGGCCGCGCTGGTCATCCTGGCCTCGACGATGGTCGTCGCCGGGTGGGCCACCACCGACCGTTCCGGGACGTACTCGTTCTTCGGCGCGACGAACGTCTCCCACGTGCCGGTCGACCCCGACACCAACCCGGTGGAGCTCGGCCTGCGGTTCACGTCGAGCCGCGCCGGCACGCTGACCGCCGTCCGGTTCCTCAAGGCGGCCGGCGCGGGCGGCTCGCACCCGGTCACCGTCTGGAGCGCCCGGGGTCAGAAGCTCGCCACGGCGATGTCCGGCAACGAGTCGCGGTCGGGCTGGCAGGAGGTCACGCTCCCGACACCGGTGCGGATCGAGGCCGGTCAGGTCTACGTCGTCTCGTACCACACCAGTCGCTACCGGGCCACGCAGGACTACTTCGAGCGACCGGCGAAGTCCGGCCCGCTCAGCAGTGTCGACTTCGCCGGTGTCTACAAGTACGGTCCGACCGGGTTCCCCAGCCAGACCTGGAAGAAGAGCAACTACTGGGTCGACGTCGTTTTCGCGCCGACCGCCACCGGCACGTCGTCCCCGCGACCGACCGCCTCGCCCAGCCGGACGACCGGGCCGACGGCGTCGCCCAGCGGCAGCCCGAACCCGACGCCGACCCGCGACCTCCCGCCGCTCGCGCTGCCCCGGGTGCCCTGGGAGGGCGGCCCCGGCTACTACGGCGGCTACGCCCCGGCGCGGGGCGCCGGCTGGACGGACCCGGCGTTCTTCCCCATCGGAGTCTGGCAGGAGAGTGTCGTCGCGCGGGCCGACGCGGAGCGGGACCGCAGCGTCGGCTTGAACACCTACGTGGCGCCGACCGACAACAGTGACCTGGGTCTCGTCGCGGCCGCGGGTATGCACGTGATCGGTGGTTCGCCGCGCCAGACCGGCCCGGCGACGGTCGGCTGGTCGCTCTCCGACGAGGTCGACATGTGGGGCGGGCCCGGCTCGGCCGCGTGGACCGGCAACTATCCCGGCCGGGGCGCGGTGTGCGACCCGCCCGACGGCCGCTGCGGCTACACGGTCCAGGAGGCCATGCTGCGGAGGTTCCCCGCCGACGGGGGGCTGCGGTACGCCAACTACGGCAAGGGGGTCATGTTCTGGGAGACCGACACGGAGGCGAGCCGGTTCGTCAACTCCTACACCAACGTGGTCTCCAACGACATCTACTGGTACACCGATCCCGGTGTCTGCAACTCGCCGTCGGAAGGGCCGGGGATCGGCGTACGGCCGGAGGACTGCCGGCGAGCGGCGAACTACGGCCGGACGATGGACCGGATGCGGCAACTCGACGGACTGGACGGCAAGCGTCAGCCGATCTACGCGTTCGTCGAGGTCGGTCACCCGTTCAGCGAGAACGACGCCCCCACCATCACGGGCGACCAGATCGCGGGCGCCGTGCTGAACTCGCTCATCCACGAGGCTCGTGGCGTCCTCTACTTCAACCACAACTTCGGCGGTCCCTGCCTCTCGCAGCACGTGCTGCGGGACAGTTGCGGCGCGGCCGTCCGCCCCACGGTGACCGAGCTGAACCGGCGGATCAGCGTGCTCGCGCCGGTGCTGAACACCCAGTCGTACCAGTGGCGGTTCAACCCGAGCCTCGACACGATGCTGAAGGCGCACGGCGACTCCTACTACGTCTTCGCCATGCCGGGCCGCACGGGCGGGACGGGGACGCAACGGCTGACCCTGCCGGCGGGGATGAGCGGCAGCCGGGCCGAGGTGCTGTTCGAGAACCGGACGGTGCCGATCAGCGGCGGGGCGCTGCAGGACACCTTCGCCCGGGAGTCCACGTACCACATCTACAAGATCACCCCGTGACGGGGTGACGCGGGCGCGGGGTTGCGGCGGACGACGCCGCACCCCGCGCTCAGCTCGCGAAGCCGACCGATTTCAGGGCGGCGAGGATGCTGTCCCGTTCGCGCTCGGGGGAGTACTCGGCGCGCACGTGCGCCGCCGCCCGCAGGCCGCGCGAGAAGCACCAGCCCGGCTCCGCCGACTCGCGGGCCAGGACCTCCTCGACCGTCCGGCTCAGCCCGAGCAGGTCGCCGGTGGGCACCGGCGCGCTGTACGACGGGTCGAAGAACTCGCGTCCGCCGTAGCCGTGGAACCCGATCACATAGTTGCCCGTCGCCATGGCCTCGGCGGCCGGCAGCCCGAAGCCCTCCTGGTAGCTGCAGGTCAGGAAGATGGTCGAGGCGCGGAGCCGGCGGGCCACCTCGTGCTGCGGGACACCGTCGACGGGGTCGACGACCCAGTCGGCCAGGACACCACGCGCCCGCAGGATGTGCAGGGCGTTCTCGACGTCCGAGCGGCCCCGCCGCGGTAGGTAGCTGATCGTGCGCCCGTTGGCGCGTTCCGGAGGCGCGAACAGCAGCGGGTCGACGCTCGGCCGGACCCGGTGCACCGGCTGGCCGAAGGCGTGTTCGAGCAGGTCTCTCGTGTGCTCCGACGCGACCAGGACCCCGACCAGGTCCGGGCTTTCCCGGTGGTGCCGGCTGACCCGCTCCGCGTCCACGTCCCAGGTGAGATGTCCACTCTGGTTGAAGATCAGGTGCCGGAGGCCGGGTGGTAGCCGCGGGAACAGCCGGGCCTCGGTCTCCGGCAGCACGAGGAGGTCGTCCGGGCCGAGGGGGCTGGACGCCACGTCGGTGACCCGGGTCCGGTGGGGGAACCACCCGCACCGGAACCCCTTCCGGTGGTGCATGAGCGCGGCCGGGATGCCGGCGTCGTTGAGGACGTCGACGTGCCGGTAGAGGGTGCGGACGCCACCGGAGGGCGTGTCGTAGTCCGGGCAGAGGTAGTAGACGGTCGGCGGCGTGGTCTGCCGATCCCGTAGCCGGATCTTCGCCGGCGGAGGCTGCCGGTACCGCCGCACCGCCCGGTACGCCCGGCGTGCCTGATCCTCCAGACCCATCGTCGCCCCCTCAGATGCTGAGGATGCCGAGCTTGCGGGCGAGCTTGAGCGAGCGGTCGAACACGACCAGCCCGACCGCGAACATCGCCATGCAGAAGCCGACCAGGACGAGCAGGGACGTGAGGGGTGACAGACCCTCCGCCGGCGGGTTGGCCATCAGCAGTTGGCGTTCGGCCGAGATGACGTACGAGTGCGGCACCAGGTAGCTGACCCAGCGGATCCAGTCCGGTAGGACGCTGATCGGGAAGAGCGTGCCACCGAGCACCGCCGCGGCGAGGCTGTAGAGCATGATGACCGGTTCGCCGCGCTTGAACAGGATGATGAAGCTGGCCGCGAGCGTGCCGATCGCGTTGCAGGCGGCGATCCCGACCAGGAAGATCAGCAGCGCGAACGGGATGGCGCGCCACTCGATCCGGGCGCCCAGCAGGCAGCCGAACGCCACCATGAAGCAGGCCATCACCGTGCCGGTGACCGTGCGCCAGATGTTCATCGCGATCGGGATCAGCGCCCAGGGCACCGGCTCGACCAGGTAGGTCTCCAGGGTGCCCCGTTCCTGGGCGAACTGGAGCCGGTTCGTCAGCGCGGTCAGCGCGTCCTGGAATCCGGTGGTGACGCTCGCGCCGATGAGCATGAAGACGAACGCGTCGGTGGCGTTGAGGAACGTGCCCTGGAAGAAGTAGAGCAGCACCGGGAACACCACCGCGGCGTACCGCAGGATGGTCGTGAGCGGGAACATCCGCTCCTCGACCAGGTCGATCCGGACGTACGCCGCACAGGTGTCGAGCGACTTGCGCCAGAGCCCCCGGTGGCCGATCACCGCGGTGTAGGCCGAACTCATTTCTCTCCATCCTCAACGATCGGGGCCGCACGGTACGCGTGGGCGATGAGGTCGCGCAGCGGCATCGGGATCTCGCGGACGTGCCGCACCTCCCGGGCGGCGGCGCCCAACGCGGCCAGCACGTCGCCGGCGCCGTCGCGCTCCCGCAGCCCGCAGCGCACCGTGGGGCCGTCGACCGTGAGCTGCAGACCCAACGACGCGAGGTCGGCCGCGGCCTGGCTGGCCGTTCCGCTGGACCGGAAGACGAGTTCGAGCTGCGGTCGCTCCCAGCGGGCCCGGAGGCTGTCGAGGTCGCCGAAGTACTTCACCCGGCCCTTGTCGAGGAGCAGCGCCTGTGAGCGGAGCGCCTCGATCTCCTCCAGGCGGTGCGACGAGATCAGGACGGCGAGTCGCTCCCGCTGCACCAGATCCATGATCAGGTTCAGGAGTCCGTGCGCCGCGATCGGGTCCACCGCACCGGTCGGCTCGTCCAGGATGAGCACCCGGGGCGCGGGCAGGAGGGCGCGGGCCAGCCGAAGTCGCGCCTTCATCCCGGCCGACAGCCCGGCGACCACGGTGTCGATCTGCGCCTCGAGGTTCACCGTCGCCATGACCTCGGGGATCCGGGTGGCCATCTGCCGCGGCGACATGCCCTGGAGGCGCCCGTGCAGGTGCAGGTTCTCCCGCGCGGTGGCCCGCATCAGCAGGCTCCGGTCGTCCGCCGGCATCCAGCCCACCACCTGCCGGATCTGCTCGGAGTCCCGGCCCACGTCGAGGCCGAGCAGCCGGCCGGTGCCGCTCGTGGCCGTGGTGAGGCCCACGATGATCCGGAACAGCGTGGTCTTGCCGGCGCCGTTCGGGCCGACGATCGCGCAGATCTCGCCGGCCCGGACCGTCAGGTCGACGCCGTCGAGCGCGAGGACGTTCGACGTGATGTGCGTCCGTGCCAGGACCCGCATCCAGCGCGGCGTCGGCTCGAACACCTTCGTCAACCCGGACAGCACCAGGATCTCCTCGGCGCCGGCCGCCTCGTCCCCGCCGTGGCCGGCCGGGTCACCACCGGCCGGGGCGGTGTCCCCGACGCGGACCGGTGTCGGACCGCCCGCCAGCCGGACGTCCCCCGCGCTTCCCGACAATGCCGTCATGGCAGACCAGTCCCCTTCCGCTCGCACCGACACCCGCCGACGTCCCGCCCGCGCTCACACCCGAATGCCGCGCCGGCGCCAGCGGCCCCAGCGGAGTCGGCGATCCACCCGCTCCGCCAGCCGGCGCAGCGCCGACGGACGCCGGCGGCGCGGGCCGCGTCGGAGCAGGCGTTCGTAGCGTCGCCACCGACCGGTCGCCCGGATCTCCGGGTCGATGCTCGCGGCCAGCCGGGCCAGGTCCTCCGGGGCCTCACTGGCCGGGTCGGCCCGGCCCGCCGCCTGACCGGCGAGCGACAGCGCGGTCCGGGCCAGGGCGGCCTTCGCCAGCCCGTGCAGATGGCGCAGCTCGGCGACCGGCTCACCCTCCTCGGTGAAGAGGATGTCCAGCACGGCGGCACGCTCGCGGATGTCGCGGACCATGCCGCCGAACTCCTGGACGTGCATGTTGGCGCCGTGCACCCGGTAGAAGGCCTGGTCGACCCCGTTGACGCGGCCCACGTGCCCGTGCGCGGCCGCCCGTAGCCAGAGCAGGAAGTCGGCCGCGTGCGGGACGCGCCCGTCGTAGCCCTCGAGGGTGCGCATCATGCTCGACCGCATCACGACCTCGGGGGTCGACACCGGGTTCGTCGCCTGCTCGCAGTTCTCCCGCATCCACTCGCCACCCGGCCAGATCGACCAGGAGTCGACCCGGGTGCGGGGCGCGGGCGGTGTCTCGTCGAACGCCGCGGAGAAGCCGTAGACGAAGCCGACCTCGGGGTGGGCCTCCAGCAGCGCGGTGGACCGGGCCAGCGAGCCGGGGGTCAACAGGTCGTCGGCGGAGAGCAGGACGACGTAGTCGCCCGTCGCCTTGGCCAACCCCTCGTTGTACGTGGCGATGTGGCCCCGGTTGACGACGTGCTCGATCACCCGTACCCGGGGGTCGGCGGCGAGTTGCCGGGCCACCTCGACGCTGCCGTCCGGTGAGGCGTCGTCGACGATGAGCACGTCGACGTCGACGCCGTCCTGGGCCAGGATGCTCGCCACGCAGTCCGGGAGGTAGCGGCCGTAGTTGTAGCAGGGGACGACGACGGACACGGTCGGCCGGGTCCGCAGCGGTCGCGGTCTCTCCCGCGTCGCGGTGCGGCGGCCGGCGTCGGCCAGGCTCACGACGAACTCCCTCCATCACCGGAACATGACCTCGCGCAGGCACCTCCGCGCCGACCCAGGCTGCCGTACCGCTGAGTCGGCGAACAACCACCGGCCGTTGCGATTTCGTGTCCAGTAGTTGACTGGGTCAGGCGTGTGGACGGAAGACCACGTCCACCCAGAAGTTGTGCGCCGCCCCCGCGTCCGGGAAGCCGCCACCGTAGCGGTAGCCGGCGCCGCCGGACGGCACGTGCAGCGCGCCGTTGTCGACGCCGGTCCCGGAGAACGCGTTGAGGTTGACCGCGTACTGCCCCACCGAACTCCAGTACGACACGACGAACGTGGTTCCCGGCGTGATCGTGACCGGCTGCGCGAAGGTCACCGTCTGCCAGCCGGATTCCGTCTCGCTGGTGAACGACGCCGTAGCGAGCTGCTCGCCGGCGCTGTTCCACAGCGTGCCGGTGTGGATGCCGTTGTTCTGCGGTCCCTTGTAGAACCGCACCCCGGTCACCACCCCGGCGACGTCGCTGGTGAACCGCACGCCGACCTCGATCGAGTTCGGGTCGTTCCAGTTCGCGTGCTCGGGGGTGGCGTCACCGAACAGGGTGGCCGGCGGCCCCAGCGGCGGCGGCGTGGGCGTCGGGCCGCCGGTCGGTGGCGGTGTCGGGGTGGGGCTCGGTGGCACGTCCGGCACGTAGAGCGGGTCGACCCAGTAGTTGGTCGAGTGGTAGGAGGCCGTCGGGAAGCCCTGGCCGCCGTACCGGTAGACGCCGTTGTCGGTGCTCGGCGGTGCGCTGAGCGACCCGTTGGTCCACAACGTCGAGAAGAAGTTCGGGGTCGACGCGTAGTGCCCGTTCGGCGCGAAGTACGAGGCGACGTAGGTGGTGCCCGCCCGGACGGCGATCGGCTGGTCGAACCGTACGCTCTGCCAGCCGGAGCCCGACTCGTCGGCGAAGGTGGCCCGGGCCAGCAGCGTGCCGTCGGCCGACCACAAGCTGCCCGTGTGGGTGCCGGTGTTGCCCGGCCCTTGGTAGAAGCGGACGCCGATCACCTTGCCGTCGGCCGCCGGCACGAACTTGACGCCGAGCTCGACCGCGCTGGGGTCGCCGTCGGCGGGGGTCTGCGGCACCGCGTCCCGGGCGAACATCGTGGCGATCACGGCGTACGCGTCGGTGGTGAACGACCAGACCGTCGGCTCGTCGCTCGGGACGCCCTGGGTGTCGGTCGCGGTGACCCGCGCGGTGTACGTCGTGGACGTGGCGAGGGCGGCCGACGGTGTGAACGTGGCGGTCTTGGCCGCGTCGTCGTAGCCGACCGTGCCGCCGACGGACTGGCCCTGCGGGCCGGTCAGGCTGAACTGGATCGACGTGGGATCGAGCGGCTTCGAGAAGATCACCGACGGGTTCGTCGCCACCGGCACGAGCGTCGTGCCGGCCCGGGGAGAGACCGCCACCGGCGCCGGCGGACCGGCGGAGCTGTCGATGAACGTCACGTCGACGTAGTAGTTGGTGTCGTTGTGGGACAGCGTCGGGAAGCCGCTGCCGTACGCGAAGAGGCCGTTGCCCTCGGTCCGGGTCGAGCGGGGCGCGACCAGCGGTGACGCGTCGACGTCGGCGGCGCTGAACGCGAGCGAGTCGGCGGCGTAGTGCCCGTTCGGCGCGGTGTACGAGACGACGTACGGGGTGTTGCGGGCGACCTGGACCGGCCGGGCGAAGGTCAGCGTCTGCCAGCCGGCGCTGGTCTCCCCGGTGAACGTCCCGGTCGCCAACCGGGAGCCGGTGGCGGTCCAGAGGCTGCCGGTGTGCGTGCCGGTGTTCCCCGCTCCCTTGTAGAAGCGGACGCCGGTGACGAAGCCGTCGTGCTCGGTGCTGAACCGGACGCCCAGTTCGACGGCGGAGCCGTCGCTGACCGACGGGTTGGCCGGCACCCGACTGCCGAACAGGGTGCTCGCCCCCGCCAGCTTCAGGCTCACCGAGGCGGGGGTCGGTTGGATGTTGGCGCTGTCGTCCATCGCCCGAACCCGGACCACCTGCGTGCCGGCCCCGCTCGCGTAGAAGCTGTAGGACCAGGAGAGGGTGCCGTTCGCGGGGTGCCAGGTCTCGCCCGCGTCGGTCGACACCTCCACCCCGGCGACCCGGCCGCCGCCCGCGTCGGTGGCGGTGCCCTGCAGGGTGACCAGCGCGCCGTTGGTGACGGTCGAGCCGGCCGCCGGCGTGGTGACGACCGCGGTGGGGGCCTGGGTGTCGGTGGACTTCGCCGCCGCGGCGAGGCCCGGCATCCGCGTCGCCGGCTGGACGCCCATGTCGGCGAAGAGGTTCACGGTGGCCTGCTGCATCCGGATGTCGGCCGGGGAGGAGATGCCGTCGTGCACCGGGTCCAGGCCCCAGGCCCACTGCACGGTGCCCGCGCCGAAGACGAGGGCGCCGCTGGGCGCGCGGTAGAGGGTCAGGTGGTGCGTGGTCGTGCCGGGCGTGACCGTGTTGCCGAAGTCGCGCAGGTACTCCGGGGTCGGCCCGGTCGTGGTGGAGAGCCGGATCAGCCCGTCCGGCCGGAACCCGTTGTCGACGTCCTCGTCGGACTCGTAGCCCACCGTGTGCGGTGCGAGGGTCGCCGTCTGGCCCGGGGCGAGGGTGGCCACGGTGGTGTTCCGCCACAACCGGTACCTGCCCTGCTGGTCGGGCACCTGCAGGGCCAGGTCGGTGTTGTTGCTCATGTACGCGGTCCCGGTCAGGGCGTTCTCCGGCTGCCCCGCACCGTTGCCCGGCGCCATGAACCGCGGGTCCCGCCAGGTGCCGGTCCACTGGTCGGACGGGTCGATGTCCGCGTTCGCCCAGGTCTCCTTGTAGCAGACCAGCGTCCGGTGGGGCGTGTTCGAGCCGTCCTCGCTGGGCGCGAGGCGGGTCCGCCAGTAGACCTCGTTCCCGCTGAAGAAGGCGAGGTTGACCCCCGCGTCCCGGGCCGCCTCGACGTTGGCGCGTTCCGGTCCGGACCAGTACTCGTCGTGGCCGACGGAGAGGAAGACGTCGTGGTTGCGGATGAGCTGCCCGCGCCGGTCCGCGTCGATGTCGGTGGTGTAGCTGACGTCGTACCCGTTGCGCTCCAGGAAGCGGATCATCGGGTACTCGTTGCTGAACAGGAAGTCCCGGCCGCTGCTGCTGCCCCGGGTGGAGAACGGGCGGTTGTAGCTGACCTTGTACGCGCGCCCGTTGGCCAGCGCCTCGTAGAAGTTGCCACCGCCGTAGGTGTTGTAGGCGTGCCAGGTCGCGTCGGACGTCTTGAAGAAGAGGTCCGAGGTGCTGGCGTCGTCGCGCACCACGAAGGTGATGTGACTGGCGTTGTCGGTCTCGACGTCGGTGCGCTTCAACCGGGCGATGTAGACGCCGGAGACGGCGTCGACGGGCACCTGCCACGAGGCGGAGACCGCCCAGTTGCCGCAGTCGAACATCTGCGTGGTCTCGTCGGTGACGCACGACGCGGGCTGGTGCTGCGGCAGCGGGACCGACGGTGCGACCCGGACGATCCGGCGGGCGCCGTTCCCGCCGTACCAGCCGAGGCGGTAGATGTCGATGGTGTAGGCGCTCGCCTCGGTGTCGATCTTGAAGTCGACCCGGTTGCCGCGGTTGACGCTGATGTCCGTGGCGAAGCCCTGGATCGTGTGGTCGCCCGCCCCGTCGATGTCCCACTCGCTGGCCGGCTGGCCCGTCTTCGCGTTCTCGCAGACCACCGGGTTCGGCGCGCACGTAGCGGCCAGGGCCGGCGACGCGGAGCCGGTCACCAGCCCGGCGGCGACGAGGACGAGCACGGAGAGCGCGGCCGGCACTCGGCGGGCCGGACGACGCGTGCGGCCGAGGCCGGGCGGGGCGTGCCCTACCGCCCATCCCGACCGGCCCGAGCCGGCCGGCCCGACCGGCGGCCGCCGGTGGGCGGCGGGCGAGGGCCCGTCGGGGACCGGTGGCAGCGCCGGCCTCAGTAGCGCCCAGGCCCGGTGGCCCGCCGGCGTCGCCGGCGCGGGCCCGGTGACCTCGCCGTCGTTTCCGCTGGTGGCGGCATCGTTCGCCATGGGGCACCCGCCTCTCGCTACGAGACCTCACGGCGAGTGCCGGCGGCTCGACTGCGAGCGTAGAGAGGGATTTTCGCCCGCCCAACCGTCGTCCACCCTGGACTGTCCCCACGCGCGGACGGTGTCGGTCACCCGTTCAGGTGGTCGGGGTCGGATGGGCGACGGGAGCGGGGCGTCCCCTCGGCGTCGGGCCTTGTCGGATCACTCGCCGGTGGGTGTCCCTCGGGTCGGTCGCTGCGGGTCGTTCGAGGCGACGCGGGGCAGCACGATGGTCAGGTCGCTCTCGTTCCGCCCGCCCTGGGCCGGAGCCCGGTTGGCCGGTGCGGGCGGGGCGCCGCGCTGACCGCCGCGCTGGACGTTCGGGTCGGGGGCCGGGACGACCTGCTTCGTCCGGCGGGGACCCACCGCCTCGGCGATGGAGATCAGGCCGAAGAGCAGCACCAGGCACGCCGCCGAGACGGCGATCAACGACCGGATCGTCCCGGTGACCTTGCGGATCGGGTCGGTGGGCGGGTTGATCGGGAGCGCCACGAACAGGTACTTGTCGTCGGCCCCGTCCACCTTCTGCATCTCGTGCAGCTCCGTCTTCATGCGCTCGGACACCAGCTGCAGGGTTTGGGTCGCCGAGGCGGCGGAGTGCCCGGTGCCGACGATGCTGATCACCAGGCCGGACCCGACCGCGTTGGTCGCGCTGATCGTGTAGTCCTCGTCGGCGCCCTGGGCGATCAGGTCGCGGCGGACGTTGTCGCCGGAGACCCGCTGCGCCAGCACGTCGACGACGACGGACGGATTCGGCAGCCGCAGGTACGGGTTGTTGGCGTTCACCTTCGCGAGGCTCGGGTCCCGTTCGATCGCGGCGTCGCTCGGCGCCGGCGGCGGTGCGATCAGCACGTACTGCGCGGTCGACTCGTACTGCGGCGGAATCCCGAAGGCGACGTACGCGTTCCCGCCGACCATGATGAGCAGCACCGCCAGCACGATCAGCTTGTGGCGGCGGACAGTCGTGAACAGTGCCAACAGGTCCATCAGGAGCTCATTTCACGCGGGGGGAGAGGGGTTGCGGTACGTCGCTGCGTGGTCGGCGTCATCATCGCCTGCCTGATGCCGACCTCCGCGGGCCACCTCCGCACCGCCAGCCAGCAGGTGGCGCAGAGCCCGACGACCACCGCGTGGACGGAGGCGAACTGGGCGAACGAGAAGCCGTCGAAGGTGTACGCCCCGAGCGCCGCCGCGAGGCAGGCGCCGGCGAGCGCGGCGCAGAGGGACCGGAGTTCGGGCTCCTTCGCCCGCGCTCGCACCTGCAGCACGGCGACGGCCGGGATGAGGAAGTAGAGGACGAGCGCCACCAGCCCGACGATCCCCATCTCGATCGCGGTCTTGAAGTACTGGTTGTCCAGGATCCGCGTCGCGTCCGCCGGCAGGAACGTGCCACCCCCACGACCCAGCCACGGCGCCTCCCGCACCAGGGCAACCACCCGCGGATAGTTGTCCAGGCGGTTCGTGATCGAGGCGTCCTCGGTGCCCGCGGTGAACGAGTTCAGGATGGTCCGCAGGTAGCCGGGCGTGGTGGCGAAGACTCCGGCGACGGCGACCGGGGCGAAGGCGAAGAGCCAGACGCGCTGCCGGGCCGGCAGGCAGACCGCGAAGACCACGACCGCCACGCCGACGGCCAGGATCGCCGACCGGGAGACCGACATCGGGATGCACATCCCGATCAGACCCACCGGCAGCCACCGCCGGGTCGGCGACCGGCCGGTGTCGTTGATGCCCAGCCAGATGGCGAGCGGCAGCAGCATGCCGGCGGTCACGCCCAGCTCGATCGGGTGGATCGACGTGCCGGTCACCCGGACGAGCGCGTCGCGCCCCTGGAACGACCCGTACGACGAGTTCACCTCGAAACCCGGCAGCGCGAGCCGGAGCAGGGGCTTCAAATCCCACAGGAACCAGAACTGGAACACGGCGACGACGCCGGAGAAGGCCGCACCCCAGACCAGGGTCCGGATCACGCGCAGCAGGTCCGTGGGGTCACGCAGGTGTTCGGCGGCGACCAGGATCACGCCGGACATGCCGAGGAGCAGGAGGATCCACCGGTCGGCGCTGAGGCGCTGCGTCGCGTCGGGCGAGAAGAGAGGCATGGCGGCGTACGAGAGCAGCGTGCAGATCCAGAGCAACCCGAGGGCGCCCCGGATCGGGTAGCGGGTGTGGATCGGGTCGTGCAGGCCGAGGAGCGCCGTCACCGCCCAGGCGAGGAAGAGGACCAGCGCGATCAAGCTCGCCAGGTAGCCCTGGGCCCCGATGATGCGGACCACCGTGTCGGACGGAAAGACGAACGCGGCGACGACGAACAACTGCAGCATCACGGCCGCCTGGCTGGAACCGCGTGGCCGCACCACCCGCAGGCCGTCGACCACGGCTCGACCGTCGTCCGCGCGCCGGTCGGCCACGGTCGTCGTCGACCGGTCGACCGGCCGCACCATGCCGCCGCCACTACCCATCATGCGGGCTCCCTCGACGAGGGCTGGGCAGAGCGTACCGCCCGGGGGCGAACCGGCGGAACACCGCGCGCCGCCGGTGCGGGCGACCCTCGGTCACGGACATGTCAGGCGGGGGAGAGGCTCGCCAGCGCCGCCCGCCGCAGCGGCGTCGGCGTCCCGGACTTGGCGGAGATCATGACGGCGATGTCGGTGGGGCGGATCCGGCCCAGGAACTCGGGCATGGTCCGCTCGTCCAGCGGCGTCTCCGCCCAGTACGCGTGGCACAGCGGATCGGCCGCGGCGAACGCCTCGGCGGCCGCCCCGCCGACGACCTCGTCCACGAACACGCCGTACAGCGTCCACTCGGAGAAGTGCAGCTCGGCGCCGACCGCGTCCCCCCAGCGCCGGCCGGTCACCGACTCCACCCGCGCCAGCAGATCCCGGACCAGCGCCGGATCCCAGGCCAGCAGCGACGACACGTAGTCGCGGTGCGGCGGCGTCGCGGGGGTGACCCCGAGCAGGGACCGGGCGACCCGGTGCCAGATGACGTGCCGGGCCAGCCGCTCGTCGACCTCGTCCGGCACGCGGTAGAACCGCACCACCCCGTCGCGGCGGAAGGTCTCGGCGGAGAACGGCCGCACGAACTCGATGTCCGAGTCGACCAGCACGACGACGTCGGCGTCGACGCGGGCGGCGGCCGCGAGCTTGATGATCTGCTGGCGGATCCAACCCCGCACCGGCGGGAACGGCCGGCGGAGGTTGACCGACAGGTTCCCGCCCGGCAGTGACCGGAACGTGCGCGGCAGGAAGTCCGCCTCGTCGTGGATCACCGTCCGCGGCCCGGCGAGCCGGCGGAAGCGGGTGAGATCGCGGCGCGGCACGATGATGTGGTGCCGCACCGACTCCGGCGAGTACGCGAGCACCGAACGGTGCAGGTCGGCGCAGCGTTCGAAGTCCGGCCCGAAGCTCGGCGTGATGACGGCCAGTCGCGACATCTCGGGGTCTCTCCTGTCGGGTGGCGCGGGTGCGGCGGCGTCCGGGCCGTCCACGGTGCGGTGTGCGTCCGGGGCGGGCACGGTGGGACCCGGCGTGGCGGAATGGCCGTCCGTCGACCGGCCGGCGGTCACCGGACCACCGCCGGTGACCAGGCGTCCCGGACCAGCGGTTCGGGGGCGCCACCGCCGTCCGCCGGCACCGACCAGACGTCGCTGGTCGCCGTGCCGGTCTGCGCGCGGGGCAGGCCGTAGATGACCGTGCGGCCGTCCAGCCACTCGACCTGGTCGTCGACGCTGCGGGTCTCGGCGAGCAGCGTCTCCGTGCCGGTCGCCAGGTCGTGGACGGCCAGCCGCCAGCGGCCCGGCGGCAGGTCGCCGTGCTTCTTGAACGCGATGCGGGTGCCGTCCGGTGACAGCGACGGGCACTCGGCGTCCGTCCGCAGGGCGGTGACCCGGCGGGCTTTGAGGCTGCCCTCGACCAGCCACGTCTTCCCGCCGGAGGCGGCGGTGGCGTAGAACCGGTCGTCGTCGGCGAAGGTGACGCCCCACAGGTTCCGGTCGATCGCGGTGACCACCCTCCCGTCGACGACGAGCTGGAACTGTTCGAGGTCACCGACCACCTCGCCGTCGACCCGGCTGACGATGGTGCGGGTGGAGAACTGACCCGGGTTGGCGTACGAGTCGCCGTAGACGAACGTGGTGGTCGCGGCCAGCGACCCGTCCCGGGACAGCCGGGCCCGGCTCGGCGTGCCGACCAGCGGCAGGTCGCGCCGCGGCGCCCAGTCGGCGCCGAGCACCTGCGCCCGGTAGGTGGTCACCAGGCCCCGGTCCCCGGCGAGACAGACCGCGTCGTCCCGGGTGGCGTGGACCCGTTCGCACGAGGCGGGAGTGACGGCGCGCGGCCCGTCCGGCGCCGACAGCGGCACCATCGCCACGCGCCCGTAGTCCGGGCCGGGAGCGGTGCTGCGGAAGACCAGGTGCGGCCCGGCGCGGACGGCGGCCAGGTCCGTCCGGGTCGGCACGGCGGTCGCCTCCGCCCGCGCGGCCGCCTGCCCCTGCCGGACCTGCCAGACGTAGCCGCCGGCCCCGACGGCGGCGACCAGCAGCACCACCGCCAGCACGGCCACGCGTGCCCGGGGGGCGAGTCCGTGGGACCGGGCGCTCATGCCGGAACTCCGTTCGGAAGGGGCTCGGTGGGTGCCCGGTCGATGCCACGCAGCAGCCAGGCGGCGACCGGCACGGCGCCGGCCAGCAGCACCGCGAAGAGCAGCAGCGCCGGACGCGGCCCCTGCACGTGCCACATCAGGCCGAACAGGAGGGACGCGGCGAACCGGGCCAGCACCACCGTGGTCTGGGCGGCCGCGATGCCGCTGCCCCGCGCCTCGGCCGCCACCAGTCGGCTCACCAGCGCCGCGAGCACGCCGTCCGTGGCGGCGTAGAAGACGCCGAGCAGAAGCAGGACGGCGACGGTGAGGCCGACGCCACCGCGCGGCAGCGCGGCGAGCAGATAGCCGCCGAGCAGCGCCAGGTGGCCGGCGACGAGCACCCGCCCGCGGCCGACCCGGTCGGCGAGCCGCCCCAGCGGCACGGCCAGGACGAGGTACGCGACGTTGGTGCCCACGTAGAGCAGCGGGAACCAGCGGGCGGCGAAGTCGTCCCGGTCCTGGAGGGTCAGGTACAGGAAGCCGTCGCCGATGGTCAGCAGGCCCAGCAGCGCGGCGGCCAGGAGCGGCCGGCGCAGCCGCCGCCCGGCGACCTCCGCCAGCACCCGACGCGCGCCGGCGCGGACCGCGCCGGTCGCGGTCGGCAGATCCGGTACGAGAAGCACGAGCACCGCCACCCCGGCGACCGCGAACGCGAACGAGACGACGAAGACGGAGTCGTAGCTGCCCGGGACGGTCCACAGCAGGGCGAAGGCGACCAGCGGACCGACCGCCGCGCCGAGGGTGTCGAGCATGCGGTGCACACCGAACGCCCGCCCCAGCACCTCCGGCCGCGACGCCGCGGCGATCAGCGCGTCCCGGGGCGCGGTGCGCAGGCCCTTGCCCAGCCGGTCCGCGGTGACCACCGCGGTGATCGCCGCGAAGCCGGCCGCCGGCAGCATCGCCAACCGGCTCAGCGCGGACGTGGCGTACCCGGCCGCCGCCACCCACTTCGGTCGCTGGCCGCGGTCACCGGCGTACCCCCCGGCGATCCGCACGAGGGCGCTCACGCCCTGGTAGACGCCGTCCAGGAAGCCGTACGCGATGGGGCTCAGACCCACCACGGCGGTCAGGTAGAGCGGCAGGACCGACGCCACCATCTCCGAGGACACGTCGGTGAGCAGGCTGACCGTGCCGAGCAGCACCACGGTGCCGGAGACGCGGCGCAGCGCGGCACGCCGATCCGGCCCGGCGTCGCCCGGCCGGTCCCGCAGCGTCACGTACACGACGTCCCCACCTCCCGGCCCGCGCTCGCGGGCCGCCTACCACCGCCGGCCGGACGCGCCCCGCGCCGGCCGGCGGCCCTCCGTGACCCGTCAGCCCAGCGCGGCGATCAGGGCCGCCACCACGGCCTCCTGCTGGTCCGGCGTGATCTGCGGGTAGATCGGCAGCGACAGCAGTTCCGCCGCGATCCGCTCCGCGCGCGGGAACGCGCCCCGCGGATGGCCGAGGCCGGCGAACGCGGGCGTCCGGTGCACGGGCACCGGGTAGTGGATGCCCGCCCCGACGCCGGCCGCGTGGAGCCGCCCGAGCACCGCGTCCCGACGGTCGGCGGTGCCGTCCCCCGGGACCCGGACGCAGTAGATGTGCCAGACGTGCTCGTTGCCCGCCAGCGTCACCGGGCGGATCACGTCCACCGACTCCAGCAGCGCGTCGTACCGGGCCGCCGCGGCGCGGCGCGCGGCGTTCCACGTCGCCAGCCGGGCCAGCTTGGCGCGGAGCACCACCGCCTGGAGGCCGTCCAGCCGGCTGTTCACCCCGATCACGTCGTGCGCGTACTTCGTGAGGCCGCCGTGGCTGCCGAGCGTGCGGACCGCCGTGGCGAGCGCGGCGTCGGCGGTGACGACGGCACCCGCGTCCCCGTACGCGCCCAGGTTCTTGCCCGGGTAGAAGCTCGTCGCGGCGATGCCCTCGACCCCCGCGCCCCGCCCGTGCCGGGTGGCGCCCTGGCACTGCGCGGCGTCCTCGACGACGGCGACGTCACTACCGGCCAGGCCGGCCCGCAGCCGCTCCACCGGCGCGAGCTGACCGTAGAGGTGCACCGGGACGACCGCCCGGGTGGCCGGCGTGACCGCGGCCAGCGCCGCCTCGACGTCGATCAGGTACGTGTCGGGGTCGCAGTCGACCAGCACCGGCCGCGCGCCGGTGCGGGCGACCGCCTCGGCGGTGGCGATGAAGGTGTTCGTCGGCAGCACCACCTCGGCACCCGGCCCGACCCCCACGGCGCGCAGCGCCAGTTCGAGCGCGTCGGTGCCGTTCGCCACCCCGACACAGTGCGGCACGCCGCTGAAGGCGGCGTACTCCCGTTCGAACGCGGCGACCTCGGCGCCACCGATGAAGGCGGTGTCGGCGATGACCCGCTTGAAGCCGGCCTCTACCTCCTCCGCGACCTCCGCGTGCGCGGCGCCCAGATCGACGAGCGGAATTCCCGGCATGGTCAGCTCCCCACAAGCTTCGGCACGGTCAGTTCCCCGATCGACGCCGGCGGCGTCGACACCTCTCCCGGCCCGTCCGGCTCCGGCCGGACGCGCCCCGGCTCCGCCGCCCCGGCCGACACCTGCCCCGGCTCCGCGGCCACGGGCCCCGTCCCGTCCGGCTCCGCCGGCAGGTCGGCCGCGCGCAGCCGGCGGGCCGGGTTGCCGGCCCAGACCTCGCCGGGCGGCACGTCGCGCAGCACCACGGAACCCATCCCGACCAGCGACCACTCACCGACCGTCACGCCCTCGCGGACCAGCGCGCCCGCGCCGACGTACGCGCCGGGCCGCAGCACCGCCCCGCCGCCGAGGCGTACCCCGGAGGCGACGGTCACGTGGTCGTGCAGCCGGTCGTCGTGGGTCAGGACGGCGTGCGGCATGACCGCGACGTGGGCGCCGACCGTCACGTCCGCGGTGAGCACCACGCCGGCGAGCAGCACGGTGCCCGGCCCGAGGACACTGCCGGCGCCGACCTCGGCGCGGGGGTGGACGAGCGTCGCGTACCGCTGGGGTGGCAGGGCGAGCCGCCGCACGATCCGCCGCCGCGCCCGGTAGTCGCGCGGGCTGCCCACGCAGACCACCACCGCCGCGTCCGGCAGGTCGGCCAGCCGGTCGGTGCCGCCGAGGATCGGCAGGCCCGCGCGGGCGGTGCCGTGCAGGACGGGGTCGTCGTCGAGGAAGCCGCGCAGCCGCCAGGTGGGACGGGAGTCGTTGATCGCGCGGACCGCCGCGGCGGTCTCCCGCGCGAAGCCGCCCGCACCGACGATGACCAGGTCGCGCATCAGCGGGCCAGCTTGCGCAGCACGCCGACGATGTGGCGCTGGTCGTCCTCGGTCAGCTGGTGGTGCAGCGGCAGGATCAGCGAGTCGCGGGTCAGCCGCTCGGTCACCGGCAGCGGCGCGGACGCCACGCCGGCGTACGCCGGCTCCAGGTGGGCGGCCATGATCCCGCGCCGCGCCGACACGCCGGCCGCGGCCAGCTCGGCGAGCACCTCGTCGCGGCCGACCCCGTACTCCGGGCCGATCAGCACCCAGAACGACTGGTAGTTGGTTTCCCCGTGGCCGGGGTCGCGGACCGGCCGCAGACCGTCCACGTCGGCGAGCAGGTCGTGGTAGCGGGCGGCGAGCGCGCGCCGCTGCGTCACCAGCTCGGCGAGCCGGCCGAGCTGCACGAGGCCGATCGCCGCCTGGATGTCGGTCATGCGGTAGTTGAAGGCGGTCTCCAGGTAGGCCTCCAGCACCGGCTGGGCGCTGGCGTGGCGGTCGGCCGCCGAGACGTTCATGCCGTGCTCGCGCAGGCGGCGCAGCCGGGCGGCCCACTCGGGGTCGTCCACCGTGACCATCCCGCCCTCGCCGGTGGTCAGCAGCTTGCGAGGGTGGAACGACCAGGCCGAGATCGCCGCGCCGGCCCCGACCGGCCGCCCGTACGCCGTGGAGCCGGCGGCGCAGGCGGCGTCCTCGACCAGCGGCACCCCCCACCCGACGGCGGCGTCGCGCAGCGCGGCCACGTCGAACGGCACGCCGCCCTGGTGAACGGCGATCACCGCCCGGGTGCGGGACGTGCGCACCGCGTCGACGGTCGCCACCGTCAGGTTGCCGGTGTCGAGGTCGACGTCGGCGAAGACCGGGGTCGCGCCGACGTAGCGCACCGCGTTGGCGGTGGCGATGAAGGAGAACGACGGCACGACGACCTCGTCGCCCGGGCCGACGTCGAGCAGCACCAGCGCCAGGTGCAGCGCCGTGGTGCAGGAGCTGACCGCGACGCCGTGGTCGGCTCCCACCAGCGCGGCGAACTCCCGCTCGAAACGGGCCACCCGCGGCCCCTGGGCCACCCAGCCGGAGCGGACCGCCTCGGCGGCGGCCTGCGCCTCCTCCTCACCGAGCCGCGGCACCATCACGGGAATCCGGTTCATTTCTCCGCCCGCCACCAGTCGACCAGCCCCTGGAGCCCTTCGTGCAGGCCGATCTCGGCGCGGAAGCCCAGCCGCCGCTCCGCGGCGCCGGTGTCGGCCAGCCGGCGGGTGACCCCGTTGACCGCGCGGGCCGGGCCGTACTCCGGCGCGAGGTCGGACTTCATCACGTCGCTGAGCGCCCGGGCCAGCTCGCCGAGGCTGGTCTCGGTGCCGCTGGCGATGTTGAACACCTCGTCGGTCACGTCCGCCCGGGCGGCCAGGATGTTGGCCCGGGCGATGTCGGCGACGTGCACGAAGTCCATGGTCTGCAGGCCGTCGCCGAGGATCAGCGGGGGAGTGCCGGCCTCGATCCGCTCCATCCAGCGGATCAGGACCTCGGTGTAGAGGCCGTGGATGTCCATCCGGGGCCCGTAGACGTTGAAGTAGCGCAGGGCGACGTAGTCCAGGCCGTACATGCTGTGGAAGCTGCGCGCCATGCCCTCGTTGAACGCCTTCGCGGCGCCGTAGAACGTGTCGTTGTGGTACGGGTGGTGCCGCTCGGTGGTCGGGAACGCGTCGGCGAGCCCGTACACGGAGGCCGACGAGGAGAGGACGACCTTGCGGACCTTGGCGGCCGCCGCCGCCTCGAGGACGGTGAAGGTGCCGTCGACCAGCACCTCGTTGGCGAGCCGGGGCTCCTCCGCGCACTGGGTGATGCGGATCGCGGCGAGGTGGAAGACCAGGTCCTTGCCCCGGGTCAGCTCGTGCACGAGCGCCGTGTCCCGGATGTCGCCCTCGACCAGGCGTACGGTGCCGTGCGGCAGGGCGTGGGCCAGGTTCTCCCGCCGGCCACGGACGAAGTTGTCCAGCACGACGACCTCCGCCGCGCCGCCGCGGACCAGTTCGTCGACGACGTGGGAGCCGATCGTGCCCGCTCCACCGGTGACCAGGGCCCGTGCCCCGGCGATCTCCACGGCACTCATGCCGACTCCTCCGCTCCGCTCCGGGCCGGCGCCGGCCGACGCACCCGGTCCGACGATGTGCTCACGCGTCGACCCACTCGTCGAGGTCGACCAGGCGACCGCCATCGGCGAGACTCCGCGAGGCGGCCTCCAGGACGGCGATCACCCGCAGCCCGGCCCGACCGTCGGTCAGCGCGGGCGTGCCGCTGCGGATCGAGCGGGCGTACTCCTCGACCATGGTGCGCAGCGCCTCGCGTTCGGTCAGCGCCGGCGCGACCATGTCGCCCGAGCGGTACGACACCAGCATGTCCCGGCGCTGCTCGTCGCCGAGCTCCTCGGCCGACGCCACGTCCACCCCACGGTCGAAGATGGACAGTCGCTGGCTCGGGTTGAGGTCGTCCCAGACCAGGGTCCGCTTCGAGCCACCGATGATCGTGGTGCGGATCTTCACCGGGGAGAGCCAGTTGACGTGGATGTGCGCGATCGCGCCGGTGTTGAGGTGCAGCGTCAGGTAGGCGACGCAGGCCCGGCCCGCACCGATCCGGTCCGCGCCGTGCGCGGCCACCGAGACCGGCGCGACGCCCGGCGGGAGGATGAAGTCGAGGATCGACAGGTCGTGCGGCGCCAAGTCCCACATCACGTCGATGTCGCGCTGGACCAACCCCAGGTTGATCCGTACGGAGTCGAGGTACTGCAGCTCGCCCAGCTGCCCGCCGTGCAGCAGCTCGCGGATGCGCAGCACCGCCGGCGTGTAGCAGTAGGTGTGGTCGCACATCAGCGACAGGCCCCGCCGCTCGGCCTCGGCGACCAGCGCCCGGCCCTGCGCGAAGCTGGCCGCGAGCGGCTTCTCCACGAGCACGTGCTTGCCGGCCCGCAGCGCCGCGGTCGCCACCTCGAGGTGGGTGCCGGCCGGGGTGGCGACGGCCACCGCCCGCACCGTGTCGTCGGCCAGCACACTCGCCAGGTCGTCGGTGGCCCGCACCGTCGAGTAGTCGCCGAGCACCCGCCGGGCCCGGCCCACGTCGAGGTCGCAGAGCGCGCGCAGCCGGAAGTCGGTGGACGACTGGAAATTGCGGACGAGATTCGGACCCCAGTAGCCGGCCCCGACGACGGCCACACCGATCGGTTCGTCGGTGGCAGCATGCGATGCGTTCACGGACATCCGTTTCGCTAGAGGGGAAAGGACGCGTACGCGAAGGGGGAAGTGGGTGGACGACGTCCGTCCGGCAAGCTATCGAGATCGTCGCCGGCTACGCCAGAGCGCAGACGGAAATCCGGCGGTGCCGTCGGGTCAATGGGTCCCTTCGGTCCGTCCGCCCTCCTCGGACGGTCGGTTCCCCGTACTGCGTCGGCTAGGCGACATCGGCTGTGTCGCCGAGCGTCTACCGTTCCACCCCCCTGAGGCCGCGCCGACCGGAGAGGAAACAGCGATGACCGACGCCCCCGAGGCACCGGGCGACGACGTGCGGATCGCCGCGACGGCCGACGTGGACGAGCGGGCCACCGTCCGGTCCGGCACCCGGGTCTGGCACCTCGCGCAGATCCGTGAGGACGCGTCGGTCGGCCGGAACTGCGTCATCGGCCGGGGCGCGTACGTGGGGCCCGGCGTCCGCCTCGGCGACAACGTCAAACTCCAGAACCACGCCCTGGTGTACGAGCCGGCGGAGCTGGCCGACGGCGTCTTCGTCGGACCGGCCGCGGTGCTCACCAACGACGAGTACCCACGCGCGGTGACTCCGGAGGGCCGGCTCAAGACCGGCGCGGACTGGACGGCGGTCGGGGTGGTGGTCGGCGAGGGTGCGGCGATCGGCGCGCGGGCGGTCTGTGTGGCGCCGGTCACGATCGGCCGGTGGGCGCTGATCGCGGCGGGCGCCGTGGTCACCAAGGACGTGCCGGACTTCGCGCTGGTGGTCGGCGTGCCGGCCCGCCGGGTCGGCTGGGTGGGGCTGGCGGGTGAGCCGCTGGTCGCCAAGGGCGGCGGCGGGTACGTCTGCCCGCGCACCGGCGCCGAGTACCGCGAGGACGCGGGGCGGCTCACCGAGGTGCCGTCGGGGGCCGCGTGACCGGCGGGCCGGCGTCGGCGCACGCCGTACCCTCGTAGGGTGAACTGGCTGGAACTCCTCGGCTGGGTCGGCTCCGCGGTGCTGGTCTGGTCCCTGCTGCAGACCCGCATCCTCCGCCTGCGTGCGCTGAACCTGCTCGGCTGTCTGATCCTGATCTTCTTCAACGCCGCCGTGCACGTCTGGCCGATGGTCGGGCTGAACGTGGTGCTGGCCGTGATCAACATCTGGTACCTGCGCCGGATGCTGGCCACCCGGCACGACGAGGAGGCGTACCAGGTGGTCGAGGTGGGCGTCCGGGACGAGTTCCTGGCCCACACGCTGCGGGTGCACGCCGCCGACATCGCCCGCTTCAACCCCGGCTTCCACTGGCCGCCGGAGGACCGGCCCGCCGACGAGCCGCCGGCCGGTGGACGGCGCGCCGACGAGCCGCCCGCCGACGAGCCGCCCGCCGGTGAAGGGCGCGCCGACGGGACGGGCCGCTCGGCGTTCCTGGTGGTCCGCGCCGACGAGGTGGTCGGCGTGGTGCTCGCCCACGCCGAGGCGCACGGGGTCGCCCAGATCGACTTGGACTACGTCACCCAGCGGTTCCGCGACTTCACCCCCGGGGAGTTCGTCTACCGGCGCAGCCGCCTCTTCACCGACCGTGGCTTCCGCCGGGTGGTCAGCCCGCCCGGCATGGTCGCCCCCTACTACCACCGCCTCGGCTTCCGCCGGGAGGGCGAGGCGTACGTGCTCGACCTGCCGAAGGCTCCGGCCGCCGCGTCCGCCTGATCCGCTGCCGCCCCGGGGAGGATTCACCGCCGGGTCGGCTGGGCACTGATGCGCGTACGCCGGCCGGGCCCTCCGGCCGGCGGCGCCGGTGCCGCCGGCGCGGTCGTGCGAGGGAGAGCCGGGCGTGCAGAGCTACTGGGGCCAACTGGCGCTGGTCGGAGTCCTGGTCATCCTCAACGCGGTGTTCGCCGGCAGCGAGATGGCGCTGGTCTCGCTCCGGGACAGCCAGGTGCAGCGGCTGGAGCGCACCAGCCGGGCCGGCCGGGTGCTGGCCCGCCTGGCGACGGACCCGAACCGCTTCCTCGCCACCATCCAGATCGGCATCACGCTCGCCGGTTTCCTCGCCTCGGCCGCCGCCGCGGTCTCCCTGGCCAAGCCGCTGGTCCCGCTGCTCGGGTCGCTCGGCGACGCGGCCGAGCCGGTCGCCATCGTGGCGGTCACCCTGGCGCTGACCTTCGTCACCCTGGTCTTCGGCGAGCTCGCCCCGAAGCGGATCGCCATGCAGTCGGCCGAGCGGTGGGCGCTGCTGGTGGCCCGTCCGCTGGACCTGCTCGCCACCCTCACCCGCCCCGCCGTGTGGGCCCTCGGCGCCACCAGCGACCTGGTCGTCCGCCTGGTCGGGCTCGACCCGAGCCCGCAGCGCGACGAGATCAGCCCCGACGAGCTGCGGGACATCGTCGCCGGCAACCACGGGTTCACCAAGGAACAGCAGACCATCATCGCCGGCGCGGTGGAGATCGCGGACCGGCGGCTGCGGGCGGTGCTGGTGCCCCGGCTGCAGGTCTTCTGCCTGGACAGCGGCACGACCGCCGAGGCGGCCCGGCTGGTGCTGGCCGCCACCGGGCACTCCCGGGCGCCGGTGGTGCGGCACGGCGGGCTGGACGACGCGGTCGGCGTCCTCCACCTGCGGGACCTCGTCGGAGTGCCGGACGACCGGCCGGTGGACGAGTGCGCCCGCCCACCGATGCTGCTGCCCGACTCGCTGCCGGTGGTGGACGCGCTGCGCCAGTTCAAGGCCGAACGCCAGCACATCGCGCTGGTGGTCGACGAGCGCGGCGCGGTCGACGGCATCGTCACCCTGGAGGACATCCTCGAGGAGATCGTCGGGGAGATCTACGACGAGACCGATCGGGACGTACGCGCGGTGCGCACCGATCCGGACGGCGCGCTGCGGGTGCCCGGCACCTTCCCGGTGCACGACCTTCCGGACATCGGCGTCACGCTGGCCGGCCGGCCCGCCGGCGACTACACGACCATCGCCGGCCTGGTGCTCGCCTGCCTGGGGCACATTCCCACGGTGGCCGGCGAGGACGTCGCGATCGACGGCTGGCGGCTGGAGGTCGCCCGGATCGACCACCGGGCCATCACCGAGGTCCGGCTGCACCGCCTTCCCGACCCCGCCGCCGACGAGACGGACCCGGACGCCGAACCGGCCCTCGACGAGGCGCGAGGCTGACCCCACCTTCCCGGTCGATCATGCAGTTGTGGTGCCCTGCCTGTACCGGTTCACGGCTTCCGTCCCCCACCACAACTGCATGATCGCCACGGCCGCGCCGACCCGCGGCGGCCTCAGGCGCCGGGTGGGCGGGGGAAGCCCGGCACCGGCGGCTCCAGCCGGACCTGGCCGATCGGCACCAGCCGGGTGCTGCGGGCCAGCCGGTGCGCGACCAGCCGGATCGCCCACGGGCCGGACGGGTGCCGCTCCGGCCCGATCAGCCGCCCGCTGAGCCGGCCGTACCAGTGCCCGGTGACCACCACGTCGGTGAGGCGGAGCCGGCCGTCGGGAAACCCGCCGCGCACGACCAGGTCCACCACCCGGCCGAGCCGGCGGCCCCGCCGGTCGTACGCGGTCCGCCCGAGCAGCTCACCCGCTCGCACGGCCCGCCCCCGGGATCCGCTCGATCAGGTGCCGGCGCAGCCAGTCCTCCACCGGCGACGGCGGCAGCTCGTCGGCGCGGGCGCGCAGGCGCACGGCGCTGTCCACCCGGTCGACCAGGTGGAACGGGATTCGCAGCGCGTCCAGCGGCCGGTCGGTGACGAACCGCTCGGCCGCCCGGACCAGGAGTCGCCCCAGCCGGCCGCCGACCCGGTCGCCGAGCGCGCCCGGCCCGACCAGGAGGGTCCGCACGTACGGCACGCCGTCGTCGTCCAGCGCGAACTCGACGTCGTCGACCTTGCCGACCAGCCGCCCGTCGACGTCGACGAGCTGGCGGTCCAGCAGTTGCCGGCCCAACTGGAGCCTCACTGTCCCATCCTCGTGGTGATCGCCAGCGGGATCGCGGCGACCGAGGCCGCCACGATGAGCAGAAGGAACACCGCCCCGAGCAGGTTCAGCAGCCGGCCGTTGACCCGGTCGCCGAGGTACGTCCGGTCGTTGGCGACGATGAGGATCGGCAGGTAGGTCAGCGGCAGCGCCACCGCGCTCACGATCAGCATGTACTCGGTGAGCGCGATCGGGTCGACCGTGGTGAGCAGCACCAGCACCCCCAGCAGGATGCTCACCAGCAGCACCGTGTGGAACCGAGCGGCCTCCCGGGGGCTGACCCGCTTGCCCCACTGCCAGCCGAAGTACTGGGCGGCGGAGTACGCGGCGGACAGCCCGGTCTCCAGCGCGGCGCCGAAGGTCACCGCGAAGAACGCCAGCGCCGCGACCGCCAGACCGACCGCCCCGAACGCCAGCACCGCCGGCTCGGCGACCTGGTCGAGCCGGTCCAGCGACGCCCCCGACGGGTGGAAGACCACCGTCGCGGTGGCGATCAGCGACAGCGCGAGGAAGCCGCCGACCGGGAACCCGATCAGCACGCTGGACCGGGCGTCGGCCAGGTCCGCGGCGCTCCACCGCTCCTCCACCCCGCCGGAGGAGAAGAAGACCACCTCGTACGGGCTGACCGTGGAGGCGAAGAGCGCCACCGCCACGAACCAGTACGCGCCCCAGCCGAAACCGGCCTCCGCCGGCTGCACTGCACCCCGGGCCAGGGCGGCCCAGTCGGTGGGCAGGGCGAACAACGCGATCGCGAACACCACCAGGGCCAGCCCGGCCAGCCCCCAGACCCGCTCCATCAGCGGGAACCGCATTCGCCACAGCACCAGCCACACCGCGAAACCGGCGACCGGCACCCAGATCAGGTACGGCAGCCCGGAGGCCAGCCGCAGGGCCAGTGCCACGCCGCCCAGCTCCGCCGCCAGGGTGAGCACCGTGACCAGGTACGACGCGGCCAGGTTCAGCAGCGCGACGCGGGCGCCGAGCCGCTCCCGGACCAGGTCGAAGACCGCTCGGCCGCTCACCGCCGCGATCCGACCGGCCATCTCAGCGTACGCGCAGATGCCCACCACGCCGACCAGCAGCACCCAGGCGTGGCCCATCCCGAACCGGGCGCCGGCCTGGCTCGCCGCGACCAGGTCGCCGATGTCCACGAAGCCACCCACGGCGGAGAGGATGCCGAGCGTCGCGGCGAGGAGTCTCCTCACGGCGGGTCGGGGGCGGGTGGTGTCATCGACGCGACGATAACCGCGCGAACCACCCTCGTTCCGGCAAACCGGGCAGGCGCGGGCGCACGCCGGCCGACCCCTCCGCCTCCGGCCGTCCGCGGCGCCTCTCGGGCGGCGGACCGGCCGGCCGACGGCTACGCGGTGCGGGAGAGGTTCTGCAGTCGGACCTGCCCGCGGGCGACCAGCCGGTCGTCGCCGTCGTTGATCACCACCTGCCAGAGCTGCTGGCTACGGCCGCGGTGCACCGGCGTGCCGACCGCGGTGAGCTCGCCGTCCCGGACGGCGCGCAGGAAGTCCGTCTGGTTCGACACTCCGACGACCGTCCCGCGGTCGCCGAACCACAGCGAGGCGCCGACGCTGGCCGCCGTCTCCACCACCGAGCAGTACACCCCGCCGTGCTGGATGCCGAACGGCTGGTGCAGCTCCGGGCGAACCGCCCACCGGATGAGCACGCGATCGGCGCTCGCCTCCTCGAT